>JAISRN010000139.1 GCA_031273605.1 Spirochaetales bacterium | reverse complement strand
TGTATCGGGATGCGTCGGAGGAGGCGCTACGAAAAAAGTTTGCGTATTACAAGATAAAGTTCGAGGGATGGGGGTCTGCTGCTTGACAAATAACATAGGAGATCACAAAGGACACAAAGAAAGAAAGATGATCATACAGGAAAAAACAGCCAAAAAAGGAATTTAAACCGGTGAAGTTCCTTCATAAAAAGGAAAGCTAACCACTAACCACTAATCACTTTCTTCGTGGTTATTCTTCTTCTCGCTAACCACTAACCACTAATCACTAACCACTTTCTCCCTCTTTGGGGAAAAAGTGGTCCATTTTCCTCTTTTTTGTTTCTACGCGTTTATCCTGATAAGGCAATGCGCCGCCTTGAATCGCGGCTCAAGTTCAGGTTACAATAACGGGGTGGACCAAAAAATTTCCAAGCCCCCCGCCCCGGGTCTTATTCTGATGGGGCTGAAACACTCCGGCAAAACCACCCTGGGGAAACTTTTGGCCGGGGGAAACCGGCTCTTCCTCGATTTGGACGATCTCATCCTGAAGGTTTACCGGGAACTGCCGGGGGACGAAGGCTTTCCCCCGCCTTCCGGCTCCCCGACGGTGAGGGACATTTACCGGCGGTCCGGGGAACTTTTCCGGCGCTGCGAAACCCTGGCCGCCCGGGAGGCCGCGGAAATAATGGAAGGCCGTCCGGCGGTGCTGGCCTTGGGCGGAGGAACCATCGAAAATTCCCAGGCCATGCTGGCCTTGGAAAAAAATCCGGGGAGCGGGGAGGTTCTCTTTATTTATTTAGAAACCGATGAGGCGTCTCTTTTTAAGCGAATCAAAGCCGAAGGGATTCCGCCCTTTCTCAATTCACAAAATCCGGAAAAAAGTTTTTCCGCCCTTTACAGGCGAAGGGCGGCCTTGTGTGGCAAGAAAGCCGATCTCACCATTAACTTAAGCGGCTTAAGCCTTGAGCAGAGCTTTAAGGCTCTGCTGCAAAGCCTGGGAGAGTTTTAGCCTATGGGGGGCAGCAGTTTTGGGCGGATTTTGCGGCTTGCCACCTTCGGCGAATCCCATGGCCGCGCCCTGGGCCTAATCCTGGACGGAGTTCCGGCAGGCCTTGATCTGGGCGGGGAGGATATTCAAAAGGAGCTTGACCGCCGCCGGCCGGGACAGTCCCCTCTGTCCAGCCCCCGGCAGGAGACGGACCGGGTGGAACTGTGTTCCGGAATTTTTGAAGGCAAAACCACCGGCGCCCCCCTGGGGATGATCGTTTATAATCAGGACGCCCGGTCCGGGGATTACGAAAACATAAAGGATAAATTCCGCCCCGGTCACGCCGATTACGGCTGGTTTAAAAAATTCGGCCTGCGGGATTACCGGGGGGGCGGCCGCAGTTCCGGCCGGGAAACCCTGGCCCGGGTAGCCGCCGGAGCGGTGGCTAAGAAACTCCTGGGGCGCCGGGGGGTGGTCATTACCGCCTACACCCAAAGGGCGGCGGGGATTTCCTGCGGGGCCTTTGATCCGGGGGAGATTGAAAAAAACCCCCTTCGGGCGCCGGACGCCCAGGCCGCCGCTTTAATGGCGGATCGGATTGAAGCCCTCATGGCCCGGGGGGACAGCGCCGGCGGCATTGTGGAATGCCGGGTCCGGGGGCTGCCGCCGGGGTTGGGGGAGCCTGTTTTTGACAAACTCGACGCCCAGCTTGCCAAGGCGGTTCTTTCCATCGGCGGCGTTAAGGGAATCGAATTCGGCGAAGGATTTGCCGCGGCGGATTTAACGGGCAGCCAAAATAACGACCCCATGGACGAAAAGGGTTTCTTAAGCAACCACGCCGGGGGCGTCCTGGGGGGAATCAGCACCGGCGGGGAGCTTTTCTTTAGGGCCGCGGTGAAACCCACCGCCTCCATTGCCCTGCCCCAAACCACCCGGGATTCCCAGGGCCGGAAAGTTTCCCTCGCCATTGCCGGCCGCCACGACCCCTGCCTCTGCCCCCGGGTGGCGGTGGTGGTGGAGGCCATGACCGCCCTGGTTCTGGAGGATTTTTTCCTCCTCCAGGCCGCCCGGGGCGGCTTTCCCCAAAACTGAAGTTTTTAATAAATAAAAACGTATTGACAAGCACGGATTATTATAATATATTATACGTATGGGGTGTAAATTATGAACAGAAAATTAACTTTGAGCCTTGATTCTAAAGCAATTGATTTTGCCCATTCTTTCTCAAAAAAGGTGAATAAACCAATTTCAAAAATCATCGAAGATTATTTTTTAGAAATAAAGAATACTAGTAGCAATATGGATATTCCTCACGAAGTTGTAGAACTGCATTGAATATTTGCAGATATGGGTATCAATGTCCCTGATAAGAAAGAGCTAAGGAGAATGTTTCATGAAGACCATATTACTTGATTTAAATATTCTACTGGATTATTTATTTAATCGTGATGGACACGAAAAAGTAACAAAGATAATAGGCATGTGTGCGCTCAAAAGGCTAAAAGGTTTTGTTTGTGCTCATGAAATTACTATATAATAACGCGAAATATAAAAGACTTTAAAAAAAGTATCATAAAATCAATAACACCCGATGAATTTATAGCTTTGCAGAAAAACTAAAAAACCGGGCGCGTTTTTTCGGTTATCTTTCTTCGGGTCCGGGGTTTTCTATGCTGAAGGGTTTTCTATTGCAAAAAAAGTAATTTGCCTGTATATTGGGAACCAGTTGAGCCGGTTCCCAAATCTGACATTTTGGAACTGCCTCAGTTCAAATGGTCATGGGATAAAAAGGAGGCGTCATGGACAGCCGCGAAGCTATGAAAATCCGTCATTCCGTGCGAAGTTACACGGATCAAAAAATTGAAGGAGAGGTTCTCGAAAAGCTGCAAGCCTGTATCCGGGAGGGCAATGAAAAAAGCCATCTGCACATCCAGCTTTGTTTGGACGAACCGGGGGCCTTCGGAGGGTTTGCGGCCCGCT
>JAISRN010000118.1 GCA_031273605.1 Spirochaetales bacterium | reverse complement strand
GCCGCCGCTTTAAACCAAGAATCCTTCCTCAAAAAGGCCTTTCTCCTTGCGCCCTTATCTTCGCCGGACAAAAAAGGAATAGTCTCCGCCGGTACGGCTGTATTCCCGCACTTGGGCATAATAAGTTCCCGGCGCCAGGTAGACCTCAAGCAGGGAGTTGAGCCCCTCCGGGCCGTCGTCGTTCTCCGCTATCTGGGAATTGCCGTTAATGTCGTTGAAAAGGGCTAAAACCGTGTCCAGGTATCCCTCGGTACCCAGGGAATAGGTCCCCGCCTGACTAACCACAAAGACAAACCAGTCCACGTCATCGGCATTGGAAAACCGGTGGCCCGTTTGGAGCTGCCCCAGGCTGATGGGAGTCGCCGTTAGGGGGGTATTGTTGGGCTCAAAGGCGTCCAGATCCCCTGTCCCGATTTCCGCGGTAAGCTGGTAAGGGCCGGTGGTACTTTCACTGTAGGGCCGGGCGAACACGTAGTAATTGTTCAGGTTTCCCTCCAGGAAAAAGGATACCGACGCGTTGTAATCCTCTCCGCCGTCATCATCCTCGGCAATAAGATTGCCCCCCTGGTAAATATCCAGCCGGGTATCCATATCGCTGGAAGTCCAAATGCTGAGGTACGACCCGGGGCTAATCGTCAGGCCGGTAAAATCCAGCTTGAACCAGTCCTGATCCCCCGAAGGCAAAAAGGAAAGGGACAGGGTTCTTCCCTGGGAAAGAGCCCAGGTTTTGGCCTGGCTTTGGGAATTGTTCGGCTCATAAGTGTCAAGAACCACCACCCCGGTTTCAAAAAAGAAGGTATAGTTTCCCGTGGTTTCGCTGCTGTAAGCCTTGATCATAAACCGGTAGGTTCCGGGGGACAGGATGCTGACAAGCCGGGCGTTGTAGTCTTCGCCGCCGTCATCGTTGGAACCAATGGAAGTTCCGGAACTGTTAAAAAGCTCAATCGTGGTGTCCAGAATCCCCTCGGTACCCAGGGTAACCAGGGCTTCCGAAGTCAATTGGAAACTAAACCAGTCCTGATCCCCTCCTTCGGAAAAACCCGCCTGGTAGCGGCCCGGGTTGAGGGGATAGGCCGAGGCAGAGGTGTTGTTGGGTTCAAAAGCGTCCCCCCCCGCTGCAGAAGCGGCGGCAACAGACTGAAGGAGCCCCTGAATTTCCGTGGAATGGGGAATGGCGGCATTCTCCACCCGGATGGTCTGATTTTCCGGCTGCTTTTTTAAGGTAAGGCTTAACTGGAGCCGGTTGAGAACGACCAGGCCCGTTCCCTCGATGGTGTAGTAGTTGCCTCCCGCGGGGGGACGCACCTCCGGCCCAAAGAGGTTAATATTGCTTACCCCCAGTTCAGAGAACTTTTTGAGGAAGATCATGTTGAAGTACTCCCCCAGGACGGTGGTTTCATTATTGTAGAGAATACCCCGCAAGTAGAGGGATTGGGGTCCCTGAGCATTGGCAAGGCTGTCCCGGATAAGGACCGACAGGCTGTCCGCCGCTCCTTCCAGGATATCGGTAATATCCTCGGATTGGGCCGGCAAGGTCCAAACCATCAGGCAGAGAATCACAAGGACAAGAAGCCTTTTTTTCATTTCTTTCTCCTTTTCTACGAATGCCTTTATCCTACTATCTTTTATCGAAAAAATCTACCCATTAGGGTCAATTAGGGCGAACTAATTAATTTTTGTCCTCCCCGGTCAGAATTACCGCCGAAGGGGCCTCAATTTTCCAGGAGGGTAATCTCCACCCGGCGGTTCAGCCTCCGGCCGGCCTCGGTGTCGTTGTCCCCCCGGGGGCGCTCGGCGCCGTAGCCCTGGACGATGATCTCCTCCGGGCGGCGGCAGCCCAACTGCAGGAGATAATCCGCCACAGCCTGGGCCCGCTCCCGGGAAAGGGCAAGCCGCCCGGCTTCGGCGCCCGCCAGGGCGGTATGCCCGGAAACCAGGATGTCCCGGCCGGGGTAGGCTTCCAGGATGGCCGCTATCCGGGCAAGCTTAACCTTTTCCTCATCCCGGAGTTCCGGAGAATCGGGGAGAAACTGAATGTTATTCAGGCTGATGGTAACCCCCTCTTCCCCCTGGCGGACCTCCGTTTCGCCTATCCCCCCTTCCTCCAGAACCTTTTGAATGTCCTCCGCTATCCGCCGGCGGTCCATAAGCTGGGCCTCCACAACCCTGGCCTCCGCCTGCCCCCGGTACTCCAGGGACAGCCCTGAAACCAGGTCGAAAAAAATATCAAAATCTTCGCTGTAGGATTCCGGGCGGCCCTGGTCGTTGTCCCACAGAAGGGTCTGCCGGGAATAGCCGGTGATAAGCCGGGGTCTAAGGGGGTTCCGCCCCCCGGCGTCCCGGCCCGCTTCGGGGCGGTAATAAAAGCGGTAGTCGATGAGGATGCGGTGAAAGGTCTTTCCCCCCTCCTCCACCGGTCCCTGATACTCGTAGTTCACCTCGATGGGAATGTGAAAAGCCTCCGCCACATTCAGGTTGTTCCGGAGATCGTGAACCTCCTCCGCCGGGTAGGACCACCGCTCCCCCGGCAGAAGGGCTTCTTCGGGGAACACCGGCACGTTGCGAACCACCGGCATATAGTACTCCCCGGCAATGTCGTAAAGCCCCCGGCTGTCCCGGAAAAACCGGGATTGATACTCCCGCCCCCAGGTATAGGCGCCCCCGAAACCCTCCGCCCGCTCGGAGGTTAGGAAGGTTCCTAAAATCTCCCCGGCGCCCCCGGAGTCCCCCAGGATTTCCATGGTAATCCGGTTGAGAATGTCCGCCCTATGGGAGAAGATTCCATTGATAAAGACCTCCTCCCTAACCTGGGAGAGGATGCGGAACTTGTCCCCCTCCTGGTGACGGTACCGGAACACCTCCTGGCCCTCCGCCGACGGATTAAGAAAGAGAAGAAAAAGAACAAAGAGAAGAGGCCTTCCCAAAACTTCAGTTTTTGGGAAGGCAAGCCCTAAATTTTTCAAACGCCGCTCCCTCCACAAGTAAGAATTTTAACCACAAAGGACACAAAATCATCTTCCTGAACCCCTGGGTTCCTTTGTGGTCCAAATTCCTCTTAAAAGGCAATGTAACCATGATTTGAATTATGGGTCAAGTTTAGTCTTCTACGGTGTCAGTCTTCTACGGCGACACTACGGCGGTTGCTCCTTGACAAGAACTCCGGTCCTCATTACCATAGAAAAAACTTTACCGGCCCTTAGGAGATTCTCAAAATTGTCTTTACATCAAGACCCTTTCCTTTCCCAGGCGGAGGCCCTCATTCACAATGGGGGGTTTAAAGAACTTACCCCCTTTCAAAAATCCCTGCTCCGGGCCGGAGGAAGGGACACGTCCCTCTGGGCGGATACCGAAGGCGCCGGGGGGCGCGCCCTGGGGCTGGTTCTGCTCACCCTGTGCCGGCTCTCCGCCGCCGGGGGGAAACACAGGGCGGTCGTTGTGGCCCCGGACAGCCGGAACCGGGGAAAAATCGGGGGGCTTTTCTCTTCCCTCATCGCCTCCAACCGCCTGCCCCTGTTCAGCCTGGTTCTGGGGGAAGGAAAGAAACAGGCCATGATGCTGGAACGGAAACCTGAGATCATCATCGGCAGTCCCCGGCAAATTATCGATCAGATTCGCCTAAAAACCCTGAGCCCGGAAGCCCCCACCCTGGCGGTTTTTGCCCCGGATGCCGGGCCCGCCGGGGAGGGGGACCAGGACCTGAGCTTTATAGCCGCCCGGCTTTCCCCGGTCTCTACCCTGCTCTTGTGCCCCGGAGAAACCGCCCCCCGGCTTTCCCAAACCCTCCGGCTCCCCCGGAACGCCCTCAAGCTGGGAAGGGAAGCCCCCGGTTCCGCCGCCCCCGGGGAGGCCAAAACCCCCGCCCCGGCGGCGGCCCAGGACCTTTTCTCCCCGGAAATCCCGGAGGAAGGGGAAAAGAAGGGGGAGGATTCCCCCTTGTCCGGGGCGATTAGGGAATCCCTGGAGGCCCTGCGGCAAAGGATTCAGGAGGACGGGGACCGGGAGGGGATGGATCTGTTTAAAAAGTCCATCCGCCGGTACATCCCCTTAACCATGCGGGTTTCCCTGGCGGCCTACCTGTTCCGGGCCTATTTTAAGGGGGACCCTCCCCTGCCCCCCCGGCGGGAAAGGGAAGAACCGGGGGAGGTCGGCGGCGGGTTTGTTACGGTTTTTTTCAGCGCCGGGAAAAACCGCCGGATCTTTCCCCAGGATCTAACCGGCTTTATTAAGGGGGCCCTTAATCCCGAAGCGGGGGAACTGGGTTCCCTGAAGATTACCGATAACTGCTCCTTTGTTCAAATGAAGCCGGCCCTGGCAAAGAAGGCGGTGGCCCTCCTTAACGGGAAGGAATTAAAGGGCCGGACGGTAACGGTCAACTACGGGCGCAAAAAGTAAAAACTTAAGATCATAAATAAATAATAATTTACCAAAATCCCCGCGATAAGGCAAAGCCAGGAAAAAATCATCATAAGCATCGCTTTAACCGCCAAAGCCCGGTAAGGGTCCTTCCGCTCCCCGGCGGAGGATTCCCCGGCGGCGAGGTCCAGCTCCATAAGGAGGCAGTCCCGATCCGCCCTCAACCGCCGGGCCTTGTTCCAGTGGCTCCGGTAGAGCTCCAGGAACAAAATCCCCGGAGGCAGAAACATAAGGAGGGGCAGGGCCGCCAGCCCCGCCAAAAAACCCGCCTCCTCAAAGGTCCGGCCCTGAAAGGATTCCAGGTAGGCCAGGGCCCCCAGAAACAGGCAGCCGGCGATAATCGAGATGAGGCTTAGGGGGTTCTGCAGTTCGTTTTTGTCCCGCCCGGTCCGGATGGCCCGGAAAAAGAGGGACTCTTCGGGGCCGTCGTAAAAGATGAGCATCACCGGCAGGCGGCGGGAAAAACCGGGAAGCCCCTTGCCGGGGGCGGGGGTATCAGGCCCTCCCATAAAAATGGCCCGGCCGTTTTTTTTAAAGAGCCTTCCGGCAACAAAAACCCTGGTTCCTTCGGAATAGGAGAGAATCCGGGAGAGCTTTGGCCGTGGGGGTATCTCCTCGGTCATAAAGTCGTCGGGGGAATCCCCGCTCTCCACCGGCCGGGGCAGGGTGTAGGCTTCTATTTCCCCAAGGCTCACCTGGAGACTCACCCCGCTGCCTTCGATCCAAAGGGAGTCCCGGCCTTGTACCCCCTGAAGGCTGGCAAAGAGGCCGTGAATCCCCAGGCAGCCCTCCGGGGAATGGTAAAGCAGGGAATAGGAAACCCGGGGAAGCCGGGAAGCCTGATAAACCCGGCGGCGGAAACGGCGCCACCGCCGCCTAACCCGGCCGGCCCCCAGGACCGGAATGAGGAGGTAAAAGATAAAGCAGAGAAAAAAGGGGGCCCAGGTCATCGCTTAGGCTTAGAGCAGGTAGTTGAAGGACAGGCCGGCATCCAGCCCCGGGGCTCCCCGGTAACCCGGCACGGTGCGGCTTAAAGCCTGGTTTAAGTCCTGGCGCATCCGGGCCAGAACCCCGGAATCTTCCTTGCCCGCCGGGACCGGCTCCACCCCCAGCTCTTTAAGCCGTTCTATCAGGTTGTCCAGCGCCCTTAACCGGCTTAAGGAGTATCCTGAACTATTGGGGGGAGCGGCGTAGCCCCGGATATTTTTGAGGTGGGAATAGAGATAATGGGCGGATTCCACCGGCAGGGCAATGGCGCCCTGGGAAACCCGGGCGCTCACGATGTTGCTTACCGGGACCGTTAGCAGACTGCGGATGCCTTCGATTTTCATAATTCCTACCGATTATATTATCGGCAGGATAATCCGGGGATTTACCGGTTTTTCCGCTCCTCCTCGGTTTGGCAGGGAACGCACATTAACGCGTAGGGAATGGCTTTAAGCCTTTCGGTGGGAATGAGTTTATTGCAGCGCACGCAGATGCCGTAACGGTCGTTTTTTATCCGGGAAATGGCCGAATCAATGAGCCTGAGACGGCGGACCTCCGCAACCCCCAGGGCGTCCAGGGTATTGCGGTCAATGTCGTCCGCCGCAATGTCCGCCAGGTCCTTGGGGTCCATGTCCTTTTCCTTTACCATGGCTTGAAAATCCGAATTTTCGGCCAGGAGGAACTGGAGAATTTCATCCTTTGCCTTTATGAGTTTATCGAGCATTTCGTTAACAAAATTTTGGTCCATCCCTTTATCCTTATTTTTAACGGTCGCTTTTTAAAGCCGCCAATGGTCTTATTACCATTTACCAGGCATAAAGTGGATAATAATATCCAAGATTCGGGGAAGTGTCAAGAGGTTTTTAAAGGATTTTTAAAGGGTTTTTTAAGAAAATCATGGTTTTAAACCGGCCGGTTTTGAAACCACCCCCAAAGATAAGGAAAGGCCAAAAGCCCTCCGTTAAGGATAAGCAGAAAAACCGGAACCAGGTAATCCCCGAAACGGGCCCTCCCGGGGGCCTCCTCCTTTTGGGCGCCGGAAAGGCCGGCCGGTTCTTCCCTTTGGCGGCTTATTTTTATCATCATTTCATCCAGGCTGACAAAGGGCCGGCGGAGGCTAAATAAATTTTTATTTTCGTTAATAAGCTCGAAACAGGAAAAGGTATCTCCCAAAAGGCTGCCTATGATTCCCGGCAGCTTAAGCCGGGGCGAAATAAAGCAGCGGGAAACGTAAATTAAGCCCACCAGGAGCAGCCCCCGGTAAAGGCCCAAAAAAAGGGAGCCCTGGGTAATGGCCCAGCCGCCAAGGCTGAAGAGAATTCTGCCCCGGGGGGTGATCAGGTAAATAAGGGTAACGCTTAAGAGCATGATTAAATTCGGCAGGAGCTTAAACCGCTTGCCCAGGAGGAGGGAGAGGAGAACAAAAAGAAAAACCTGAAAAGCCCTAAAGATCAGGTTGCCCTGAAAGATAAAACAGATCATAATCACCAGGCCGCAGACAAACAAAAATTCCGGCTTGAGACGCTTAAACATGGCCTTCATTTTTTCTCCGTTCTTCCTTCATCCATTGGCTCACCAGGGAAAACCGCTGGGCAAAGATTCCCAAAAGAATGGCGGTTACCGTTCCCACCGCCAAAAAGGGGGGAGCGATGAGCCAGGCTTCCTTGCCAAAGACGGTGAGCATGGAAAAAACCAACTGGGTCAGGTTGCTTGCCAAAGCCCCTAAAATGCTTATGCCGATGTACGAAAAAAATCTCTGGCCAAACCGCCACAGGAGCATCATCACAAGCCCCGCGGCAAGGGAACCCAGGGCGGAAAACAAAAAGATGTAACTAAAGAGGGTTCCGTTAATCAGGCCCTGGCCCAGGATTTTAAGGATCACCAGGATCATCACTTCCCCGGGGTTAAGGATGGAAAGCCCCGCCAGGATGGGAAGATTAGCCAGCCCCAGGCGCAGAAAGGGCAGGGGCTTGGGAATCATAAACTCCACCATCGACAGGAAGAGGCAAAAGGCCCCCAGGAGGGTTAGGCGCCGGCGATCCCTAATAACTGAACTCATCTACCAATTCCTCAAGGCCGCCGCCGGTAAGGCTTAAAAAAATCTGGTTGGGGAGGCAGGCGGTCCAGTCCCCTTCCCTTTCCAGGGGCCACGCGTTGACGCAGATCTTATCCGGGCAGGGGGAATCGATAACCCAGGCCTTTCCCCCTTCGATTTTAACTGAGGTGTCTCCGATCCTCCCCGGAACGGTTATCTCCCGGTCTTCCTCCAGAGGGTAGACCCAGTACTGCCCTCCGTTGGAAATGTACAAGTAAGGATCATCATTCCGGTTCCCGTAAATCTGAAAAGATAAAACCCCAATCAGAGCCCCGGCAGCCAGGAAAGCCGCCAAATCGCCGATTTTTAGGTTTGTCCCCTTAAATAATTTCATGCTTAAAAATAGCTTACTTTATTAGGGGGACCTTGTCAAAGCCCGCCGGTAGAAACTCTTTTCTTTTTCGGTTATTATAGAATTAACAGAGAAAAAATTGAAAAAAGGCCGGTTTTTTAATTCCGACCCGCCCCCGGTTTTGGAGGTAAAAATGAAAGGCCCCTCGAAACTTCTCTCTCCCCTGCTTTTCCTAAGCCCCGTCTTTTTGGCCCTGATTCTAACCGGCTGCCCTTTGTCCGCCGGGGAAGAAGGGGCGGCGGACCCGGACTACATCCAAGGCTACACCGGGGGGGAAATTTCGGTCCGGGACGCCCTGACGGTGGTTTTTACCCTTCCCCTGGGCCGGGAGGGGGAAGCCCTCCCCTCCCCCCTTGAGCTGACCCCGGCGGTCCGGGGGAGCGCCCGGTGGCTGGACTCCCAAACCTTAGGCTTTTTCCCGGACCAGCCCTTAAAAAGCGGCCAAACCTACCGGGTGCGCTTTAAGGCCCGGAGCTTCGCCGCGGCCCTTTCGTCCCAGGGCGAGGGGGGGGCGGACCTGGGGGGCCTTAAGGACTGGACCTACACCCTCCGGGCCGCCCGGCAAAGCCTGGTTTGGGAGCCGGGGATTCTGCTGATACCGGACCCCCGGCGGCCGGAGATCATGGAGTACCGCACCTCGATTAGGGCCGCGGACCGGGTTAGCCCGGAGGAGGCGGCGGCCTGGGTCCGGGCCCGGTACAACGGCAGGGCGGTGGAACCGGAGATTCTTCCGGGAGAGACGAACCGCAGCCTGGAGGTACGGATCCCCGGCCTGGAAAGGGGCGCCGGGGAAAAGGCCCTCACCCTGCGCTTCCTAAAGGCCGCCCGGGGGCCCCGGGGGGAGAAGCGGATGGAGGTACCCATCCGGTCCCGGTCGGATTTTTCCCTTCTGGGGGTCCGGCTGCCCCAGGAGGGGGGGGAAAGGCGGATAGAGGTAACTTTCTCCCAGCCCCTGGCGGCGGACCAGGACCTGAGGGGGCTTATCACCCTGAAAAACGGCCCGGAGGTTCAACTGGCCCACCGGTCCAACCGGGTTACGATTTATTCCAACGGCCCCTGGCCCCCCTTTGTGGAGCTTTCCCTGGCCCCGGAAATCCGGGATGCCCAGGGGCAGGCCCTCCTGGTTTCCCAAACCCTTCCCCTGTCCTTCCCCAGGGAAAAACCGGCGGTGCAGTTTGCCGGAACCGGGGTGATTCTCCCGGACAGCCAGGGGGCGGTCATTCCCATTCAAACCCGCAACCTTAACGCCGTTATGATCGAAGCGGTGCGGATTCACAGCGGCAACATCCCCCTCTTTTTGCAAATTAATAACATGGATAACTCCAACCAGTTAAACCGGGTGGGAGAAACGGTCTGGAAAAAGATCATTCCCCTGGACTGGCAGAGCGAAGATTCGGATCTCTTTATCCGCCGGGGCCTGGATATTCAGCCCCTGTTAGAAAACTATCCCGGCGGCTTTTACCAGCTTAAACTGACCTTCCGGCGGCCCCACATTGAGTACCAGGACCCGGAGGCCCCGGTTTCGGAGGAGCTTTTCGCCTACCTGAAGGACCCCGTTACCGGGGAACTCCGGGAGGACAAACTCTGGGAGGACTACGGAGGGCCGGTAAACTGGAGCGAGTTTTTTGAAAACCGCCAGAATCCCCTTCATCCCGCCTATTACATGGGTTATTACGACCATAACGTAACGGTGAGCCGGAACGTTTTTCTGTCTAACATCGGCCTTTTGGCCCTGGGGGAAAAGGACGGGGGCTTAACGGTGGCGGTAACGGACCTCCGCTCCGCCGTCCCCCTGCCCGGAGCGGAAGTGGAGGTTTACAATTATCAAAACCGCCTGCTGGCCGCGGGAACCACCGGGGCGGAGGGAACCGTCAGCCTGAGCGGCGGGGGGGAGCCCTTTTTAATCGTCGGCCGCCTTCCCGGCCGGCCGGGGGCGGGAGCGCCGGTTCCCCTTTTTCCCGGAGCCCCCCCGGTATCCGTGGGCAACTACGGCCTTTTAAAAGTGAACTCCGGGCAGTCCCGGACGGTAAGCCACTTTAACACCGGGGGGGTTAACAACCAAAGCGGGGTTATGGGATTCTTTTACGGGGAACGGGGAGTCTGGCGGCCCGGGGATTCCATTTACTTAAATTTCATTTTATGGAATCAGGAGGCGGCCCTTCCCCCGGATCATCCGGTTATCTTTACCCTGCTGGACCCCCAGGGACGGGAGGTGGACCGCCGGGTGGTTCAGGAAAACACCGGGGGGTTTTACTCCTTTTTTACCGCCACTTCCCCCCAGGCCCCCACCGGCAATTACCTGGCCAGGGCTCAGGCGGGAACCCAGAGCTTTAGCAAAACCATTAAAATAGAAACCATCATGCCCAACCGCTTAAGGATCGGAGTTTCCTTTGCCGGGCAGGAGGACGGTCTGCCCAACCGGAATTATTCGGGAATCCTGGAATCCTCCTGGTTCCACGGGGCCCCCGCCTCCCGGCTCAGGGCCGATATAAGCGCCCGCTTTGATTCCCGGCCTACGGTTTTTGAGGGGTTTGGGGACTACGGCTTTGACGATCCCTCCCGAGAGATTTTAGGGGTGGAGCAGCCCCTGTACCAGGGAGTTTTGGATGAGGCCGGGCGGGCGGAATTAACGGGAAACTTTGGCATCGAGAAAGCCCCGGGACGGATGAATCTCCGGCTCACCACCCGGGTTTTTGAACCCGGCGGGGCCTTCAGCATTGAGTACGCCGACTTCCCCTTTAACCCCTACGAAGCCTACCTGGGCCTAAAGCTGCCCCCCGGAAGGGGCTTCCTCAATATGCTTTTCACCGGGGCCGATCAGAAGGTGGATCTGGTCCTCCTGGACAAGAGGGGGCGGGAACGGCCTTCCGGCCGGGCCAGGGTGGAGATTTATAAGATCGACTGGCGCTGGTGGTGGGAAAACGACAGGGAAACCTTAGCCTCCTACATGGAAAGCGAAACCTTTGCCCCGGTCTCCCAGGGAGAGGTGGACCTCGCCGGCGGCCGGGGAAGCTACACCTTTAAAATAGCCGCGGAGGATTTTGGCCGGTACTTTATCCGGGCGGTGGACCTGGAGGGGGGGCACTCCACCGGGCAGGTGGTTTACATTGACGAACCCGGCTATGCCGTCCGGGCCCGGACCCAGGGGGCGGGCAACCCTTCCATGCTGGTCCTTGCGTCGGGCAAGGAGGCCTACGATGTGGGGGAAACCGTTACCCTCTCGCTGCCCACCGGCGGGGAGGGCCGGGGGTTTTTCACCGTGGAAAAGGGGGGAAGGATCCTTGAGTCCCGCTGGTTTGAAGGCCGGGAAGGAACCACCACCTTAAGTTTTGAAGCCGTCGGGGGGATGTGTCCCAACATTTATGTTCACGTAACCTACCTTCAACCCCACCTTCAAACGGCCAACGATCTGCCCATCCGAACCTACGGGGTTATTCCTATTTCCATAAATGATCCCCGGACCCGGTTAAAGCCCGTGATAGGGGCTCCGGATTCCTTCCGCCCCGAACAGACCGCCCGGATTACTGTGGGGGAAGAAAACGGCCGGGCCATGACCTACACCTTAGCCCTGGTAGACGAGGGCCTCCTGGGGATCACCCGGTTCCGGACCCCCAGCCCCTGGGATCACTTTTTTCAAAAAGAGGCCAGCCTGCTAAAAACCTGGGACCTCTTTGATCTGGTGTCCGGAGCTTACACGGGAGTCCTCAACACCCTCCTCTCCATCGGGGGAAGCGAAGAAACGGAGGTGGATCCCGCGGGGGGGCGGCCCAACCGCTTTGCCCCGGTGGCTGCCCTCCTGGGGCCGGTGAGCCTGGGGCCGGGGGAAACCAAGGTTCACCACATTCCCCTGCCCCGGTACGTCGGGGCGGTGCGAATCATGGTTATCGCGGGAACCCAGGAGGCCGAAGGGGGGGGGCCGGCCTTTGGGTCCGCCGAAAAGGAAGTACCTGTCCGGCAGGAACTGATGATCCTGGGAACCCTTCCCCGGAAGATCAGCATTAACGAAACCCTGGGGCTGCCGGTTTCCCTGTTTGCCATGGAACCGGGCATTTCCGAAGCCAGGGTAACCCTGGAGGTAACCGGGGCGGCCCGGATTGAAGGGCCGGCGATCCTCGCCGCCGCCTTCCCCGCCCCGGCGGCGGAAAACCCAGGGGCCGCCTCCCGGGAGGGGGAGGTCCGTTTTGCCCTGGCGGCGGGGGACCGGCCGGGAACCGCCCGAATCCGCCTCTCCGCCCAGGCCCGGGGATGGACCGCGGTTCAGGAGATACCGGTGGAGGTAACGGTTCCTTCGGAGCTTGTCTACGAGGTACAGTCCTTTGAACTGGCCCCCGGTTCCACCTGGTCCGGTTCTGCAGAACCGGCCGGCCTTCCGGGGACCAACGAGGCCATCCTGGAAGCCGCCTCCCTTCCTCCCCTGGATATTACCCGGCGGCTGGAATACCTCCTCTCCTACCCCCACGGCTGTCTGGAGCAGGTAAGCTCCCAGGGCTTTGCCCAGCTTTACCTTCCCCACCTTCAGGAACTGAGCGGCCGGCAGTCCGCCGTTCTTACGGACAATATCAACGCCGCCATCAGGAAACTTAGGGATTTTCAACTGCCCTCCGGGGGCTTTGCCTACTGGCCCGGCGACACGGAGGTAAACACCTGGGGAACCAACTACGGGGGGCACTTTCTGTTAGAGGCGGAACGGGAAGGTTACGGGGTTCCCAGGGAACTCCTGGTCCGCTGGCTCGACTACCAGCGCAGCGCCGCCTCCTCCTGGCAGTCCCTGGACCCGGTGGAACTGCGCAGCCAGGCCTACCGGCTTTTTACCCTGGCCCTGGCCGGGACGCCGGATTTGCCCGGGATGAACCGCCTTAAGGAGAGGCAGGACCTGGAAAACCCCTCCCACTGGCGGCTGGCCATGGCCTATTACCTGGCGGGCTACCGCCGGGAGGCCGAGGAGATGATTGCCGGCCGGGGGACGGAGGCCCCGGCCTTTCGGGAAACCGGGGGGAGCTACGGCTCCACCTTTCGGGACCGGGCCATGATTCTGGAAGCCCTGACGCTCTTTAACCAGCGCCCCCAGGGCCTGCGGCTTTTGGAGGAGTTGAGCCGGGAGATGACCGGCCGGGGTTACTTAACCACCCAGGAGCTGGGTTCGTTTTTTAGGGCGGTGGGAAAATTTGTCCTGGCCGCCGGCGGGGGGGGCGAAACCGGCCTTACCCTGACCTACCGCTTAAACGGCGCCGAACCGGCGGTCCTATCCACCGGCAAAGCCCTGATTCAAGCGGAGCTTCCCTGGGCCGAACCCATGCTCATAGAAATTTCTAACCCCACAAATAAAATTTTATTTCCCCGAATCATTGCCAGGGGGCTTCCCGCTCCGGGGACGGAAAGTGAAACAGCCTCGGGGCTTGCCCTTTCGGTCCGCTACGAAATCCTGGGGACGCCGGGGGCGGGGGCCGCAATTTTGGGGGATCTTCCGGCGGAATTAAAGCAGGGAACCGATCTTGCCGTTTTAATCCGGGTTGCCAACAGCCTTAATTACCGGGTTAATGAGATTGCATTAACAGCCCTTATGCCTTCGGGGTGGGAAATTCACAACCAGCGGATTGGGGAGGAATCCGGTTCGGCTAATCACCAGGACATTAGGGACGACCGGGTTATCGATTACTTTAGCCTGGATCCGGGAAGCAGCCGGGAGCTGCGCCTCTTGGTGAACAACGCGTACGCCGGGCATTTTTACCTGCCCCTGATAAAAGCCGAGGCCATGTACGACCCGGAAATCCAAGCGGTCCGGCCAGGCCGGTGGATTGACATTGTTCCTTAAAAAGGAAGGGGCGGTTTTTTGGAGCGCTTTTTTAACCGGGGCGGCCCTTTGGACCTTGATGACCTTCCGGTTTGCCGCCGCCCTTCCCGATCCCCTGTTTCGGGATCCCTACTCCTGGGTTATTACGGATCAGGAGGGGGGCCTTCTCGGCGCCGCCGCCGCGGAAGACGGGCAGTGGCGGTTTCCCCGGGATAACTTAAGCGCCGGGCCGGGGGAAAAATTCATTGCCGCCCTTACGGTTTACGAAGACCGGCGGTTTTTTTCCCACAACGGGATAGACCTTCCGGCCATAGCCCGGGCCGCGAGGGACAATCTCCGCCGGGGACAAATCGTCTCCGGGGCGTCCACCCTGCCCATGCAGGTTATCCGGCTTTTCCGCAAAAATCCCCGCCGGACGGTGGGGGAAAAAATAAAAGAGATGATTTTAGCCCAGTACCTCACCCTGAGGGAAGACAAGCCGGGGATTCTGGAACTCTTTGCGGACCACGCTCCCTTTGGGGGAAATGTGGTGGGCCTGGAAGCCGCCGCGTGGCGTTACCTGGGCCGTTCCCCGGAAGACCTTACCTGGGGGGAGGCGGCCCTTCTGGCGGCCCTCCCCAACAGCCCCGGCCTTATCCATCCCGGCCGAAACCGGGAAGAGCTTAGGCAAAAGCGGGACCGGCTCTTAAACCGCCTGGCCGCCCACGGGCGGCTTTCCCCCCAGGAGCTAACCCTGGCCCTGGGGGAGCCGGTTCCCTCGGAGCCCCTCCCCCTGCCCCAGCGGGCGCCCCACCTTTTGGAGCGTTTCCGCTCCGGGAACCTGGGGGCGGGAAAGTCCCCCGGTTCCCCGGAATCCGGGGGAATCATCCGCACCACCCTTCGGGGGGACCTCCAGGACCAGGTGAACGCCGCGGCCCTCCGCTATGGCCGGGGGCTTCTCAACCAGAATATCGGGAACCTGGGAATCCTGGTCATGGAAACCTTAACGGGCCGGGTTTTGGCCTACGTGGGGAACATCCCGGAAAAGGCGGGGCCGGAATCCTATGTGGACATGGTAACCGCTCCCCGGAGTACCGGCAGTCTCTTAAAGCCCTTCCTGTGGACCGCCATGATCAATGCAGGGGAACTCCTGCCCCGGCAGTTAGTTTTGGACATTCCCACCCGGATGGGAACCTACCGTCCCGAAAATGCCGCCCGGTTTTATCAGGGGGCCGTCCCCGCGGAGGAAGCCCTGGTTCAGTCCCTCAACGTACCGGCGGCCCGGATGCTCCGGGATTTTGGGGTGGACCGGTTCTACGGTTTTTTAAAAGACCTGGGGATGAGCACCCTAACCCGCCCCGCCTCGGACTACGGAATCAGCCTGATCCTGGGGGGCGCCGAGGGCACCCTGGAAAACCTCACCGCCCTTTACGCCGGGCTGGCCCGGCTGGTTCTTACCGCCGGGGGAGAAGGGGAGCCTGGGCCCCTCGCGCCCCGGTATCTGGGGGAAACCGCTCCCGGCGGCCCCCCGGCGGCTTTGCGGACCGGCGGCGGCGGGGCTTCGGGAAAGGGGGGGGAAAGTTTTCTTCCCGGAGCGGCCTACCTCTGCCTGCGGGCCCTGGAAAGGGTGGCCCGGCCCCCGGATGAACAGGGCTGGCAGGATTTTCTCTCCTCCCGCCCCGTGTCCTGGAAAACCGGAACCAGCCAGGGCAGCCGGGACGGGTGGACCATCGGAACTACCCCGGGGTGGACCCTGGGGGTCTGGGTGGGGAATGCCGACGGCGCGGGAAATCCCGCCATTCAGGGCAGCCGGACGGCGGCGCCCCTGTTTTTTCAGGTGATGGCCCTTCTGCAAGACCGGGAGGTTTTTCCCCAGCCCCCCGGCATGGTCTCTCTGGAGGTTTGCCGGAAAAGCGGTTTTCTCGCCGGGCCGGACTGCCCGGAAACCGAAACCATCCTTTACCCCGGGGTCAGCCACCCCGGAATCCGCTGCCCCTATCACCGTCTGGTCCGGCTTAACCCGGAGGAAACCCGGCAGACCCATGCCGGGCAGGGGGCGGTCCGGCCCTGGTTTGTCCTTCCCCCGGCGGCGGAATGGTACTATTCCCGGTGGAACCTGGACTACCGCCCCCTGCCGCCCTTTGAAGGGGAGGCGGATCCGGGGTCCCCGCCTATGGAAGTGGCCTTTCCCGAAAACGGCGCCGAGATCTACATCCCCATCGAGGTGGACGGCCGGGCTGGGGCGGCGGTGTTTGAGGTTTATCACCGGGAGGCGGGGCGGCGGCTTTTCTGGCACCTGGATGAAAACTACCTGGGCAGCACCCGGGAGATTCACCAGATGAGCCTCCGGCCTGGCCGGGGGGACCACCTCCTAACCATCATTGATGATCAGGGGAACGTGGTCCGCCGGAGTTTCAGCGTCCTTTCCGGATAGGCCCGCCGTAACTATAGCGCCTTGATGAGAAATGTCCCCCGCCGCATCATAGGACGCACAGGCATAGGCGCCGATGATTTCACCGGGGCTTAACATGGGCTTTTACCCGCCGCTTCTACCACATGACTGATAAGCACCGAAGTGGTCACCGAACCTACGCCGCCCGGCACGGGGCTTATCCCTTTCACCATTGAATCGGCTTCCGAAAAATTAACATCCCCGGTCAAAGAACCGTCAGGGCCTACGGTTAGGGATTTACGGAATCATTATGCCGAGATAGAGAAATTTTTGGAAAATCACGATCCGGTAATCATCACAAAGAACGGACGCGGCGCGGCGGTTCTTATCAATATAGAGGACTAT
>JAISRN010000110.1 GCA_031273605.1 Spirochaetales bacterium | reverse complement strand
TGTCCATAAGGAAGCTTGGTTTAATCGAGGTCAGTGGTTAAACTTCTTTTCCTGAATGGCAGGTCAAGGATATAAGAATAACCACGGAAAAAAAGAGGGGGAAAAAAGAGGGTGGAGGGTAGGCAGAATTTTTAGAGGTTCGGACCGTTCAATCCGGAACTTATGGGACTTTTTTTCCTGGGCTTCCTAACTTTTGTTAGTACTTAAAATCCGAATCCCCCACAAACTCCCGGAGAATGGAATCCGTGGGTACGAACTTAACCGGAATGGTAAGGAAGTTTGAAAGGAGCCCCAAAAGCCTCCGGGCCTCGGCGTACTGATCGTGCCAGGGTTTTACCATGGTCAAAGGCAGTTCGGCATAGGGTTTTAGAACCGCCAGTTCGTAGTCCAGGGCGGAATTAAAAGCGCAGTCCGCATTATTTTGAAAGGGAAAGATGTTCTTCTTTTCCCCGGCCCGGACGGCATCCCACATGGTCAGGGTTTTTAGCGCGTCGTGCCCCCGGAACTGATTGTCCCGGATAATCCGGCGCAGCAGGCGGTTGTCGGTAGTGGCAATCCGGTTGGATCCGTCAATGTTAAGCTGGGTGAGGGCGGATATGTAAATCTTAAACTTTTGTTCCGCCTTTATCAGGGGGGTGAGGGAATCATTTAAACCGTGTATCCCTTCAACAAGAAGGATGGTGCGGCTTCCCATTTCCAGAACCGGGCCGTTCTCCCGGCGGGTACCGGTCTTAAAATCGTAAACCGGCAGGGTAATTTTCCCGCCGTCAAAAAGGGTAAGGAGATTCTGATTTAAGAGTTCCACATCAATGGCCCCCAGATTCTCCCAATCAGGGTTTCCCCGCTCATCCCGGGGAGTTTGGTCCCTGGGCAGAAAATAATCATCCAAACCGATGATCAGGGGATTAAATCCCAACACCCGCAGTTGGATGGCCAGTTTCTTGCAAAAGGTGGTTTTTCCCGAGGAAGAAGGCCCGGCAATAAAAACCACCTTCACCGAACCCCGTTTGGCCTGAATCCGGTCGGCAATTTCGGCAATTTTTTTATTGTGCAGGGCTTCCGCCACCTGAATAAAAGCCTGAATTTTTTTTTCGTGGATCACCTTGTTGAGCTTTCCCACGGAATCCAGGTTAAGGATCTTTCCCCAGGCTTTGTATTCCCGGTAAATATCGTAAAGGAGGAGATTGTCGGTGAAGGGGGGTATCCTGTCCGGGTCCTGGGTGCGGGGATACCGGAGAAGCAGTCCCGCCCCGTAGGGCCTAAGTTCAAAGGGCTTCAGCTTGGCGGTATTATCAACCAGGGGTTCAAAACCCATCTCCCAAAAAGGCCCGCACTGGTAAATGGGGATAAGGGCGTCGGAACGGTAGGCTAAAAAGAGGGCCTGGCCGGTCCATCCCCGGTCTTTAAAATACTCCGCAGCCCTGGCGTAACTAATCTGCCTCCGGTGAATGCCCCGGCCTTCCCGGACAATTTCTCCCATTACTTTTTCCAAAAGGTTAACCTCTTCCGGGGTAATGGCGCTGCCGTCCTCATAATAATAATAGTACCCATTGCCCAGGCTGTGGCTTATGATAAGCCTTTTATCCGGCAGACATTCCGAGGCCGCTAAAAACAAGAGGTAGGAAAGGGAGCGCCTGAAAACCTGGACGCCCCGGTTGTCATTGGTGTAAACCGGGCAAATTTCGCTGTCGGTTTCCAAAGGGCAGGAAAGGCTTACCAATTCGTTGTTTACCAGGGCGGCCACAAGCCGGTTTTTTTCTACCGAAGGTTCCTCTTTTAGAATATCCCTAACCCGGACGGCGTAGGGATAGGGTTTGGTTTCCCCCGAAGGAAGTTTAATGTTAATGCTGCTCATAGAAATTAGGCTTCGTCTTTATAAATTTTTTCCGCCGCCGCCCGGGCCGCGGGGGAAAGGGTTTTTAGGATACCCGGGCTGTCCGCCAGCCCCGGCTGCAGGACGGGAAAATCGGGAAACACCTCTCCGTTGGCATCCATGATGAGCCTGATGTAGGGAGACTTGGGGTTGTTGGCGTCGGTGCGGATAACTATCCCCACTGTGTGGTCCGAAAGTTCCACATAGGTTCCGATTGGATAAATCGAAAGGACGGCAATCATAGCCTTAATGATCAGGGGTTCGTAGGCGGTTCCGGAAAGCTGAATAATATTCATAATTCCCGCGTGTCCGTCCCGGCTGTCCCGAAAGGGCCGGCGGGCGGTGGAGGCGGCATAGGAACTGGCCACGGCAATGATCTTGCCCATGACGGAAATCTTGTCCCCCGTAAGGCCCTGGGGATAACCCCGGCCGTCAATCCTTTCGGTGTGGTCCAAAACAGCCTGGCAAATGGAAGTGGGAAAGTTGGCGGCCTTGAGTATCCGGAAACTTAAAACCGGATAGGCCCGGAGACTCTTTTTTTCCTCCGGGGTTAAAACCCGGTTGGACATATAAAGCTCCGGGGGAAGGCGGGTCATGCCAATCCGGTGAAAAAGAGAGGCCACCCCCAGTTCCAACTGCTGATGGATGGACATCTTGAGGGCCTCCGAGAGGATCAGGGACAGGAAGGTGGTTTTTATGGCATGGCAGATATTGTAACTTACCCCTTCAATTTTTCGATCCGGAAGGGTAAGAATATTCTGCCGGTACTCCCGGGTAAAATCCTTAATTTCCTTTACCTTATCGCTGATCTGGGCCAGCCGCAGAACGCCGTCCAGGAGAAACCGGTCAAAAACTTCGTTGAGAAAATTAAGGCAGCCCAGGTAAAACTGCTCGGTATCCTTTTCCCGCTTTTGCTCTTCCAGGGACTGTTCCACCGCGCCCTGGGCAGTGGCGGCTTTTTTAGCGGTTATCCCCGCCGGCGCATCCTCAATTCCCTCGCCCCCGCCGGCCAAAAGAGTGGTAAAGCCCCAGGTCTCCAGGCGATTCTTGAGCTCCTGGGTAAAGGGAACATCCGGCGCCAGGAGAATGTACTTCTCGTCCAGATAAATGTGGGTGTTGAGGATGGTGTCTACTTGCAGCGAATTAAGGGATATTTTATTCATACCTATCTTTCCGGAGGATTTAAAGAGCTCCCCCTCTTATCTTATCGGAAAAAAAGCGAAAAAGAATAGGGGTCATTTTAAAATATCGGCGGAGGATTGACCTTAAGCCCCAGGCAGGGATATAGTAAAGTTCCGGTTTTGGGAGTTTTTTTTGAAGATTAATAAAGTGCTTCTTCTATTTAATAGTTTTCTCCTCGTGGCGGCGGCTTTTCTGGCCGGTCTGCCCTTTCTGACGCTGGGGTGGGAATTTGCCGGGGAGGTCTGGAAAACCCTGTGGCCGGCGGGACCTTTTTTCGTCCTCCTGGCGGTTCTTGTTAATGCCTTCGTCCTGTCCAACCGGCGGCTTTACCTTATGGCAGAGGAGGAACGGTGGGCGGACCTGGTGGACTACCTGAAAACCGCCTTCTACGAAAAAAGCCGGGGGCGCCGGGGGCGGCATCTGAACGGGTACCGCCTTAAGGTTTTTATTCCCGCGGCCTTTCTCGCCGGCCGCTCCGGGGAGTTGGAGGAGTTGGAGGCTTTTTTAAAAAAGCATCAGCCGGGGCTTATGGGGCGGTTCTTTTTGCCCCTGGGGATGCGCCGGATTATCCTAAGGGATCCCCAGGGAATGGAAGAGTACTTCCGGGGCGCTTTAACCCTCCGGGGGATTCGGCGGCGGAAGTGGTGCCTTTGGATTTACGCCCTGTCTCTCATCCAATTGGGAGAAGGGCGCCGGGCCCGGGAAATCCTCACCGGCCTTTCCTCCGCCGGGCAGCCCCTTTTAAACCTGCTGGCCCTTTACCTTCTGCACCTAACCGGCCCCCTGGAGCAGGCCGGGAACAACCACCGGGGGCAGCCCCCGGCGGCGCCGGAAAAGCCCCGGATCCGGCGTCTCCTAAAGGCCCTGCCGCCGGGCAGGTTTGAAGCCCTCAAGTCCCGGGCCGGGGACGACCTTTTGCTGTTCAGCCTAAGCCGGCTTCTTGACGAGGCCTATGCCTGGCTGACAAGCCAAAAAGAGCCGGGGAACCCGGAAAAGGCGGTGTAGGGACCCTTCCCTCAATTTTCTCCCATCCGCTGCCAAGAACACTAGGAGTTTCGTACTATGAAAGAAATCAAGAAATCACAAAAACTAAATCATGTCTGTTACGATATTCGGGGGCCGGTGATGGAAGCCGCCGCCCGGCTGGAAAGCCAGGGTCATCGGATTGTGCCCTTAAACACCGGCAACCCCGGCCGTTTTGGATTTTCCCCGCCGGAAAACATGCGGCTTAACATTATCCAAAACCTCTCCCGGGCGGAACCCTACGTGGATTCCCAGGGGATGCCCTCGGCCCGGCAGGTGATCCTGGAGGACTGCCGGAGAAAGGGGTTCCCCAGTATTGACTTGGAGGATATTTGGGTGGGCAACGGGGTGAGCGAGATGATCTCCCTGGTCATCACCGCCCTGGTGGACAATGGGGATGAGATTCTCATTCCCTCCCCGGATTATCCCCTCTGGACCGCCACGGTAACCCTGGCGGGGGGCCGACCGGTTCCCTACCGCTGCGATGAGGCCGCCGGCTGGCAGCCGGACCTTCAGGATATCCGGACCAAGATAGGCCCCCGGACAAAGGGCCTGGTGATCATCAACCCCAACAACCCGACCGGGGCGGTTTATGAACGGCCGGTAATCGAAGGGCTCATTCAAATAGCCCGGGAGCACAGCCTGATCCTTTTGAGCGATGAGATCTACGACCGAATCCTCTACGACGGGGATTCCCACTGTTCCCCCGCATGCCTGACCGGGGAGATTCCCGTGATTACCTTTAACGGCCTTTCCAAGGTGTTCCTGGCCGCGGGCTACCGGGCAGGGTGGTTCATCCTCTCCGGACCCAAGGGGGGGTTTAAGGATTTTCGGGAAGGGCTGTCCATCCTGGCCAATATGCGGCTCTGCGGCAACACCTTTTCCCAGTTGGCGGTGGAAGCGGGCTTTGAGCCGGGGATAGCGGCCATTAAAGCCCTGGTTTCCCCCGGGGGCCGGCTCTACGAACAGCGGGAAGCCATTTACCGGGGAATTACCTCCATCCCCGGCCTGAGCTGCGCCAAGCCCAGGGGCGCCCTGTACCTCTTTCCCCGGATCGATGTTAATAAATTTTCAATTACCAACGATGAAACCTTTGTCCTGGACTTTCTGCGGGAAAAAAAGGTTCT
Source organism: Spirochaetales bacterium (assembly GCA_031273605.1). Classification (GTDB taxonomy): domain Bacteria; phylum Spirochaetota; class Spirochaetia; order UBA9216; family UBA9216; genus JAISRN01. Next base: position 1,403 of record JAISRN010000110.1, on the reverse strand, counting down.
CCTGGTGCATGGCCGGGGTTTTAACTGGCCCGAACCGGATCACTTCAGGATTGTTTTTCTTCCCCCGGTGGAAGAACTGCTGGCGGTAGTGGAAGAGCTTAGGGATTTTTTAACCGGTTATAACCAGGGCCTTCCGCAGAACGGCCAGGGGGTAAAAGCATGAGCGTACGGGTTCGTTACGCCCCCTCCCCCACGGGGCTTCAGCATATCGGCGGGGTCCGGACGGCGCTGTTTAATTATTTTTTTGCCCGCAGCGCCGGGGGAAAGTTCATCCTGCGGATCGAGGATACGGATCAGGAACGCAGCACTCCGGAGGCCCTGGAGGATCTCTACGAAACCTTTGCCTGGCTGGGAATCGATTGGGATGAAGGGCCGGACAAGGGCGGTCCCCTGGGGCCCTATGTTCAGTCCCAGAGAACCCGGCTGTACCAGGACTACGCCCGGCGTTTGCTGGAACAGGACAAGGCCTACTATTGCTACTGCTCCCCAGAGCGGCTGGAAAATCTGCGGAAGGCCCAGCAGGAAAGCAAGGACCAAAGCCAGGGTTATGACCGGCGCTGCCGGAATCTTTCCGCCCAAGACCGGGAAGCCGCCGAAGCCCGGGGAATCAAGCCGGTGATCCGGTTCAAGATTCCCCTGGAAGAAGGGGCCGCGTCTTTTCAGGATCTCCTGATTGGGGAGGTTAAGCGGAAAACCCGGGACATTTCTCCGGACCCGGTGATTCTTAAATCCGATGGTTTCCCTACCTACCATTTAGCCAATGTTATTGACGATCACCTAATGGAAATTACCCACATCATGCGGGCCCAGGAATGGCTGCCTTCCGGCCCCCTCCACGCCCTCCTTTACCGGGCCTTTGACTGGACCCCCCCGGTTTACTGCCACCTGCCCATGGTCCTGGGGGCGGACGGACAAAAACTTTCTAAGCGCCACGGATCAACTTCACTGCGGGACTTCCGCGCCCAGGGCTACCTGCCCGAAGCGCTGATCAACTACATTTCCCTCATCGGCTGGTCCTACGATTCCAGCCGGGAGTTTTTTTCCAAGGCCGATCTGGAAAAACTCTTTAGCCTGGACAAAATTAACAAGGCCTCCGGAGTTTTTGATTACAAGAAACTGGACTGGTTTAACGGCTCGTACATCCGGCAAAAAAGCGCTGAGGAGTTGGGCGGCCTTCTCCTTCCCCGGCTTGCCGCCGCCGGCCTCCTCTCCGACCCGCCGGCCCCGGAGGAGCGGGCCCTCTTTACCGGCGCGCTGCCCCTGGCCCGGGAGCGCCTCAAGACTCTGGGAGAGGCCCCGGCCCTCCTGGGCTTTCTCTTTAAGGAACCTGATGATTGTGACCCCGCCATTGCGGTCCCCAAAAAAATGGACCGCCCCGGGACCCGGGCCTGCCTTGCCGCCCT
>JAISRN010000185.1 GCA_031273605.1 Spirochaetales bacterium | reverse complement strand
GGGGCAAGGGAATTGGGGGCTCCTTGTTAAAGCGGCTATTTGAGTCGGCTTCTGATCATGGCAAAATAATCGAGGGCCTCCGTTTCCTCTACCTCAACCTTAGCTTTTTGAATTTCCATAAGCTCCTGGGGGATCTCCTCTAAAAAGCGGCTGGGTCCGGATTCTTTCACTTCCCGGAGAAAGGTGCGTTTTTGGCAGGCGGTAATAAAGAGTTTTTTCCGGGCCCTGGTAAGGGCAACGTAAAAGAGCCGCCGCTCTTCCTCAAGGCTTAGGGGATTCTCTTCCAAAGCCTTGGCGTGGGGAATCAGCTGGTCCTCCGCTCCGGCCAAAAAAACTAAATTAAATTCCAGTCCCTTGGCGGCGTGGATGGTCATTAAATTGACCTTGCCCTGATCCTCCTCTTCATCGTCCTGGTTGGAGAGGGTAAGCATGTTGAGGTAGTTAGAAAGGCTGGGAGAAAGGTTGTCCGGATCTTTCATCCATCGTTCAATCATGTCGCCGAAGCGAATAAGGGCCTGGTATTTCCAGGCCGCCGCCTTGGGCCGGTCAGGATTTTCCTGAACCAGGTAAGACCAGTAATCCAGGCTGTCCAGCAGGCTGCGGTAAACATCGGCAATGTTTTTTTCTGCTTTGAACAGCCCCCGGTATTTTTCAATAAGGGTGATAAATTCTCCCAGGCTTTCAACAGCCCGCCCGGACAGCCGGAATCCCGCCGCCTCGCCGGCCCCATGGTGCAGGGCGGTGATGGCCGAATAGAGTCTTAATTTTTTTAAGTCCCCCAGGCGGCGGATCTCCTCCAGGGCCTTTAAGCCAATGCCCCGCCGGGGGACATTAATGATTCGCAGCAGGCTGCCGTCATCATCGGGGTTAAGGATTAATCTTAAATAGGCAATGATATCCTTTATTTCCCGGCGTTTAATAAAGCTCTTTCCCCCGGAAATCCGGTAGGGAATGGCGGCATCCAGGAGGGCTTCTTCCAGGGGTTCCATGAGGCTGTTGGTCCTCACCAGGAGTCCCATGTCTCCGTAATTTTCCTGCTCCGTTATGCGCCAGGTTCGCAGGGTTTCCACCGCCAGTTTTGCTTCCTGAAACTCATCCTCCGGGAAGGCCAGTTCAATAGCCTTCCCCGTTTCCAGCCCCGTCCAAAGCTGCTTATCCTTGCGGTTTGTGTTGTGGGCAATAAGCCGGTTGGCCGCTTCAAGGATGGTGCCGGTGCTGCGGTAGTTTTGTTCCAGCTTTATTTCCCGGCGTTCAGGGAAATCCTTTTCAAACTGAAGAATATTGCGGTAATCGGCGCCCCGCCAGGAATAAATGGACTGATCATCATCCCCCACCACGCAGAGATTCCGGCGCTCCTGGGCCAGGAGCTTCACCATTTGGTATTGATTTTGGGAGGTATCCTGAAATTCGTCCACCATGATGTACCCGTAGCGCTTTTGGTACTCCTTAAGAATTTCCGGAAACTCCCTAAAGATCTGCAGGGGCTTGATAATTAAATCATCAAAATCAAAGGCATTATAAATTCTTAGGTGCTCCTGGTAGCTTTCGTATAGATTTTTCCAGGGTTCCGTATCGGGGGTAAAAACCTTTAAGCCGGTTTTTATCGAAGAAAAAAGCTGGGAGAGCCCCGAGGGGTCAAGGCCCTCCCGGGGCAGCTTTAGTTCCCGGGCCGCCTGCTTAATCAGGCTTATGGAGTCCGCTTCATCGTAAATAGTAAAGTTTTCTTTATAGGCCCCCAAACTTCCCTTTAGGGTTCCTGCCCGGCGCAAAACCTCTTTCAAAATCCGCAATCCAAAGGCGTGAAAGGTAGAAAGGGTAAGCTGGGTTAGTTTTTTTCCCGTAAGGGCCTTGGCCCGGTGCAGCATTTCCCTGGCGGCCTTGTTGGTAAAGGTCAGGGCCAGAATATTGGCCTGGGGAATGCCGGAATGGAGCATAAAGGCCAGGCGGTAGGTGATGGTCCGGGTTTTTCCCGATCCCGCCCCGGCGATGATCAAAAGGGGCCCCTCCAGGGAGGAGGCGCAGAGGGCTTGTTGGGGATTTAATTCCCGGCTTAAGGTTTCTTTAAAGGACATGGTTAGAACCGCTTTAGCATGAAGGAAAAGGCGGGGGACAGCGCCAGGGCCGCCCCAAGCACCAGGATTCCCGCAATCACCACCCCGCAGGACACCCCGAGGATTACCCGCCGGGGCTTAATCCCCAGAATCCAGCCGCCCAGAACGCCGGTCCAGGCCCCCGTTACCGGCAGGGGGATCGCCACAAAGATCAGGAGTCCCCAGTATCCGTAGCGGTTCACGGGGCCCTCGATTTTTTTGCGGGAAAGCTCCACCAGCCGGGTAAAGATCCCGGCGTACCAGGGGCGGCGGTAAAGCCAGCGGTGCAGGGAGTTTAAAAAAAGAAGAAACAGGGGCGCCACCAGGAGGTTGCCTAAAACGGAAAGTCCGAAGGCCAGGGCCGGAGGCCAGCCCCGGGACAGGGCATAGGGGATGGCCCCCCGGAGTTCCGATATGGGCAGCAGGCTTAAAAGGAGAGTTACGCCCAGGGTTTGAATGTTCATACTTGCGCCGGACGGCTCATTCCAGCCCGGCAAAAAACTCTAAAAACCGGTCGGCGGTGTACCGGGCCAGGAGAAAAAGGGGCCCCGAATCTACCCTGGCCAAAAAGCCCTTTTCAGGATAAGCCTCCTCCGGGGGGATGCGGAAATCCCTGGGGTAAAGCGTCAGGGTGTATTCCCGGTCGGCGGTCCAGATAATGACAAAGGGCTCCCCCGTTTCCGGCGCTCCCGCTGGGGCCTGGTCGGCAAAATCCGCGGCGCTTAAATTGGTAACCCGGGAGAGAATATCGTTAATCTCCGCCGGGTCGACAGCGCCGCCGGAGGTTTTTTCCCACTGCCCATCGGCGTTTTTTAAGAGGGTTCCCGAAACCGCCCCGCCTGTGTAACGGATTCGGCTTACCTCTTCCCGGTTTAGTTTAAGTACCGTCTTGTTCCGGAACTCCCGGGAGCTTAAATCCAGGCTGCTTTTTAGGCTGCCCCGGAGAGAAAAAATATCCCGGTTTCCCGGAAAAAGCACATAGCTATAGCTTCCGGAATCCGAAGTTTTGCCGATATAAAGCTCCCGCACCAGGTTGTCCTGTTTATAAGCCCGGAGGGTAAACCGGGCCGTTTCATCCAAGTCGTAACGCTCCGGCCTGCCCGCCTGGGAAACCATGTCGATGGGTTTAACCGAAGTTACCATAGATAAGAGGCGGTTCACCCGGCCCGGATCGGCGGAAAAATTGCCCTCCCCGGGAAGAACCCAGTCCTCCCCGGTACGGCTTAAAACCAGGCTTTCCCCGCCGGGTTTGATAATTTCCAGGCGGGTAATGTCGCCGGCGGGAATGTCGTTAAACCGGGGCAAGGTGTAGTTAATGTTTCCGCTTCCCCGGAAAATGATGTACCCCAGGCAGGCCAGGGCAATCACCCCCAGGATGAGGAATTCCCGGAGGGTTTTCTTGTCAATTTTACCCAACCTCCGGAAGGGCCGCTTGGGAGAGGGGCTTTGGGTTGATGGGTTAAGAGTTTCGGTTTGAACCTGGGTTTTCATTCGTCCCCTCCTTGTTCGTTTTGGGCATTAGGATCGTTTTTAAGTTCATCTTTAAATTTGTCATCTTTAAAAAGGGATTCAAGGCGCCTCTTTCTGGCGGACCAGCGGAACCAAATGAAAAGGGCAAAAAGCCCGATCAACAGGGGCAGCACGGCAATGGCGAAGCCCTGGAGAAAGCGTTTTAACCCCGGAGAGGTTTCCCTTAAGGGGTTGTAACTCTGCCCTTTGGACCTCATCATGGCAAAGTCCTCGCTCCCCGCCGCTCCGTCCACCAGGTTTTCGATAAACATGGCGTTGGGAGTATCCCCCTGGGCGTCAATCAGGTTATCCTTTATCAGGTAAGAACTTCCCAGAAGGTAGATTCGGCTTTGGGAACTTTGGGGGATGAGTTCGGGGGCCGCCTCAAAGCCGGGGGCGGTAAATAAATCTTCATTTAGATTTTCTCCTGCCCCGGTTTCCGGCAGATTGTTCCTGGGCGGAATGGGCCGGTCCTTAAAATAACTGGTCATTGCCCCTTGAGCGGAGGCGGTAAGAACCTGGGATTTAAACTCCGATTCCGGGGGCGGGGTAATCATCATGGGATTATAAAGGTTAATGTTCTCCCTCATTTCCCAGGAGGTGGGGGAGGAAGAAACCAGCGCTTCCGGGGGCGCCCCGGAAGGGGGTTCGGAATTAAGGGTTAAGGGGGAGGCGTTTAGAAAGATCAATCCCTTAATATTCCACAGGAGGGGAGAGTTTTGATTTATCTGTTTTGCCTCAACCAGGGGGGCAAAATAGAGGGGAATTTCAATATAACTGCCGTCGGTTCTCCGCTGGGTTTGGATGAAGCACTGCTCGTCTAAAACGTAGCTTCTTTCCAGGGTAAAGCCGTAGTGGGCCAAAAATCCGTCCAGGTTAAGAAAACGGGGAAGATAAGAAGGGCCGGACTGATAGTAGGCCATTTCCCCTTCGGGGGACAGTTCGGTGTGGGTATCTAACAGAAAGATCAGTGAATTGCCCTTCATTAAAAACTGATCCAGCAAAAAAATTTCCCAATCCGAAAAGGGCTCGCTGGGGCCGGCAATCAGAAGGGTTTGAATTTCTTCGGGAATGCTTCCTTCGGAAAGGGCAACCTGAACAAAGTCATAATTTTGGGAAAGAAGGCCGCGGATGTTATTAATCTCCGGTTCGGAGGACTGCCCGTAGTAGGAGCCGTAAAAGGGGGGACAGCCGTGATCCGCAAGATAGCCAATCCGGGGATTGGTTCCGGTGAGCCGGTCAATCACCCCCTGCAGGCTGGGTTTTAAGTCCTCCGGAGAGGCAAGGGTGTAGCCAAAGAGGGAGCGGCTTAGGATGCCCAGGGAAGCGTACCGGCCCTGGGATTCCAGCACCAGGCTGGCATAAACATTTTGCTCTCCCCCGCCGGTGTTCAAGGTAAGGGGGGTAAGGCCGTAGGCGTCTGGGCCCTCTTCTCCGGGTTCAGGGTTTTCCGGGTCCAACACCGAAAAACTCAAGCGCCCGTAATTTTGCCGGTTAAGTTCCTGAATCAGGACTTCCAGGTTTTCAGGATAATCCCTAAATTCCCGGTTGGCCTGGGATAGGGATTGGGAAAGGTAAAGTTTAATTTGCAGATTCTCCGGCATGGCCAGTAGGGCGCCGGTCTTGGCGGCCATGCGGCGGATGGTTCCGGTGATCTGGTATTCCAGATTTCCCGATGTTTGAATAACCGGTACCGTTTCAATGAGATCGCCCTGGATAAAAACCATTCCCATAAAAGCGTTGACTAAATTAATTTCGCTCTGCTCGATCTTTTGAATCTGAATGGGATAGATACCGTAACTCTGGGCATCGGTACGGTTAGCCTGGGATCTTTCGGATTCGCCGGGGCCGTCGGGTTCGATGGCATGAAGGGAAAAATTAAAAAATTTGTTGGCCCGGATCCGGTATTCCGTCATAATATCCCTCAATTCCTGCTCCAAATTGTTATAAGGGCTGGGAAGGTTATCGGAGATATAAATCCTTATGGTTAAGGGTTCTTCCAATTCCGAAACCGCCCGGACGGAGGCCTGCGAGAGGGAGTATATCCGCCGGGAGGTAAGATCAAGACGGAAGAACAGGGTGGAAAGGGCTGCGTTAATTAAAATGATCACCGCCGCGTAAGCGGCAAATCTAAGCCATTGTAATTGTGTTTTCATAAACTAAATCCTACCGGTACTCTTTGTTCACTATCCATGCGGCATGAAGGAACAGGTAAGTGAGGGAGAGGAAGTAAAGAATATCCCGGGAATCAACGATGCCCCGGCTGATGCTGTCAAAATGGTAGCCCGCGCTTACGGCCTGAATAACGGCCGCTGTTCCCGGCGGGATGATCACCAGCATCTGGTGAATGAGGGAAAGGAAAAGGCAGGCGACGGCGCTTAGGATAAAAGCCACGATTTGATTCTTGGTGGTTGAGGAAAAGAAAACCCCTATGGCAATGTAGGAGGCGCTTAAAAAGAGGGCAGCCAGGTAGCCCCCCGCCACGGGTCCCCAATCCAGGTCTCCCAAAAAGGAGACGATCACCGGATAGGAGAGGGTAGGGATAAGCATGAAAGCCGTAAGGGCCAGGGCCGAAAGGCTTTTTCCCAGGAGAATGTTTAAGACCGTTACCGGCTGGGTGCCTAAAATCTCGTAGGAACCGGAGCGGTACTCTTCGGAAAAAAGCCGCATGGTAACCGCCGGAATGGTAAGAGAAAAGATCACCGGCATCATGTTAAAAAAATTTCTCAAGTCTGACCGCTGGTAAAGAAAGAAGGTGGAGAAAAAAAACCACCCCGTTACCATTAGGTAGAGGGCAATGATAATGTAGGGACCCGGGGAAGAAAAAAAAGTGCTGAATTCCCTTAAAAAAATGATTTTAGTTTTAGACTGGGACATGGGCTCATTCTCCTTGAGTCAGTTCGGCAAAGATGGTTTCCAGGGATTTTTTCTCCTGGGAAAATTCCAAAAGAATCCAATCCTGGGCCCTAATACAGCGGTAAAGTTCCTCCCGGATATCCGAGGCGCTTTGAATCCGGGCCCGGAACAGATCACCTGAGGCGCTTGCCTCGAAACTTAAGACCCCGGGGATTGGCTTAAGGGCCCTCTCCACTTCCTCCGCCGTCTTAGCCTTGAGGCACAGGTGAAGGGTCTGCTCGGCTTTCAGGGAGCTTTGCAGGCTGTCCGCCGGCCCGTCGGCGGCTATGCGGCCCTTGTTAATGATCACCACCCGGTCGCAGACCGCCTCGGCCTCGCTTAGGATGTGGGTGGAAAAAATAATGGTTTTCTGTTTGCCGATTTCCCGGATGATCCGCCGGATCTCAAGAATCTGGTTGGGGTCCAGCCCGGAGGTGGGTTCATCCAGGATGAGAATCTCCGGATCGTTCATCATGGCCTGGGCCAGCCCTACCCGCTGCCGGTAGCCCTTGGAGAGGGCGTTTATGGGTTTGTGCATCACCGGAAAAATGCCGCAGAGCCGGCCCAGCCGCCGGATTTCCGGTAGTTTTTTTTCCCCCTCCAATCCCCGGAGGCCGGCAATGTAGTCCAGATAATCAAAAACCAGCATTTCCCCGTACAGGGGGGCGGATTCCGGCAGATAACCGATAAGGCTCTTAACCCCCAGGGGATCCGAGGCGGCGTCCCGGCCTTTAACCAGGACTTCCCCCGAAGTCGGCTTTAGGTAACCGGTGATGATTCGCAGGGTGGTGGATTTCCCGGCCCCGTTGGGCCCCAGAAGGCCTAAAATCTGAGCCCGGGGTACCTCCAGGGAAATCCCCTCCACCGCCGGGACGCTCCCGTAGGATTTGGATAAATTCCGGATAGAGATCATAGTTTCTCCTTGGTGTAGGAAGTTTCCTGACTATTATACGGAAAAATCCCGGGGATAGCTATCCCTCTCCGGGCTATCTACAGGTGCAAAGCCGGAAGCGAAAAAGTCTGCTTTTTTATACATTAAAATTCCTAACACGGCCTCGGGGCCTATTTTATAGGCGCAAGGCTTATGGTATACTCAGGCATGGATAAATCATCAATCCGTGACATAAAATCATTCAAATTCGTTACTATCAAACTTCAGTGTCCTGCAATTTTCCCTAATGGTTCGGGCAACATCATCCGGGATGCCGTCAGGTACCTTTATCTGGATATCCATTTTTACCGCAATTTCTACTTTTGCAAAGTTACGGAAATGTTGTAAAACTTCCTGATTAATAGTCCCGGCAGTTTGCCCAATCCTATTGATATCCAGATTTACACTGCCATAAAAATGGGTAGGTTTATTCCCTTGCTTAGGTTGACTGGGCGGAATTCCTTCCAAACCAGATAAATTACCATCTTTATAAATAGGCCCAGGACTTGTAGAGGGGTCTATTCCCTGTATGAGGTTATTTGACATAGTGCCTGTCTCTGGCTTTTCTTTCTCAATTTGGGCTTTGACTGCTTCTGGTTTTACCAATAAACCATCAAGAGCTATTTGGAGAAAATCGGTATCGGCAAGGCGTAGACCTTCGTATCTGCCTGAATATCTAGTCCATCTGCGTATGCAAAATATTCCCCGGTTGACAAGCCTGATTTGATTG
>JAISRN010000101.1 GCA_031273605.1 Spirochaetales bacterium | reverse complement strand
CCTCCGCTTCGTCCAAGGCTTCGACATCGTCAAGGGCTTCGACATCGTCCAAGGCTTCGACATCGTCAAGGGCTTCAGCTTCGTCCGGCGCCTGGGCAGGAGGCGGGACGGGCTTTGCCTTGGGCCGGGGCTGGGCGGGGGGGGCTTCGGCGGTACGAACCGTGGGGAGGACCAGGTTGGGGTTGGAAAGCACCCGGTTAATCAAAACCTCCAGATTCTGCAGGTCCAGTTCCTTGCGCTCCGGCGGCCCGGCCACCCCCAAAACGCTGAAGATCTCCTCCCAGCTCTTTTTCAGGAGCTCATCAACCTGCTTCTCCTTTTCCCCCTTAACCTTCCCCAAACCCTTCTTAATCTCCCGGTTAAGCCCGTCCTTCTTCTCTTCCAGTTCCCGAATCCAAAGGTTCCAGTCAAGCTGGTTCCGGCTTTCAAAGTACTGCTGCATGAAACTAAGCTGAAACCGTTTGATCCGGCCGGCAATCACCACCATGCGGTCCTGCCGCAGGCAAAAAATGAGGAAAACAATTAAAAACAGGGTAAGATAGCAGGAAATTAGCAGGATGGACTTAAGCTCCCCGCTTAATCCAAATTGATTTTGATTAACCACCCAGCCGGCGTAAAAGGGGTACGCCGTTTTAACGGAGGCCAGATAATATTTGATGCCCAGATCATCGGTTCCCAGGGACCTCAGATCCCCCGAGGGGGGTTCCCCCTCCCAGTAGCTTGAAATTTCGGCTAAGATGGCGGAGTTTGCCCCGGGGGAACCTTCGTCTTCCCGCCCGGAGGAGGCTTCGGGCAGGTTGACCACGATCCCCCGCTGGACCATCGCCAGGTCCTGCCCCAGGGAGAGGAGGTTGCTTTGCAGCAGCCCCTGTTTAAGTCCCTGAAGGGAAACGTAAAAAAGGGCCAGCCCCGAAGGGGTTTCCAGAATGGGATTAATCACCGGAAGAACGTAAACGATGGTATTGTCCTGATCGTCAAAGAGGATTTTATAATCCTCCTCCCCGGTCAGGAGGTAGTCCCCGGCGGAAAAGGTTTCCTCCGCTTCATCCAGGTTCCGGTAAACCCGGCGATAGCGGGCCTGATCCAGTAAATCATCGGCAAAGGAAGAGTAGTGAACCCTTCCTTCCTCATCGGCCAGGCGGACCCGCAGCAGGCCGGTCATTTCCCGGCGAAGATTAAAAAACTGCGTTTCGGTGTTATTAAAATCCTCCTGATTCTGGTTGGGAACAAAATTGCGGGAGATGTAATCGGGGGATAGGCAGAGGCGGAAGAGTTCCAGCCGCTGGTCGTGATAGTTGTCCAAAAAACCGGCAATTTTACCGGTGGTATTGAAAATGTGATCCCGAACCTTAACCTGGTAAAATTCGGTCTCCACATAGTCGTAGACTCCTGAAAAAGCTAAAACGGTAATCCCTGCGCAGATGATTACCGTAATAAGGAGACTGATGGCAATTTTAGGAGCCGTTTTCATCTATCTAATAGACATTATCGGCGCTTTTAGGCTAAAAGTAAACTTTATTCACCCGCAGGTTCAGGGGCCGGAGCTTCGGAGGAAGCCTCAGCCTGGTCCGGCGCTTTGCCCTCGGCAGGCCCCGCGGCCTTATCGCCGGCTTTGACGGGGGCCGAACCGGAGGCTTTATCTCCGGCCTTGCCCCCCCGGCCGGGGCCCTTCTTGCCGGCGGAAGAGCCGGCCTTCTTACCGGCCTTCTTGGCCAGGAGGCTGCCGCCGTCCTTATCCAAAAGCTCCAGGATAACCATACAGGCGGCGTCCCCCTGGCGGGCGCCTATCTTGACGATCCGGGTGTAACCCCCGGCCCTTTCGGTATAAACGGGGCTTATTTCAGTAAAGAGTTTAGCCGCCGCCGCCTTGTTTCCCGGACTGCCCCCCAGGGTTCTGGCTATGATCCGGCGGTTATGCACCGAATCAATTTTGGCCCGGGTTATCATCCTCTCCGCCTTTATCTGCACGGCCTTGGCCTTGGCCTTAGTGGTCGTTACCCGGCCGTGTTTAATAAGGCTGGAAACCATATTTTTTATCATGGCTTTGCGGTGGCTGTCGGTTTTAGAAAGTTCGTTATAGCCCGACCTATGATTCATTTTCTTCTTCCTTCTTTTCCTGGAACTTCTGAGAAACGGAGATGAGACTAAAGTCGGTCATCCCCAGGCTAAGGTTCCATTCGTTTAGTTTTTCCTTTATTTCCTGGAGAGATTTTTTGCCAAAATTGCGGGTCTTGGCAATTTCATCTTCGGTTCGGCGGGTTAGATCGCCGATGGTTTTAATATTGGCGTTTTTTAGGCAGTTGCTCGAACGTACCGAAAGCTCCAATTCATCCACAGGAGTGGAGAGGATGGTTTTAATCTTTTCCTCCTCCTCGTCCAGGACTTCTTCCCCTCCCACGGATTCCTCATCAAAATTAATAAAAATGGTAAAGTGATCCTTGGCAATCTTGGCGGCTTCGGCCACCGCATCCTCCGGGCTGATGGTTCCGTCGGTTTCCACATCCAGGGTAAGTTTGTCGTAATCGCTTCTCTGCCCTACCCGGCAGTGGTCAATCTTAAACTGAACCCGGATCACCGGCGAAAAAATGGCGTCCACGGCAATGGTGCCGGCAATATCGACGGACCGGTCTTCCGCAGGAACATAACCCCGGCCAAGCTCCAGTTGAATTTCCAGATCCAGCTTGGCATAATCCATGGCGGTACAAATAACGTGGTCCTTGTTGGCAACCTCAACCTCGCTGTCCTGGGCCGCCAGGGACCCGGCGGTTATCACCCCTCCCCCGGACTTTTCGATAAAAACAACTTTCTGGTCCATATTATCGGGCAGGCGGAATTTAATCTGCTTGAGATTATTGATAACCTCCGGCGTGTCTTCCACAATACCCGGAATGGGTTCAAACTCGCTGGTTATGGTATGGGGCGAATCATCCTTTCCGTAACTGGTAATCCTTATGGCCGTTACGGCATAGCCTTGTATAGAAGACAAGAGAATACGCCTCAGGGTATTGCCGATGGTGGTTCCGTAACCCCTTTCAAAGGGATAGGCGCTAAACTGCCCCACAAAGGGGCCCCGTTCGCTGCTATGTTCAAAGGTAATTCCCTTGGGTTTTTTAAATCCTTTTAATAGATTTCTTCGGGCCATTTATACTCCCCTATCTGGAATACAGCTCAACAATTAACTGCTCATGAATGTCATTTATATCCGTTACATCGCTTCGTTTGGGATAGGAGGCGAGCTTCCCCTGTATGGAATCCGGATCAACTTCAAGCCAGGGCACAACCCCCGAGCGGGTAAACTCCTTCAGGCTCTCTTTGATTATCTGCAGCTTTTGGCTGTTGGGCCGGATTGCCACGGTATCCCCCGCTTTAACAATGTACGAAGCAATGGTCACTTTTTTGCCGTTGATGGCAACGTGGCCGTGGGAAACAAGCTGCCGGGCCTGGTTGCGGGAGGCGGCAAACCTCATCCTAAAAACGACATTATCCAGCCGCCGCTCCAAAAGGACGATTAGGTTTTCGCCGGTTTTCCCCGCCATGCGCTCGGCCCGGTAAAAGAAGATCTTAAACTGCCGTTCCAGCATTCCGTAGATTCTTTTGAGTTTTTGCTTCTCCCTAAGCTGTTCCGCGTAGTTTGATTTTTTCTTGCTCCGGTCTTTTAAACCCTTGCCCGGAGCGGGGCGTTTCATGGCTATGGCGCATTTGCCGGAATAGCAGCGCTCCCCCTTTAAAAAAAGTTTTTGCGACTCCGCCCGGCACAGCCTGCACTGGGGTCCCGTATTTCTTGCCATCTTCTCTCTCCCTTACACCCTTCGGCTCTTGCGGGGGCGGCACCCATTGTGGGGAATAGGCGTTACGTCCCTGATACTCTTGACCCAAAGCCCAAGATTACCCAGGGAACGAATGGCCGACTCCCGGCCTACTCCGGGCCCCTTCACGTAGACCTGGACCTCCCTAAGACCCATATCAATGGCCATTTTAGCCGCCTTTTCCGCCGTAAACTGGGCGGCGTAGGGGGTGGATTTTTTAGCCCCCCTAAATCCCGATCCCCCTGCCGAGGCCCAGGAGATGGTATTGCCCATAATATCCGTAATGGTAACGATAGTATTGTTAAAAGTGGCCTGGATAAAGACCTTGCCTTCTCCGACTACCTTCTTTTCTTTTTTCTTCTTAACCTTGGCCAACTTTGATCCTCCGCGTGCTCCAAATAGCATTTTGTGAAAGCCGAAAGGCTTTGCCGGAATGTACGAACCCGCCCCAGGGGTAAAATCCCCGGCGCCGGAAAACTACTTAACCGCTTTCTTCTTTCCCGCCACCGTCTTCTTTCTTCCCTTGCGGGTACGGGCATTGGTTCGGGTCCGCTGCCCCCGGACCGGGAGTCCCCGGCGGTGGCGCAGCCCCCGGTAACAGCCGATGTCCATAAGCCGCTTTATATTAAGGGCAACCTCCGTCCTTAAGCGCCCCTCAACCTTGTACTCGTTCTCCAGGATGTTTCGCAGACCGGCGATTTCATCACTGGTAAGGTCGTTAATATTCCGCTCCGGATCAAGCCCGGCCTGGGCGCAGATCTTATCCGCCGAAGGCCGGCCTATACCAAAAATATAGGTCAAGGCTATCTTCGTGCTTTTGTTCGGGAGATCGATACCCGCAATACGTGCCATACTCTACCTCTGCCTCTGCTTATGCTTTGGATTAGTACAAACGATCCTCAATACGCCGTAGCGGCGAATTATTTTGCATTTATCGCACATTGGCTTAATGCTGACTCTGACTTTCATTATCCTGCCCCTTCTAGAGATTCCTCGATTGAATTTTACCGCGCTTAACAATGCCATCCTGGTGGTGCATCCGTAAATGCCCTTCGATCTGAGACATGGTGTCCAAGTCCACCCCTACCATGATCAAGAGGGAGGTTCCCCCCATAAGCATGGCCACCGATGCGGGAAACTTAAAGAAAAACTGGATCAGCGTCGGGATAATGGCGATAAAGGCCAGAAAAAGGGAACCCGGCAGGATGATCCGGTTAAGAATTTTAGAAAGATGCTCTTCCATTTTGTCCGCCCGAACCCCGGGGATCGAACCCCCGTTTTCCCGAATCTGCTTGGCAATCTCCGTGGGGTTCAAAGTTACCTGGGTATAAAAATAGGCAAAAAAGACAATTAAAAGGGTGTAGATGATCAGGTAGGGCGCTCCCTGGGGGCTGAGCCAGGAGGAAAAACGGGCCAGCCACCGGACCCCCGGCGCCAGGCTGGTGGCAATCTGCAGGGGAAACTGCAAGAGGGAAGAGGCAAAAATCACCGGTATAACCCCGGAAGGGTTAATCTTAAAGGGAATGTAGCTGGACTGGGCGCCGTAGATCTTCCGCCCCACCACCCTCTTGGCGTAATGCACGGGAATTTTCCGCTGCCCCTGCTGTTCGTAAACCACCAGGGCCACCACCACCACAAACACGGCAAACACCACAATAATGTAAACCGGATTAAGGTTGTCGCTGCGGACATAGCGGAACATCTCTATCACCGCCTGGGGCATCCGGGCCACGATCCCCGCGAAAATGATGAGGGAAATTCCGTTGCCGATGCCCCGCTGGGTAATCTGCTCGCCCATCCACATAAGCAGCATGGTGCCCGTGGTTACGGTGAGCAGGGCCAGCAGGGTAAAGGGCAGAAGGCCCATGGTTATCGCTCCGGGGATGGACCGGGAATACTGCACCACCACGTAGGACTGAATGAGGCAGATAATGATGGTGGCGTAGCGGGTGATCCGCTGAATCTTCTTGCGGCCCCCCTCTTCCTCGGAGATTTTTTTGAGGGAGGGAAAAATCAACACCAGCAGATTCATGATGATCGACATGGTGATGTAGGGCATGATCCCCAGCATAAAAATGGAAAAGTTAGAAAAGGCGCCGCCGGCAAAAAAGTCAATGTATTCCGCAAGGCCGGAACCGCCGGAGGCGCTCATTTCCAAAAAGTAGAGTCTCAGGGCGTTTCCGTTAATCCCCGGGATGGGGATAATCGCTCCCAGCCTAAAAACAACCAACACAAATACGGTAAAGAGAATCCGTTCCCGAAGCTCCTTAATCCGCATCATGTTTAAGAAAGTATTACCCGCCATTCTTTCCTTCTTCGCCGGCAATCTCTCCTCCAGCCGCCAGGATCTTCTCCCTGGCGGAGGCGGAAAAGGCGAGGCTTTCAAATTTAAACTTTTTGGTAATCCCGCCGTTGGAGAGAATCTTAACCCCCGGAGGGCAGCCTGAGATGAGCCCCGCCTGCTTTAAAAGGGCCGGGTTAATGAGTTCCCCCTCGGAAAACCTGGCGTCAATATCCCTCAAGTAAACCTCGGGAATCTTCTTTTTGTGGGGATAGTTGGAAAAACCCCGGCGGGCAATGCGGCGGTACAGGGGCATCTGGCCGCCTTCAAAGCCCGGCCTAACCCCTCCGGAGGTGCGGGAGTTCTGCCCATTGCTGCCCCGCCCGGATGTGCCGCCCCGACCGGAACCGTTGCCCCGGCCCAGGCGCTTGCTGTGTTTAACGGCCCCAGGAGGCGGTTCTATGTTGAACATCTATTGTAACTCCTCAACTTTTACCAAGTGGCTGACCTGCCGAAGCATTCCCAAAATCATGGGGCTATCCGAATGTTCCGCAACGGAATTGATTTTTCCCAGACCCAGGGCCTTAACGGTTTTACGGTGCATCGGCTTTTGTCCGATGAGGCTCCTGACCAATTCTACCTTTAACTTAGCCATTTCTATCCCCACATATCCGCCAGGACTTTCCCGCGGTTTTTGGCGACTTCCCGGGCGTTAAGCATATTTTCCAGGCTGTTAAAAACCGCCTTGGTAATGTTTATGCTGTTCTTGGAACCCAGGGATTTGCTTAAAACATCCTTAACGCCGCCCACTTCCATAATGGCCCGGACCGCGCCCCCGGCAATGATTCCCGTTCCCGGAGAGGCGGGGCGCATAACCACCTTGGCGCTCTTAAATTTTCCTTCGTATTCATGGGGAAGGGTGTCGTTCTTAATGGGAATCACGATAAGGCTTTTTTTGGCCTTCTCCATGCCCTTGCGGATAGCTTCGGAAACATCGTTTGCCTTGCCAAAACCGTAACCCACCCTTCCCTTTTTATCTCCCACCACGACCAGGGCGGAAAAGGAAAACCGCCGGCCGCCCTTAACCACCTTGGCAACCCGGTTTAACTTAATGATTTTTTCGGTAAACTCGGAATCTTTTTCCCGGTCCCTGCCGTGTCCTCGTTCTCTTCCCTTTTCCAATTCTTCCCCCTAAAACCGGATGCCGGCCTTCCTGGCCCCTTCGGCAACGGCCTTAATAATACCGTGATAAAGATAACCGTTCCGGTCAAAGACCGCGGTTTCGATGTTCTTTTCTTTCAAGCGGGCCCCTAAAAGCTCGCCGATTTTTTCGCCGCTGGCGGCGCAGAGCTTTAAATCCCGGTTTTCTTTTTCCAGGCTGGAAGCCTGGGCCAGGGTCCGGCCGGCTTCGTCATCAATGGCCTGGGCATAAATCCGCTTGTTGCTCCGGAAAACCGTCATCCGGGGCCGGGCGGCGGTTCCACTGATGCTTTTGCGGATATGTTTTTTCCGTTTGGCCCTTCTTATCTGTTTTTCCTCTACCCTGCTCATTATGCTATCCTATTTAACCCCTGATTTCCCGACCTTGTGAACAATGGTCTCGGTTTCATACCTGATGCCCTTGCCCTTGTAGGGCTCCGGCGGCCTAATGCTGCGGATCTCCGACGAGGCCTGGCCTACCTTTTCTTTATCCGCCCCGGAAATGATAATTTTGTTGGGACCCTCGGTGGAAATGGCCAGGTCCTTCTCAATGGCGTATTCCACCGTCATGGAATATCCCAGGTTTAAGAGGAGCAGGCCGTCCTTCACCTCCGCCCGGTATCCCACGCCGGAAATCACCAGAACCTTAGAAAACCCCTGGGAAACCCCCACCACCATGTTGTTGATCAGGGTTCGGTAAAGCCCGTGGTAGGCCCCGGCCTGGCCGCTTGAGTCCAGGGCCCGGACCTTAATTTCCCCTTCGGTTAAATCCAGGCCGACGTGGCCCAGGTGATCCCGGCTCAACTTGCCCTTGGGGCCCTCGACGGTTACCAAACTGCCCAGAAGGCTCACCTTGACCCCCGCCGGTATGGCAATCGGTAATTTTCCTATCCGTGACATTAACTGCTCCTTACCACACCGTACAGATAAGCTCGCCGCCTACCTTCTTTTCCGCCGCCTTTTTTCCGGTGGTAACGCCGCCGGAGGTTGAGACGATAATCGTACCGTAGCCGTTAAAGACCCGGGGGATTTTCTTATACCCTGAGTAAATCCGGCGGCCGGGGGTGGATATCTTTTGGATCCCATGAATGATGGGTTTATCGGCTTCGTCGTATTTAAGAAACACCCGGATATAGCTTATGTTGTCCACGGTGGTCTTTTTAAAGTTTTTTACGTATCCTTCGTTTTTCAGGATCTTGATAACCTCAAGTTTGAGTTTCGAGGTGGTGATGTCCACCTTTTCAAACCCCGCCCTACTGGCGTTCCTGATTTTCGTTAACATATCCGCTAAAGGATCAGATACAGCCATTTATTTCTCCCTACCAGCTAGATTTTGTAACGCCGGGAATCATGCCCTCAGAAGCGAGCTTGCGAAAGCAAATTCGGCACATCCGGAATTTCCGCAGGAAACCCCGGGACCGGCCGCAGATCGCACAACGGTTTACCCGGCGGGTGCTGAATTTGGGTTTTCTCTTGGCTTTAATAATCATTGCTTTTCTTGCCATTGCTAACTCCCTATTTGCTGAAAGGCATGCCCAGTTTGGTCAACAGGCTCTTCGCTTCTTCGTCGGTTTTAGCCGTCGTGATGA
The DNA here is from genome assembly GCA_031273605.1 of Spirochaetales bacterium. Lineage (GTDB taxonomy): Bacteria > Spirochaetota > Spirochaetia > UBA9216 > UBA9216 > JAISRN01. The sequence continues at coordinate 21,258 of JAISRN010000101.1, read as the reverse complement.
TGGCGATATTCAGCCCGCTGACCCGCTCGATTTTGTCGTAGTCGATTTCGGGAAAGATGATCTGCTCGGTAACGCCGATAGAGTAATTGCCCCGCCCGTCAAAGGCGCTGCCCTTAACCCCCCTAAAGTCCTTAACCCGGGGGAGGGCCACATTCATAAAGCGATCCAGAAACTCCCACATGTTGTGGCCCCGGAGGCTGACCTTGGCGCCTATTTCCATGCCTTCCCGAACCTTAAAGTTGGCTATGGACTTGCGGGCCTTGGTTTTAACGGGCTTTTGTCCGGTGATCAACTGCAAATCCCCCACCGCGGCTTCCAGCAATTTTTTGTTGCTGATGGCGTCCCCCACGCCGCAGGAAACAGAAACCTTCTCGACCCTGGGAATCTCCATGGGCGAGGTATAGTGAAACTCCTTAAAAAGTTCCGGAGCGGCCTTTTCTTTATAGAGGCTTTGCAGCCGGGGTACGTAGGTTTTTTCCATGTTTACAACGCCTCCCCGCATTTGCGGCAAATTCGGATTTTCCCGGTACCCTCTATCCGGTAACCCGCCCGGGTGGGACCGCATTTTTTACAGAGGATCATCACCTTGGAGACGTTCAGGGGCGCCTCAATATCAATGATGCCCCCCTTTTCGTTTTGGTTTCTCGGCTTTTTAGCCTTTTTCACCAAATTGAGTCCCTGAATGATCACCCTGCTTTTATCGTGATCAATCCTGATAACCTTGCCGGTTTTACCCCGGTCCTTGCCGGAGATGACCTGTACCGTATCGTCCTTCTTTAGTTTCATCTCTACTCCCCGGCCTAGAGAACCTCGGGCGCCAGGGAGACGATCTTCATGTAACCGCTTTCCCGCAGCTCCCGGGCCACCGGCCCAAAGATGCGCTTGCCCTTGGGATTTTTGCCCGCGTCAATAATAACGCACGCGTTATCGTCAAAACGGATGTAGGTGCCATCGGGGCGGCGGTATTCCTTTTTGGTGCGTACAATAACGGCCTTTTCAACCTTGCCCTTTTTAACGCCGCCGTCCGGAAGGGCGTCCTTCACCGCCACCACGATAATATCCCCCACCCCGGCGGAGACCCGCTTGCTTCCCCCCAGGACCTTGATGCACTGCACCCGTTTTGCCCCGCTGTTATCCGCCACATTCAAGTATGTCTGCATCTGAATCATAGTCTTATCCTTAATTAAAAAGCCAAACCAAGCCCGGAGGCCTATTTAGCCCTTTCAATAATTTTGGTCAGCCGCCAGCATTTTTCTTTGCTGTAGGGCCGGCTTTCGGTAACCTGAACAGTGTCTCCCAGGCGGGCCTCGTCATTTTCATCGTGGGCCTTTACCTTTTTGGTATGGATCACATATTTCTTGTAAAGCCGGTGGAGCTTCCGCTGGGTAATGGCAACCACGATGGTTTTTTGCATTTTATCGCTCACCACCTGCCCCACCAGGATTTTCTTGGTACTCTTTTCTTCCACCTATGCGCTCCTACTTTTTCCTGATTCCCAGGGCATATTCATGGATAATGGTATTTAACCGTGCCAGGTCCCGCCTGAAGGTCCGCTTGGCCAGGGGGTTCTCCACCGTGCCCAGCACCTTCTTAAACCGCAGGTCCAGGTACTTCTTGGCAATCTCTTCCCGCTTGGCAAGGAGTTCCGTGTAGGTTAGGTCGTTAAACTTGTTCTTCATGGGCTTACTCCAATCCCCGCCTTTGTACAAACCTGGTTTTAATGGGCAGCTTGGCGCCCGCCAGGGCCAGGGCCTCCTGAGCCAGGGTAAGGCTGATCCCCGCCATTTCAAACATGATGGTTCCCGGTTTTACCACCGCCACCCATCCCTCGGGGTTGCCCTTGCCCTTGCCCATCCGGGTTTCCGCGGGCTTTTTTGTGAAGGGCTTGTCGGGAAAAATCCGGATCCAAACCTTGCCCCCCCGTTTGATGTGCCGGGTCATGGCGATACGGGCGGCTTCAATCTGCCGGTTGTTGATCCACCGGGCCTCCAGGGCCACCAGCCCGTAGTCTCCGAAGGCAATGAAGTTACCCCGGGTGGCGATGCCCTTCATCACATGGCGCTGCTGCTTGCGAAATTTTACCCTCTTGGGACTAAGCATTTTCTCTGCCGCTCCTTACCCCGGACTGGGCGTCCTTCTTTTTTACCAGGAGCCCCGCGTCTTCCTTTTGGTTGCCCCCGTAGATCTCGCCGTTAAACACCCAAACCTTAACGCCGATAAGCCCAAAGGTGGTGTTGGCCTCGGCAAAGCCGTACTCAATATCCGCCCGCAGGGTATGCAGGGGAACCCGTCCGTCTTTGTACTGCTCCGTCCGGGACATCTCCGCTCCCCCCAGGCGTCCGGAAATTTTAACCTTGATGCCCTGCACCCCGGAACGCATGGCATTGCTCACCGCCATTTTCATGGTCCGGCGAAAACCGCCCCGGGCCTTTAACTGGCGGGCTATGTTCATGGCAATCAACTGGGCGTTAACATCGGGCTGTTTGACTTCTTTAATCTTAATCTGAATCTTTTTGCCCGCCAGCTTTTGAAGGTAGCTGCCAATCTTTTCGATATTGGCCCCCTTGACCCCGATGATGATCCCCGGCCTGAAGGTTTCGATAATAATGGTGATCCTTTGGGGATGGCGGACAATCTCAATGTTAGAAATATCGGCGCCCTTGGTGTCGGGGCACTTTAACAGCTCCCGGCGCAAAAGAATATCTTCGTGGAGGGTGTCGGCGTAATCCCTGGGGTCCACATACCATCGGGACTTCCAGGTTTTGTTGATTCCCAGTCTTAGACCGGTTGGATTGACTTTTTGACCCACCTTTATGCTCCCTTGGCGGCGGTTTCGTCCACCACCACATAGATATGGCTCATGCGCTTTAAGAGGATGTCCCGCTTTCCCCGGGCCCTGGCCCAAAGGCGTTTCATCCGGGGGCCTTCGTTAATCTGCACCTCTTTAATGTAGAGCTGTTCTTCGTCTAAGGTTTTGTTCTGAAAAAGGGCGTTGGCCGCGGCGGCCTTAACGGTTTTAATCAGCAGCCCCGCGCCCTTTTGGGGCAGGCTGTCGAGGATGGCCACGGCCTGGGGATAGGGTTTGTGGTTGATCACCCTGGCAACCCTGCGCAGTTTGGAGGGCGAAATAAGCAAATACTTTGTCTGGGCTTTGTATCCTTTCTTGGCTTCCATAATTTCCTCTATTTTTTCGCCTTTTTATCCGAGCCGCTGTGCCCCCGGTAAATCCGGGTGGGAGAGAATTCGCCGAGTTTATGCCCCACCAGGTTTTCGGTAATGTAAACCGGAATCCAGGATTTGCCGTTGTACACCGAAATAGTCAGGCCGACCATCTCAGGAATAATGGTGGAACAGCGGGAATAGGTTTTTACCATGCGGCTTTCTCCGCCCTTCTTCATGTCCAGGATCCTTTTATAGAGCTTCTTTTCGATAAAAGGTCCCTTTTTTATTGATCTAGCCACCTAACGTTACCTACCTTCGCCTCTTAACGATAAATTTACCGGAGGTCTTCCGCTTGTTGCGGGTTTTGGCGCCCTTGGTGGGCTTGCCCCAGGGGGTTACAGGGTTGCGGCCGGCCGCCGTCTTGCCTTCGCCGCCGCCATGGGGGTGATCCACCGGGTTCATGGCCACGCCCCGAACCTTGGGCCGCCGCCCCAGCCACCGCGCCCTTCCCGCCTTGCCCAGGGACACGTTCATGTGATCCTCATTCCCCACCACCCCGATAGTGGCGGAGCATTTTTTAAAGATCATCCGCATCTCCCCGGAGGGCATCCTTAGGGTGGCGTAGTCCCCCTCTTTGGCGACAATGGTGGCCCCCACTCCGGCCGCCCGGACCAGTTGCCCGCCCTTGCCTAACTGGAGCTCCACGTTGTGAACCGTGTAGCCCAGGGGAATTTCCTCCAGGGGAAGGCTGTTGCCCGGCTGGATGGGGGCCGCCGGGCCGTTATCCACGGTCATGCCCACGGTGAGGCCCTTGGGGGCAATGATATAACGCTTCTCCCCGTCCCGGTAATGGATCAGGGCAATGTTGGCGCTCCGGTTGGGGTCGTACTCGATGGTTGCCACCCTGCCGGGGACGCCGATTTTGTCCCGCTTAAAATCAATAAGGCGGTACTTTTGCTTATGCCCGCCCCCCCGGCGGCGGACGGAGATCCGGCCCCCGGCGCCCCGGCCCCCGGTTTTGGTTAAGCCTTTGGTAAGGGCCCGCTCCGGGGAATCCGTGGTGATCTCTTTAAAAGTAAGAACCGTGGTAAACCGCAGACTGGGGGTCCGTGGTTTATATTTCTTTATGCCCATCCTTTATTCCCCTTATGCCCCTTCAAAAATCTCGATCTTTTCGCCCTTCTTGAGGGTAACAATGGCCTTTTTCCAGGCCCCGGTGCGGCCCTGAACGGTCCCCACCTTGGTCCGGCTTACCCTGGGTTTGCTCTTTACCGTTATGATGCGGCAGGCAGTGGGGTTCACCGAAAAGGCCGCCTTAACAGCCTGGATAACATCGGGTTTGTTGGCCCGGCCGTTGACCCGGAAGACATATTTTTTAACGTCCCCCTCGCGCATGAGGTTGGTCTTTTCCGTTAAAACCGGCTCAATGATTATCTGGTTTACATCCATACAAGCCTAATCTCCTCGCCGTTCCCCGGCCTTTTTGCCGGCCTTTAGGGCATAATGCTCATTTAAACTCCGGGCCGCGTCTTCCAGCACCAGGATCTGCCGACCGTAAAACAATTCGTGGGCGGCCAGCCGGTTATAGGATAAGAACTTAAGCCAGGGAATGTTTCTCCCCGCCCGCCTGATGAGGCCGTCCTCGTCCCTTAGGATGATCACCGCCCGTTCCGGCTTAATCAAATGCCCCAGGATGGAAGCCAGTTCCTTCGTTTTTGCCCCTTCCAGGGTAAAATTTTCAACAATTTTAATTTGATTTTCTTTGTACTTCAGGCTTAGGATGGAACGCATGGCCGCCTGCTTCATTTTCCGGGGAATGGTGTAGTTATAATCCCGGGGGCGGGGGCCAAAGATAATTCCCCCCCCCACCCAAACCGGGGACTTTTTATCCCCCGCCCGGGCGCGGCCGGTACCCTTTTGAGCCCAGGGCTTGGTATTGCTCTTGTTAACCTCCGCCCGGGTTTTGGTACAGGCGGTCCCCACCCTTCGGTTGGCCAGCTCGTTCCGGATGGCATAGTAGATGGCCCCCCGGCTTACTTCCCGGTTAAAGACCTCCTCATCCAGCTCGATATCCCTTATCTCTTCGCCTGTAATCGAAAAGACCTTTGCGTTCATCCTTGTTAGCCCTCTTTCCCTTTAGCCCTTAACCGCTTCCCGGACCAAAACTACGCTGTCCCGGGTTCCGGGAACCGCCCCTTTGACCAGAAGCACCTGCAATTCAGGGTCAATCTTAACAACCTTGAGGTTGAGAACCGTTTTGCGGTCCCCCCCCATGCGCCCGGCCATGCGGACGCCCTTAAAAGTCCGGGCGGGGGTAGAGGACATTCCCGTACCGCCGTTTTCCCGGTGAAACTTGGAACCGTGGGTTTTCCGGCCGCCCCCAAAACCGTGGCGCTTCATAACCCCCTGGTAACCCTTGCCCTTGCTGGCGCCGATGATATCCACCATCCGGGTGCCGGAAAAGTACTCCACCCCGACTTTATGCCCCGGCTCCCAGTCTTCTTCGGCGTCCCGGGATTCCCGGATAAAACGCTTGGGTTCCACCCCGGCGGTAAACTGCCCCGTAACGGGCTTGTTGATCCGCTTTGGTTTTTGCGCCCCCGCCGCCAGCACCAGGGCGGCGTAGCCGTTTTTTTCCGGGGTCCGGCGCCCTATGACATAGTTATCCTCGACCTTGATAACCGTAACGGGGATCAACACGCCTTTTTCGTCAAAGACCTGAGTCATCCCCACCTTTCTTCCGATAAGCCCTAACATACCACACCCCAATTGCCTGAAAAAAACTCCGGGCAAACCCCGAAAGCCCCAGGCAAGAAATTTATTGTTTAATCTCCACGTCCACACCGGCGGGAAGCTCTAAGTGCATCAGGGCGTCCATCACCTTGGACGAGGGATCAATGATATCCACCAGTCTTTTGTGGGTCCTCATTTCAAACTGCTCCCTGGATTTTTTATTAACATGGGGAGACCGCAGTACGGTAAACTTATTTATCCGCGTGGGAAGGGGAATGGGCCCGGCCACCCTGGCGCCCGCCTTGCCAACCGTTTGAACAATTGACCGGGCGCTCTGATCCACCAGTTCAACATCAAATCCCCTAAGTTTTACCCGGATTCTGTCCTTCGCCATTTTTCCTCCCTGGGACAATAAAATTGCCGGACTCGAAAATCCGGCAATTTTTTAAAATCACTCAATAATTTCTGTTACCTGGCCGCTGGCTACGGTGCGGCCCCCTTCGCGGATGGCAAGGCGCAGCCCCTTATCCATGGCAATGGGGTGAATCAGCTCGCAATTAATGTCGGTATGATCCCCCGGCATAACCATCTGTTTGTCCGGCGCCAGGGTTACGGTTCCGGTGATGTCAGTTGTGCGAAAGTAAAATTGCGGGCGATAGCCGGAAAAGAAGGGAGAATGCCGCCCCCCTTCATCCTGGCTCAACACGTAAACCGCCGCCACAAACTTCTTGTGGGGGCTGATGGAGCCGGGCTTGGCCAAAACCTGCCCCCGTTCCACGGCCTTCTTGTCCGTTCCCCGGAGGAGGGCGCCGATGTTATCCCCGGCCTGGCCTTCGTCCAGAAGTTTGTTGAACATTTCCACCCCGGTAACGGTGGTTTTTTGGGTGTCCCGGATGCCCACGATGGAAACTTCGTCTCCCACATGAACAACCCCCTGCTCAATCCTGCCGGTAACCACGGTTCCCCGGCCCTGGATGGAGAAAATATCCTCGATGGGCATAAGGAAGGGCTTGTCCACATCCCGCTGGGGAAGGGGAAAGTAGGTATCCATGGCGTCCAGCAGTTCCTGAATGCATTTGGTTTTTTCCGGATCGTCGGGATAAGACATGGCCTCGAAAGCGGAACCCTTAATCATGGGGCAGTTGGGATCAAACTCGTTGGCTTCGAGAATCTCCTGCACTTCCACCTCGACCAGGTCTACCAGCTCCGGATCGGCAATGTCCATCTTGTTGAGGAACACGATGATCTTGGGCACCCCCACCTGGCGGGCCAGGAGGATATGCTCCTTGGTTTGAGGCTCGGGCCCCGAATCCGCCGCCACCAGGATAACCGCTCCGTCCATCTGGGCGGCGCCGGTGATCATGTTTTTTATGTAGTCCGCGTGTCCGGGACAGTCAACGTGGGCGTAATGCCGGTTTTCGGTTTCGTACTCAATATGCCGGGTATTGATGGTAATACCCCTGGCCTTTTCTTCCGGGGCGTTGTCAATATCTTCATAGGTCATCACTTTTCCGCCGTTTTTTCGGGAACAGTACATGGAAATAGCCGCGGTAAGGGTTGTTTTGCCGTGATCGACGTGTCCTATCGTCCCGACATTAATATGCGGCTTCGTCCTGTTAAATTTCTCTTTAGCCACTGATTCCTCCTTCTGATTAATGGCTTCAATCAGAATTCAAATAAATCTATCAAGACAATACTGTCTTTTAAAACTGCCAATCTTAAACAATCTTTAGGCCGGCGGAAGAAAAGACCCCGTACCGGCAATCATGGCGCCAAACATCACCTGTTAGTGGAATTTTGCCCGGGGAAAAAGGGGGAAACCGCGCCAAGCCCCAAGCCCCTTGAAAGACGGGGTTGAGAGCCGCTCAGAATCACCACCTTACCATCCAGCCCGAAAACGGCAAAATTAAGGACGATTGGTTTGGCATCCTTTGGATTCTACGAAAATCCGGCTTAAAAACTGCGTTTTTAAGCAACAGCCCCACTATAAACCTTTTGAAAATAAAGATCAATAGGTTTTGGGGCCAATTTGGAAAATATTTTTACCACCGGTAATGGGTAAAGGCTTTGTTGGCCTCCGCCATTTTGTGGGTATCCTCCTTCTTTTTGAAGGAAACCCCGGTGGAATTAAACGCATCGATAAGCTCGGTGCTCAGGTTTTGGGCCATGGAGCGGCCCGCCCGGCTGCGGGAAGCCTGGATGATCCAGCGCATGGCCAGGGCGTCCCTCCGGCTTTCCCGGATTTCCACCGGAACCTGGTAGGTGGACCCGCCCACCCGGCGGGACTTAACCTCGACCATGGGCTTAACGTTGTCCAGGGCCTTGAGGAAAACCTCCAGGGGTTCTCCCGTGCCCTTCTCTTTGATGATCCCCAGGGCGCCGTAAAAGATTCGGGCCGAAACGGATTTTTTGCCGTCCAGCATCATCCGGGAGATAAATTTACTCACCACCAGGCTGTTAAACCGGGGGTCCGGAAGGATGGTCCGGGAATGGCTGTTTTTTCGTCTGGACATAGCGGTAAACTCCTCCCCTAAGCCTTGGGCCGCTTGGCGCCATACTTGGACCGGCCGTTTTTGCGATCCACCACCCCAAGGGCGTCGTTCTTGCCCCGGACAATGTGATAGCGGACTCCGGGGAGGTCTTTAATCCGGCCGCCCCGGATAATACCCACCGAGTGCTCCTGCAGGTTGTGCCCGATGCCGGGGATGTAGGCGGTTACCTCGATGCCGTTGGAGACCTTTACCCTGGCCACCTTCCGCAGGGCGGAGTTGGGCTTTTTGGGGGTAACGGTCATAACCCGGGTACAGACCCCCCTTTTCTGGGGGCAGGAGGCCAGGGCGGGGGATTTTGTTTTTTTACGCCCGGCCTTGCGGCCCTTGCGTATAAGCTGATTGATAGTCGGCATATTCTGCAAAACCTCTCTTATGGACTTTCCGTTTCAAAAGCTCGGGGCCGCGGCCTTAAGCCTTTAGGGACTGTAACAAGTCCCGGATAAAAAGTCAAGCCTTTTAAAGGCCATTCAAAGCAATCATTCCCTAAAAATATCCATTCCCGGAATAGTGTCGGGGACAATAATGTCATCTTCGTCATCTTCGTCATCGTCCTCATTCCGGGCCTCCTCCGCCATAGCCAGGCGCTTCTGCTCCAGAATGGAGGCCACCGTGGCGTCTAAGTCCTCGCTGGTTTCGTCGTACAGCCGGATGTTCCGGTAGCGCCGGGTTCCGGTTCCCGCGGGGATGGGCAGGCCGATGATCACGTTTTCCTTGAGGCCCCGGAGTTCGTCCACGGAGCCGGCAATGGCCGCGTTGGTAAGGACCTTGGTGGTTTCCTGGAAGGAGGCGGCGGAGAGGAAGGAGTCGATGTTGAGGGCCGCCCTGGTTATGCCCAGCAAAAGGGGCCGGGCCACCGCGGGCTGACCGCCGTCCCGCATAACCTTGGCGTTTTCTTCGTGGAAGCGGTACTTATCCACGTGCTGACCGTAGATAAAGTTGGTGTCCCCCACGTAGCCAATTTCCACCTTGCGCATCATCTGCCGGACAATGATGCCGATGTGCTTGTCGTTGATCTGTACCCCCTGAAGGCGGTAAACCTCCTGAACTTCGTTAATCAGGTAGTTTTGCAGCTCGTTTTCCCCCATGATGGCCAGGAGATCGTGGGGGTCCACCGCGCCTTCGCAGAGTTTTTCCCCGGCGTCTATGATGTCGCCGTCCCTGACCTGGAGGTACTTGCCCAGGGAAACAAAATGCTTGTGTTCCTCCCCGAAGGCATCCACCACCAGGATGCAGCGCTTGCCCTTGACGATATCCCCAAAGCGGACGGTGCCGGAAACCAGGGAGAGCACCGCGGGGTTTTTGGGTTTGCGGGCTTCAAAGAGCTCCCCCGCCCGGGGCAGGCCCCCGGTAATGTCGCTGGTTTTGACGCTTTCCTTGAGCAGCTTGGCCAGGGTTTTGCCCAGGGAGACCTTTTCGCCGTCCTCCACGTTGAGGTAGGCGGAACCGGGGAGGTAGTAGACCGAAACCTCCTGTCCGGCGCTGTCTTCCAGGATGATCCGGGGCTGGAGGGTTTCCAGGGTGTATTCGGTGATCTTTTTTTCGACCTTTCCCGTGTCCTCGTTGCTCACCTCTTTGAGGGTGGTTCCCAGGATGATGTCCTTAAACCTGACCACCCCGGTTCTTTCGGCAATGATGGGCTCGGCAAAGAGATCGAAGACCGCCAGGGAGGTTTCGGCGTCCACCGCCTGGCCTTTGCGGACCAGCAGTTCGGCGCCGTTCCGGATGTCGATTTTTTGATCCTGGGCCACCAGGAAGAGCTCCTGTTCGTTAAAGGCCGCATAACCAATCTCGGTGGCCCTAATCTCCTCCCCGCCCCGGAGGGCCAGGACATCCCCGGTGGTTACCTGGGCGCCCGGGGCAACCACGGGGTTGATATCCGGGGTGAGGGGCAGCCGGGAGAGTATCCTGGCGACAAAGAGGTGCCCCTTGCGGGTAAAGAGCATGGAGCCGTCGTCCAGGGTGATCACCATGCCTTTGATGTCCCGAACCAGCACGGGGTAATGCAGGCTGATGCGGTTTTCTTCGCTGGCCTTGGTGGCGACGCCGCCGATATGGAAGGTCCGCATGGTAAGCTGGGTGCCCGGCTGCCCGATGGACTGGGCGGCGATGATGCCCACGGTTTCGCCAATCTCCACCGCCTTGTTGGTGGCCAGGTTGCGGCCGTAACACATGCGGCAGACCCCGTGTTTAGCCTCGCAGGTGGACACGGTTCTGATCCGGACGGTTTCGATCCCCGCGTCTTCGATTTGCCGGGCCAGCTCTTCGGTAATTTCCTGGTTGATCGCCACCAGTACTTCCCCGGTAATGGGGTGTTTGACCCGTTCCAGGGCAAAGCGGCCCACGATCCGGTCGCTTAGGGACTCGACGATCTCCTCCCCCCCCTTCTTGATGGCGGAGATGCCGGCGCCGTTAATGGTGCCGCAGTCCTCCTCGTTGACCACCACGTCGTGGGCAATGTCCACCAGCCGCCGGGTAAGGTAACCCGCCTCCGCCGTTTTAAGGGCGGTGTCCGCCAGGCCCTTCCGGGCGCCGTTGGTGGAGATAAAGAATTCGATGATCGACAGCCCTTCTTTAAAGCTGGATTGAATGGGCAGCTCAATGATGTCCCCGGAGGGCTTGCTCATCAGGCCCCGCATGCCGGAAAGCTGGCTTATCTGGCTCTTGCTTCCCCGGGCGCCCGAATTGGCCATCATGTAAACCGGGTTAAAACCGTCCCGGTCTTCCTTGAGGGTTTTCATCACCACGTCGGTAAGCTCTTTGTTGGTTTTGGTCCAGACCTCAACCACGTTATTGTAGCGCTCGTCGGAGGTAATGTGGAGCTGGTAGTACTGCTCCTGAATGCGGTTGACCTTGGCGTTGGCCTCCTCGATCATGAAGTGCTTTTCCCGGGGAACCACGATGTCATCCAGGCCGATGGTGGCGCCGAAGATGGTGGCGTACTTAAAGCCCAGCTCCTTAATGGCGTCCAGCATTTTAACCGTTACCGAGGGGCCGTGATCCCGGAAGCAGTCCCCCACCAGGTTGCGGAGCTCCTTGTCGCCCATGGGACCGTTAAGGTAGCGGACCTCCGGGGGCATGGCCTCGTTTAAGATGAGCCGCCCCGGGGTGGTTTCCAGCCATTCCCCCTGGTACTTCACCAGGATTTTGGCCTGGTAGTCCACCGCCCGGACGTTAAGGGCCAGGTGAACCTCGGAGGGGCTGCTGAAACGCTTGCCCTCGCCCTTGGCCCCCGGCCGGTCTAAGGTGAGGTAGTTGATCCCTAAAACCATGTCCTGGGAGGGGAAGGCGATGGGCCGGCCGTTGGCGGGGTTCAAGAGGTTGTTCACCGAAAGCATGAGGGTCCAGCATTCAATCTGGGCCGCCTGGGTGAGGGGAACGTGAACCGCCATTTGGTCCCCGTCAAAGTCCGCGTTAAAGGCATGACAGACCAGGGGATGAAGTTTAATGGCCTTGCCTTCCACCAGGATGGGTTCAAAAGCCTGAAAGCCCAGGCGGTGGAGGGTGGGCGCCCGGTTAAGGAGGACCGGATGTTCCCGCACCACTTCGTCCAGTACCAGCCAGACCTCCTGGGTTTCCTGTTCCACCAGGGTTTTGGCCTTCTTGATGTTGTAGACCACGTCCTTCTCGACGAGTTTCTTCATAATAAAGGGTTTGTAGAGTTCCAGCGCCATTTTGGTGGGCAGGCCGCACTGGTGCATCCGCAGTTCCGGCCCCACCACGATAACCGACCGGCCGGAGTAGTCCACCCGCTTGCCCAGGAGGTTCTGCCGGAACCGGCCCTGCTTGCCCTTGAGAAAGTCCGAGAGGGATTTAAGGGGCCGGTTGGAAGCCCCCTTGATAACCCGCTTTTTCTTGGAGTTGTCAAAGAGGGCGTCCACCGCTTCCTGGAGCATCCGTTTTTCGTTGCGGATGATGATGTCCGGCGCGTTGAGGGTTTGGAGCCTCTTTAGCCGGTTGTTCCGGTTGATGACCCGGCGGTAAAGGTCGTTAAGGTCCGAGGTGGCAAACCGGCCGCCGTCCAACTGGACCATAGGCCGCAGCTCCGGGGGAATAACGGGAATCACATCTAAAATCATCCACTCCGGGCGGTTGCCGGAATCCCGGAAGTTCTCGGTAATCTCAATGCGCTTAAGGAGGCGCTTATCCGCCTTGGGGCCCTTTTCGATCATCTTGGCCCGGAGGTCCGCCGACTGCTGGTCCAGATCGATGGTTTCCAGAAGGGTGCGGATGGCCTCCGCTCCGATGCCCGCGGTAAAGTTTTGGCCGTAGCGTTCCCGGGCCTCCATGTACTCTTCCTCGGTGAGGAACTGCATTCTCCGGAGTTCCGTATCCCCGGAGTCAATAACCACGTATTTTTCGTAGTAGAGGACGGAGCGGAGGGAGTTTACGGTCATGTCCAGAAGGAGGCCCATCCGGGAGGGGACGGAGCGGTAGTACCAGATGTGGGAAACCGGGGAGGCCAGTTCAATATGGCCCATCCGCTCCCGGCGGACCTTAAAGTGGGTTACCTCCACCCCGCAGCGGTCGCAGATGACCCCCTTGTAGCGGATGGATTTAAACTTGCCGCAGTAACATTCCCACTCCTTGGTGGTGCCGAAGATCCGCTCGCAAAAGAGCCCCTCTTTTTCGGGCCGCAGGGTGCGGTAGTTGATGGTTTCGGGCTTTTTAACCTCCCCGTAGGACCAGGACCGGATCTGATCCGGGGAGGCCAATTTTATCATTACATTATCAAAATCCGGTGTTTCTTTCATTAAAAAGATCTCCTAAAACTGGCTGCCCTGGCGGTTTAGTAACTCCTCGTCCCTTTCGGTGAGGGGCACCTTCTTACCCTTGGAATCGTAGATGGTGAGGTCCAGGGCCAGGCCCCGGAGTTCCTGAACCAGCACGTTAAAGCTCTCGGGGATCCCCGGAGTGGTGGCCGGTTCGCCCTTAACAATGCTCTCGTAAATCTTGGCCCGGCCGTTCATGTCATCCGACTTGATGGTGAGGAGTTCCAAAAGGGTATTGGCGGCGCCGTAAGCTTCCAGGGCCCAGACCTCCATCTCCCCCAGACGCTGCCCGCCGAACTGGGCCTTGCCCCCCAGGGGCTGCTGGGTAACCAGGGAGTAGGGGCCGGTGGAACGGGCGTGCATCTTGTCGTCCACCAGGTGGGAAAGTTTGAGCATATAAACGCAGCCCACGTGAACGGGGTTTTCAAAGGGCTCCCCGGTTTTCCCGTCCCGGAGGGTGATCTTCCCCGAGGGGGGCAGCCCCGCCTCCTCCAGTTTCGCCTTGATCATTTCAATCGTGGCAGACTGAAAAACCGGGGTGGAGTACCACTCCCCCAGGGCCTTTCCCGCCCAGCCTAAGTCGGTTTCCAGAAGCTGGCCGATGTTCATCCGGGAGGGAACCCCCAGGGGGTTGAGGCAAATGTCCAGGGGGGTGCCGTCTTCCATGTAGGGCATATCCTCTTCCGGCAGAACCAGGGCGACGATGCCCTTGTTTCCGTGCCGCCCCGCCATTTTGTCCCCTTCCCGGAGCTTCCGTTTGGTGGCAATCAGGACCTTCACCTCCTCGTCCACCCCGGGGGCCAGATCGTCCCCCTCGGAACGCCTTAGCCGCTGAACGTCAATGACGGTGCCGTCTACCCCGTGGGGAACCCGGAGGGAGGTGTCCCTCACTTCCTTGGCCTTTTCGCCAAAGATAGAGTTGAGGAGCTTAAATTCCGGGGTGGTTTCGGTTTCCGATTTGGGAGTCACCTTGCCTACCAGGATGTAGCCCGAGGTTACCCGTGCGCCGATGACCACGATGCCCTCCTCGTCCAACTGCTCCAGGGCCTTTTCGCTGGTGTTGGGAATATCCCTGGTGAGTTTTTCCGGGCCCAGCTTGGTTTCCCGGACATCCACGATGAATTCTTTAATATGGATGGAAGTAAAGATATCTTCTTTTACCACCTTCTCGGAAATAAGGATGGCGTCCTCGTAGTTGTAGCCGTTCCAGGGGATAAAACCCACCAGGACATTGCGCCCCAGGGCCAGCTCGCCCCGGGAAGTGGCCGGACCATCCGCCAAAACCTGACCGGCCGCCACATGCTGATCCTTGGCGACAATGGGCCGCTGGTTAAAGCAGGTGTCCTGGTTGGTGCGCTGGTACTTGAGCAGGTCGTAAGTGTCCAGGGCGTTTTTGTCCTCCCCCTCGGTAACCCGGAGGAGAATCCGGCAGGAGGTAACGTCCTCCACCACCCCGGCCCGGCGGGCCTTGACCAGGACCCCGGAATCGTAGGCGGTTTTGCCCTCCATCCCCGTGCCCACGATGGGGGGTTCGGGGAAAACCAGGGGAACCGCCTGGCGCTGCATGTTGGACCCCATGAGGGCCCGGTTGGCGTCGTCGTGTTCCAGAAAGGGAATGAGGGAGGTGGCGGTGGAGATAACCTGCTTGGGGGACACGTCCATAAAGTCAATTTCCGCCGGCCCCTTGGTAATGTAGTCCCCCGCCTTGCGTACCGAGACCAGTTTGTCCCGAAAGTTCCCCGCCTTATCCACGTTGGCGTTGGCCTGGGCAATGAAGTATTTTTCTTCCTCCATGGCGGAGAGGTACTCGATCTCCCGGGTAGCCACTCCGTCGACCACCCGGCGGTAGGGGGTTTCCAGAAAGCCCAGGGGGTTAACCCGGGTGTAGTTGGCCAGGGAAACGATGAGGCCGATGTTGGGGCCTTCCGGGGTTTCGATGGGGCACATCCGGCCGTAGTGGGTGTAATGAACGTCCCGGACCTCAAAGCCCGCCCGGTCCCGGGAGAGCCCGCCGGGTCCCAGGGCGTTGAGCCGGCGCTTGTGGGTAAGCTCCGAGAGGGGGTTGACCTGATCCATGAACTGACTAAGCTGGCTGGACCCGAAAAATTCTTTGATCGCCGCCACAATGGGCTTAATGGAAATGAGGTCCTGGGGCTTGATGGTATCGGTTTCTTTAAGGGACATCCTTTCCTTGGCAATCCGCTCCATCCGGGAAAAAGCCACCTTCAACTGGTTGGTTAAAAGCTCCCCCACCGAGCGGACCCGGCGGTTTCCCAGGTGATCGATATCGTCCACCTTGGCGTCGTTAATGTAAACCTTAACCAGGTGATTCATGGTGTTCACGATATCCTGCTTAAAGAGAACGTGTTCCCCCGTGGGGGGAACAAAGTCAAACTTTTTGCTGAGTTTGTAGCGCCCCACCTCCCCCAAATCGTAGCGCCGGGTGGTAAAGAACATGGAGTTAAGGTCCTTCTCCGCGCTCTCCACCGTGATGGGCTCTCCGGGGAGGATCACCTGATAAACCGCCGACAGGGAATCCTCTTTGGTGGGCTCGTCGACCCCCGCCTCTTCCCGGGTGTACTTCACCTCTTCCCTGTCAAAGCAGTTAAGGATCATGGTGGAGTGAAGGGAATCGGGGTGATCAAAGTTTATCAGCTCCAGTTCCCGGATTCCCAGGTTGTCCAGTTCGTCCAGATCGTGGGGCCGAATCTTATCCCCCGCCCGGTAGAGCTTCCGGGTTTCCCCCTCGGCCTGGCTGTAAATGGCCTTGGAGAGAACCCGGCCTACCAGGGGTTCCTGCTGCTCCCGCTCCCGGGGGAGTTCCACCTTTTCGGTTTGGTAGAACAGGGGGATGATCTTTTCCCGGCTGTCAAACCCGATGGCCCGGAGGAAAAGGGTGCCTAAAATCCGTTTTTTCCGGTCGATCTTGGCGTAGAGGAGGTCTTTTTTGGAGTCAATTTCAAACTCCAGCCAGGAGCCCCGGTACGGGATGATCCGGGAAATAAAAACCCCCTTGTCGTAGGCAAAGATAACCCCGGGGGAGCGGTGAATCTGGCTTACCACCACCCGCTCGGCGCCGTTGATGATGAAAGTTCCCCGCTCGGTCATAAAGGGGATGTCCCCTATGTAAATGTCCTTTTGGCGGATTTCCCCGGTTTCCTGAAAAATGAGGTTGATCCGGGCTTTAATGGGAACGGCATAGCTGATGCCCTTGCGCTTGCACTCCGCCTCGGTGAGTTTAATGCTGCCCTCGTCCAGGGTGTAGTATTCAAAATCCAGAACCATGTCCTTGTTGGGACTTTCGATGGGAAATATGGTCTGAAAGACATCCTGAAGCCCCTGCCTTTTGCGGGGCTCCCCCCCTTTGGCCGCCTCTCTCTGCAAAAACCGCTCGTAGGATGAAAGCTGAATGTCCACGAGATTGGGCAGGTCCATGACTTCGTGAAATTCCTTTCCGACATAGACCCGGTTTATGGCTTTTTTTTCCTGCACTCCTACCCCCTGTACCTTATCAAAAACAAAAACCAAAAAAACCAAAGGGCAATCTCAAAAGGCTTTTTTGAAATTGCCTTTGCCTTTTTGGCGGGAAAAAATAAATTGACCCGGAGGCGTCCGCCTCCGGGGAGAACCCCGGCCGCTTCATTTTCGGCAGGTTCCGGCAAAATCAAGGCCAAACTGAACCGGCCTATTTAATTTCGACCTGGCCTCCGGCGGCCTCAAGTTTCTTTTTAATCTCCTGGGCATCCTGTTTGGAGACTCCTTCTTTAACCGCCTTGCCGCCGGCTTCCACCAGTTCCTTAGCCTCTTTTAGGCCCAGGTTGGTGAGAGCCCGGACTTCTTTAATAACGGCAATCTTCTGATCCGGGGCGAAACCCGAAAGGATAACGTTAAATTCGGTCTGCTCCTCCTCGGCGCTCTCCGCAGCGGCGGCGCCGGGGGCGGCAGCCACCACGGCGGCCACGGGAGCCGCGGCGGTAACGCCGAATTTCTCTTCCATTGCCTTAATCAGTTCGGAAAGATCCAGAACCGACATTTGGGCAACCGCTTCTAAAATTTCATCCTTGGAAAGAGCCATATTATCTTCTCCTTTTTGTTAGGACGGCAGTAGCATGGTTCATTTTATAGAAGACTAATGCCGAACGGTTTTATTTCCGGAACAAATCCTTTAAAGTTCCGGGTTTTGGTTTTCCGGCTTTCCGGAAAACCATGAAATCACAATCCCGCCTTTTGATCCGCCACCGCTTGCAGGGTCCGGACAAACTTGGAGGGAACGGCCTGAAGGGCGGCGGCCATTTTCTGAACCGGGGCCTTCATGGTTCCCATGAGGGAGGAGATGAGTTCCAGCCGGGTGGGCAGCAGGGAATAGGCCTCCAGCTCCGGGGCGTTAAAGAGCCGCCCTTCCACCAGCCCCCCCTTAATCTTAAGGGGCATCAGTTTGAGGTTTTCAAAGAGAACCTTGGCCACCGGGCCGGATTCAAGGGGGCTGTAGGCCACCGCGGTGGGGCCCACCAGGTTGTCCGCCACCTCCGGGCGGTTAAGCTGCCGGAGGGCCAGCCGGGCAAAGCGGTTTTTAACCACCCGGTAGAGGGCCTTTTTTTCCCGGAGCTTGGTCCGGAGTTCCGTGATCTGGGCCACCGTAAGGCCCCGGTAATCGGTAAAAATGAGGTCTGAAATGCCCTCAAACTCTTTTTTGAGGCCGGCCACGCTGTCCAGCTTCTTTTGCTGTATCTTTTTCTCTCCCGTCATTTGCGGTCCCCCTGTTTTTTGGCCTTAAAATCCATCCGGATTCCCGGACTCATGGTGGAAGAGACCACCACGGTTTGCAGGAATTCCCCCTTGGCGTCGGAGGGGCGTTTACGCTCGATCTCCTGGAGAATCGTGGTTACGTTTTCCGCTATTTTTTCCGGCGCCATGGAGACCTTGCCCACGGCAAAGTGGACCACCCCGGTTTTATCCGAGCGGTACTCCACCCGCCCCTTCCGGAGTTCCTCCAGGGCCTGCCTGATCTCAAAGGTTACCGTTTGGGTTTTGGGATTGGGCATAAGCCCCCGGCGGCCCAGGATGGGACCCAGGCGGCCCACATCCTTCATCATGTCCGGCGTGGCCACCGCCACATCAAAATCCATCCAGCCGCCCTTGATCCTTTCCACCAGGTCGTCATCCCCCACGAAGGTCGCGCCGGCATCCCGGGCTTCCTGGGCCTTGTCCCCCTTGGCAAAGACGAGAATCTTTTTTTCGCCGGTAAATTGATGGGGGAGAACCAGGGTGTCCCGGACGCTCTGGCTCTTTTTAAGGTGGAGCTTTACGGAAAGCTCCACGGTTTCATCAAATTTGGCGTAGGCCAGTTCCTTAACCAGGGACAGGGCCCGGACCGGCTCGTAAAGGGTGTTTTTGTCGAACTTCTTAAGGGCTTCCCGGTATTTTTTTCCCCGTTTCATGCTATTCTCCCACCTCAACGCCCATGCTGCGGGCGGTTCCGCCGATGATCTTAACCGCCGCTTCCAGGGTGTTGGCGCTTAGGTCCGCCAGCTTGGTTTGGGCGATTTCCCTAAGCTGCCCCTGGCTTATTTTGCCCACCTTGACCTTGTGGGGCTCCGCGGAACCGTGTTCCAGACTGCAGGCCCTTTTAATGAGCACCGCCGCGGGGGGCGACTTGACCTCAAAGCTGAAAGTTTTGTCGCCATAGATGGTGATAACCACGGGAACCGTGAGTCCCGGCTCCAGTTTGCCGGTTCGTTCATTAAATTGCTGAACAAACTGGGGGGCGCTCACGCCGTGGGGTCCCAGGGCGGGGCCTACGGGGGGCGCGGGGGTGGCCTTCCCGGCGGGAATCTGGATTTTAACCTTGGCCACTACCTTTTTCTTTGCCATAACAATCTCCTTTGCCCTTCCTTTAGGGTTATGGCCCCTAAAAGCGGCTGGTACCAACGCTTTCCCGGCTCTAAGGGCCGGAAAGCTCCCATTGTTTATTTCTGCCCGAAGGACAGTTAAAATCCCCGGAGGGCCTTAGTGAGCCGGAGCCCGGTTCACTAAAATCCCCTAGAGCTTCTCTACCTGAAGGAAATCCACTTCCACCGGGGTGGACCGGCCGAAGATTCCCACCATGACCCGGAGTTTGCCCTTTTCCAGGTTAACCTCGTCCACAACGCCGGTGAAGGTATCAAAGGGGCCTTCGATTATCCGCACCGACTCCCCGGGGGCAAAGGTCTGCTTGAGGCGGATGTTCTTTTCGGCCTTGATCTCCCCGGCCTTTTGGAAGATTCCCCGGGCCTCCTCCGCCGATATGGGCTGGGGCTGGCTGGCCCCGATGGAACCGACAAAGCCCGTAACCCCCTGGATCTTCCGAATCTGGGCGCAGACGCTCTTCCACCCCAGAGCGGGAAGGTCCATTTCGATGAGGATGTAGCCGGGAAGGAACTTTTTGTTCATCTCCTTCCTTTTGCCGTCCTTCACCTCCACCACCACCTCGGAGGGTATCTTGATTTCAAACACCGAATCCCGAATCTCAGGAACCGTCTCCATTAAGGCCCGGATATGTTTTTCGACCTTGTTCTCGTAACCGGAGTATGTATGAACCACATACCAACCTTTGGCCATGAATGACTTCCTCTTTCCCGGTTTTTGGCCGGGGGGATAAAATGGACGCCCTAGCGGAAGAGGGCCTCAACGCCGGCCAGGAACACGAAGTCTACCAGGCCAAGGACCAGGGCAAAGATAATGGTAGAAATCAAAACGACCTTGGTGGAGGAGATCACGTCCTCCCGGGTGGGCCAAACCACTTTTTTGAGTTCCGCCGCCGAGTCTTTGACAAATTGAATCAGTTTCTTCATGATTTCTCCCAAATATACTGAAGAAAACGCCGCCGGGTTTTCTTTTTCAGGCCAGGCAGGATTCGAACCTGCAACATCCGGTTTTGGAGACCGGCGCTCTAGCCGTTGGAGCTACTGACCTAGGTAAACGCTCGTTTAGAGCCGGAATCTTGACCTAGGAACGAAAAAGAATTCGGAAATTATTTGATCTTGGCTTCCTTATGGAGGGTATGCTTGCGGTCAAATTTGCAGTACTTCATTAATTCCAGCTTGCCCTGGGTGTTTTTCCGGTTTTTGGCGGTGGTGTAATTCCGCCGGTCGCACTCGGAACATTTGAGGGCAATCTTTTCGACCGCCCCTTTTTTGGTAGCCATAGTTCTATCCTTATTTGCGGTTGTCTTGGTTCCGGCCCCCAAGGGGAAACCCGGCCCCCCTGCCAGCCCTCGATCGGATTCGAACCGATGACCCCCACCTTACCATGGTGGTGCTCTACCGACTGAGCTACAAGGGCGCTGTGATGGGGGAGAAAGTTTCAGGATTCCTCAAGAAACTACCCCGTGTTTCGAGAGATTACCCATTTTTGCCATTCTTGTCAAGCCGGTTAGGGAGAAATTTAGGATAAACGCACAGGAATTTTTCACCACGGACCTCGCAGACTTCACGGACAGGATCCACGGACCAAGGATAGCCGCGGAAAATGGTTAAGGCCTCCCCCCCTCGATGACCACCCTATCGGGATCAAGGCTATTGCCATAGACAGAACGCAGGGTGGCTTCATAATTCTTATAGTAATCACATATATTTACTCGGAATAATAGGGAAAAGTTGCATTTTTTTAAGAAAAGGGCTTTCCATGGGCGGTTAATTTAAAACTGCCTCCCATGAAACCAGGATAAACGCATAGAATTTTTTCTTAATGGAATTTAGATAAAATCAGGGAGAAATTAAGATTTTTAACCACAGACATCACGGACAAAAGCGGGAATTTTGAACAAAGAGTCTGTGTTGTCCGTGAGGTCGACTTTTTCCCTCTTTGGGGGAATAAGTGGTTATCTTAAATTGAGAATTGCTGCCCATAAAACTGTCTCACATGAAATCACATGAAACTGTCTCCGTGTTAAAAATCAGTGAAAATGTCCTATAGTCCGTTCAATAGAAATGTCCTATCTGATAAATTTAGTCAGGAGGATAAAATTGGGTAAAAAAAAGCAAAGAGCAGTAAAAGCCTGCGGG
>JAISRN010000149.1 GCA_031273605.1 Spirochaetales bacterium | reverse complement strand
GTTCCTTGGTTCCTTGGTTCCTTGGTTCCTTGGTTCCTTGGTTCCTTGGTTCCTTGGTTCCTTGGTTCCTTGGTTCCTTGGTTCCTTGAGGCGGTATATTGATTTAAATCGGCTTTTTTCCGAATCATCGATGACAGTATAGCCAAGAATTTAAATTCTGACAACTGTTTCATAAAAAACATCAGGAATTCTAAATCTAACCACTTTTTTACCCAGTGAGCGGAAAAGTAGACCTCAGCCCGAGCCGCCTACCGGCGGCGAAACGTAAAGCGTGCGTTTTCGCCGGATTTTGGGCTGCCTAGGCAATAATCTTTTCCACAATGGTAATAATATCCTTGTTATGGTTTTCTGATAGCGTTCCAAACATTTTTAACATCAGCACAAAGATACTAATGGTCTTTGCATCAATAATAAAACTCGCCGTTTCTTTAGCTTCAGCGGTTCTACCTACAAGCTGCTTTTTTGATTTAAGTTCCGTAACAGGAAAGCAAAAATACAACATCGGCTGTACGCCAATCGCGTATTGTTTTTCTTTGATAATGATTTCTGTCAAAATTTCATACTTGCCAAATTTATGAATTAGAACAGGATATTTCACCTGTGTCCATTGGTAGTCTATGCTATTAATTGATTTAGGCACAGGATGCGTTCGTTCTATAGATAATTCCGGATTCTTGTCTACAAAATCGGTTCCTTTAAGATTTTTAAGAAACAATAGGATGTTCAATAAATCTTGTTTAGGTATAACTTGCCATTTATAAAAATAATAAACGTACTCCGAAAGTTCATACAGCGCCTTTTCTTTCGTGTTTGCACCGGTAAAAGTTATTTTTTTGAGGGTTGTTTTTTTAAGTTTTTCCGGTTCGGCAGTAACCACATCATAGCCTATCTGCCATTCCACATAGCAAGACTGAGAAAAGGCTTCACTTTTTGTGGCAACCGGGAAACCATACTCATTAAAAAAACTGCGCTTTTTTATCCTGGTTTTTTCCGTGCCTTTTGTTAATGGAATGGCAATTGATAATTCTTTCGCCGCCTCATTACAATTTTCAATCCACATAATGTTCCCCTAACAAGTTTTTAAAGTAACCCTGAACAGGTTTTTCAAAATCCTTATAGGGTTTCTTTATTTCGGCACATTCCGATAGTTTTGGGTGCCTTTGGACGCTTTTATAAACAAACAAATCCTTCAATTCAGTAAAGGCTTCGTTGTTTATCATAACATCGCTGTTGCCAAAATAATAAGGAATATGGGGAATATATTCCTTAAAAACATCAACGTAACAATAATAGGGCAGTTTTTGTTTTGTTACGCGCACCGCATTATAAGTTTCTTTATCAATAAAAGTTGCCCCGCGTTTTAGTGCGTTTATGTCACGCATGGTATAAAAATACGCCACGGTTTCGTTGGCATTGATTTTATTGCGATTTGGATATTTGCTAATATATTTTCCAATTACGTCATATTGACTCAATGAAAATTTTTTGTTTTCCGTTGTTTTAAATTCAAAGTTTTTTACATAATTATAATCCATCCCAAAAGACACCCGCTCGTAAAAAGCAATGATTATCGGAAAGCACGTTGTTTTTGATGTTGCCGAAAATACGCCGGAACTCACGATTACAGAATCAACGAGCTTGTAGCTGTCCTTAAAGGATCGCAAACTTTCAAAGTTTGCCTTTTTGATGAGGTATGACAAGGGGTGTAAGACACAAACAAAATCCGCCTTTAAAATATCGTATGACAGCAAAAAGGAAATACCCAAATCCCGGGAAAAAACAGCCCCATCCCGTTCAAATTTTTCTTTTTTGATACTATTACGAATAATTGATGTGGTATCATTGTAGGGCGGATTACCAACGATAATTATTTTTGAATTTTTATCCAGCCCGTATTGGCTCCGGGAAATATCCAACAGACTGTTCTGATGAATGTAGATATGTTGTGGAGACCTTTCTTTTGCCGTTTTGACAGCCGCCCCGTCAATATCAGCGCCTATGGCATTTTTTCCCCGCAAAAAACCGCCGTATCCACAGGATGTGTCAAGGATGTGATACTGTGAAGAATCAGGGACATTCTTCCGTATCATAGAGTAAACAATATCGACTATCCATTCCGGCGTATAAAAACTGCCCAAATTGACGGTATCATTGTGGTTAAGGTGCTTTTGCTCCATATTTTATTGTTTATGCTATGGCAGATTACTCGTTTATTCTGCCTTCAATCTTAATATATTGATAGGGGTCGTCAGCCAGGTTCCCGTTTCCATCAAGGATCTCCGGTTCTACCGTTAAAATGGTTTTGAGGCTATAAACGGAATCGGTCATCGTGATGCCGGAAAAATTGTCAGGGTATATGTCCCAACTGCTGCCCCAAATGTTCGTTGGATATCCAAACATCACCCCGTGGCCTTGGTTGCCATCGACAGGGAAATCATATTCAGTTTCATTAACTCTCAATTGGCCAATCCTTATTTGAAAGCCGGAGTAGGAACCGTTATTAACATCATTGGTAACCGCCAAATCGGATTTTACGCTGTACCATCCTGCATTATTCAGTATCCTGCCCCTATGTGTCCTGTCGCCGTCAGCAATAAGAATTAATCCCCGGTTATTAGCATCTTCACTATATTCTAAATTTAGGATGTACAATTCAACGGTGTCGGTGTTGGCGATGGTTAAGCCGGCGGCTTGGTTGTTAACCTGAACGGAATACCTCAGGCGGCCATTCCCCAGATCGCAGGCAGCGATTGTGACGCTTACTACTATTGCGGCCAGCAGCGCCGCCAAAGATAGGTTCTTTTTCATTTTTAACCTCTAATGCTTATCATACATCAGGTCTAAAAAAGAGGCAACATTTAATTAATCACCGGTCCCTCCCTTGGAATTTCCGGGGAATTCTGTTACTCTATATCCGGGGCAAGGGGGTTACACCAGTGGGCGTTAAGGTTCTCTACATCGGCGAGATAGTGGGCAAGGCGGGGATCTTTTGCGTAAAAACCCTCCTGCCGGAAATCAAAAAAACCCTAAACCCGGATTTTATCATAGCCAATGGCGAAGGCGCCACCGGGGGCTTCGGCCTGGGAAAGAATCACTCCATCTACTTAAAAAAGCTGGGCATAGATGTTCTTACCGGGGGCGAAAAAATCTACTACAAAAAAGACCTGGTGCCCCACATGGCCAAGGCTTCCTACATCCTGCGCCCCGCCAATTACCCTCCGGGAAATCCGGGACGGGGCTGGCGGGTCTACGGCCTTCCGGGGGGCCGGAAGATCGCCGTTATCTGCCTTCTGGGGCAGACGGGATTTCCCCGGGTTCATCTCAGCAATCCCTATACCTTTCTGCCCGACATTGTGGCCCGCCTTAAAGAAGAAACCCCCATCATTGTGCTGGACTTTCACGCCGCCACTACCGCGGAAAAGCAAACCATGTTTTACCACGGCGGCCCCCTCCTTTCGGCAGTTTTCGGCAGTCATGGCAAGGTTCAAACCTCCGATGAGGGGGTCCTTAAAGAAGGGGCGGCGGTAATTACCGATGCGGGCCGGACGGGCAGCCAGGTTTCCGTGGGCGGTCTGGATTCCCGGATTGAAATCGACAAATTTCTCACCCAGATCCCTGAACGCTCCCAGGACGCGTGGGAGTTTCCGGAACTTCAGGGCTTATTCGTGGAGATTGGCGAAGACGGCAAGGCCCTTTCCGCGGAAAGGATTAAAATTCCCTGCAAGGAGGTTCCCCATGATCGAGACCGGAACGGTGAAGGCGATTGAGGGCCGCCGGATAACCCTGGCCTGCGGGGACCCCCTGGGCTGCGGCAAGTGTCCCGGCAAACTTTTCTGTTCCGTTAACGAGCGGCGCTTTGAAGCGGAAAACGACCGGGACCTGAGCCTGGCGGTGGGGGACAGGGTCCGGATTTTCCTTCCTCCGGGGCTGACGGTTTTGTCGGCCTTTCTCACCCTGATTCTGCCCCTCCTGCTGTTTATTTTGTTTTACCTGGGGGCGGAAAAGCTGGCAGGGTTAAAAGGCGAGTTAAGCCGCCTGGGAAGCGGTTTTGCGGGGCTGGGCCTGGGTTTTATAACGGCCCTCCGGCTGGGCCGCTCCCGGTTTTTGGGCCGTCTGCCCCAGGTTGTGGAAAAGGTTTCCGGCGGCGTTTAACCGGTTTTAGCGCTGGTTTTCCCGGACAATGCGGTTGATGGTGGGGGCAATTTTGTCCAGGGAAACGACGTGATCCGTGTAGCCGTTTTCAAAGGCAGCCCGGGGCATTCCGTAAACCACGGCGCTCTCCTGATCCTGGGCAATGGTAATGCCCCCGGCCTGGTAAATTTTCCCGATTTCCGTGGCCCCGTCTTTGCCCATCCCCGTCATAATCACCGCCAGGGCCCGGCCGCCATAGGCCTTAGCCACGGATTCAAAAAGCACATCCGCCGAAGGCCGGTGGCCGCTGCGCAGGGGGGCCTGGGTTAGGTGGGCAATAACGGCGAGCTTCTTTTGTTCCACCTCCAGATGGCTGTCCCCGGGGGCAATAAGCACCCGGCCGGGCTTAAGCAGGTCGCCTTCTTCCGCTTCCTTAACTTCCAGGGGGCAGATTCGGTTAAGGCTGGCGGCAAATTCCTTGGTAAAACCGGCGGGCATGTGCTGAACCACCAAAAAGGGCACCGGCAGCTCCGGATCCAGCATGGGGAACACCTCCCGCAACGCATTAGGCCCGCCGGTGGAGATGCCCAGGGCCACCACGTCGATCTGCCTGGTGAGGGCCGCCCGCTGGATTACCGGAGGCGGGCCGGAATGATAGGCAAAGCTCTCGTTAACCCCGGCGTGTTCCGGAAGGGGGCGGGCCGCCGCCGGGGGCGCCGCCGGAGCCGCCGCGCCGGGGACTTCCTTTGTGCGGAAGTTTAGCCGCTTGTAACGGGCGCCGTAGGCCTTTAGGGTGTCGGTAAGGTGTTTCTGCACCTCCATTAGCTCCTGGCTTCCGGTGGAAGGCTTAAGGATAAAATCCTGGGCGCCTAATTCCATGGCTTCCATGGTGATCTGGGCGCCCCGCTGGGCCACGGCGGATAGGATAATCACGGGAATCGTGATTCCCAGCCGCTTGCGTTCCTTTAAAAACTCAATACCGGACATTTCCGGCATTTCCAAGTCCATAACGATAATATCGGGCTTAAGGGTGGGGAGCTTATCCAGGGCAAACCGGCCATTCATGGCCTTTCCCGCTACCATGAGATGGGGATCTGACTCCACCATCCGGGAGATGAGATTACGCATAAGAGCCGAATCATCACAAATGAGAACGGATATTTTTTCTTCGTCCATTTCGCTACCTTGTCTATTTCGCTAGTTAACCCTTTTTTTGGTAGATACAAGACCATTCAGTCTTTAGAAACTCGAATTTTGTGTTCATTCCAAAGAGGGATTCCGAATGGCCGATAAACAAAAAGGATTGATTGTTCATCGAGTTGTAAAATTTTTCGATTACCGATTCCTGAGCCGCTGAGTCGAAGTAAATGATCACGTTGCGGCAAAAAACCACGTCTAATCCCCGGTTGCCCGAATCGTAGTTAAGGTTATGGTAGTCGAACTTAATCAGGTTTTTAATTTCATCAGTAATAAGATAACCATCCTGGCTTTTGGTAAAAAACCGGGTAAGGTAACTGTCGGGAATTCCCGAAATCTTGCTCCCCGCGTAATAGCCTTCCTTGGCGGTCATAAGGCATTTTAGGCTAAGATCCGAGGCCAGGATCTCCAGGGTAAAGCTGGGGGGCAGTTTATCCCTGGCCAGCATAGCAATGGAATAGGGCTCCTCGCCGGTGGAACATCCGGCGCTCCAGATCTTAATCTTGGTTTCCCCGGCGGCCCGTTTTTTCTTGATTAGCTCGGGGAAGACATAGTGTTCCAGGGTGTTAAACTGGGCAATATTCCTAAAAAAGCTGGTTAGATTGGTGGTTACCGAATCCAGGAGGAGTTTCATCTCCTCCTTATCCTTGGTGATTAGATCATAGTACGCGTTTAGGCTGTCAATCTTGCTGGCCCTGAGTATCTCCCTTAACCGGCTGGAAAGAATTATCCGGTTAGCATCGGTAAAAGTGATGCCGCTGGCCTGGTAAATGACATCCTTAAACCGGGTAAATTCTTTATCATCAAGAAATTCGTCCATTTTGTTACCTAGTATATTTCTTTCTCCAAGCAAAGTCAACACAGAGACTCTTGCTTTTTTCTTTCCTATCTCCGATACTAATAAAGTGATTCCCCAGCGGCCCTTATTTTCAACCCCCCGGCTTGCCTCGCTGATCATTCCTTTGGCCCTGGTTTCCTGCTCCCTGGACTACTCCTCCGCTTTTTTGGCGGCGGAGTTGGCAAGGGAAACGCCGGACACGGTTTTTGAGGACCTGGTCTACGTGGTCATCAGAAACAACGCGGAAAACTTTCGGATTCAGGCCGAAAGGGGCGAAAACTACACCAAATTAAGCGAATCCCGCTTTTACAAGATTAATTTTACCGAGCTGAATCCCGCCGGGGAAATCCTCACCTCCGGAAGCTGCGACGAGGCTTTTCTCTTTACCGATACCCATAATATCGAACTCCGGGGGAATCTGGCCTTTTACTCCGCCCAGGAAAAGGCCTGGCTCACCGCGGACCGGCTTTTTTGGAGCGATGAGCAAAAGGAACTTACCGGAGACCCCGAAGGGCAGGTTGAACTGGCGCTGGACTCGGGGACCCGGATAGAGGGAGGGGGTTTCTCCGCCCTGGCCCGGGACCGGACGGTCCGGTTTGACGGCGGCGTTCAGGGCAGTTGGGTGGAAAAGGCCGAAGAAGAAGGGGAAGAACCGTGAAAAGGGCCGTTTTTATAGCGGGGCTTTTGCTGGAACTCCTGGGCCGGGGAATCGCCCTGGGGGCCGCCGACCGCTTTACCTTTTCCGCCGACCGCACCGAAGCGGTCCTGGCCCAGGGCCGGGAACGGACCATCCTTTCCGGCAACGCCCAGGTTACCACCCGGGACACGGAGATTACCGCCGAGCGGATAGAGCTGTACGGCGAAGACTTCCGCTACCTCATCTGTACCGGGGCCATCCGGGTTCGGGACAACAAAAACGGCTTTATCCTCCTCTGTCAAAACCTGTTTTATGACCGGGAGATCGACTTTTCCCGGATTCAGGGCGAATCGGAGATGATTGACCAAAAAAACGCCCTCATCGTTAAGGGGGCCTACCTGGAAAACTGGGGGCAGGAGAACCTGACCATTATTCAGGTGGGGGTACGAATCGTTAAAGAGGATGAATCGGGAATTATGACCTGCCGGGCCGAGTATGCCCGGTACAACCGGGAGCGGGAGCAGTTGGAACTTTCCGGGATGCCCCAGGTCCGGTGGAAGGGGGACGATTATGCCGCCGCCCGGATTTCCGTAGACCTGGGTACCGACGAGATTACCCTGGAAGGCAGGGTTTCCGGCCTGGTTTCGACGGAGAGCCGGGAAACGGAAGGAGAATAATGGAAGGCAGGGAATCCGTCTTTAGGGTGGAGGGCTTGAGAAAACTCTTTGGCAAGAAGGCGGCGGTAGCGGATGTGAGCTTTTCCCTGAAATCCGGGGAGGTGGTAGGGCTCCTGGGCCCCAACGGGGCGGGGAAAACCACGGTTTTTTATATGCTGGTGGGCTTTATCCGCTGTACCGGGGGAAGGATATTTCTGGACGATCAGGACATTACCGCCCTGCCCATGCACCGCCGGGCCAGGAAGGGCATCTCCTACCTTCCCCAGGAGGCTTCCATTTTTCGCAAACTCACGGTAGAAAAAAACGTGACCGCCGTCCTGGAAACCCGCCGGGACCTTAACCGGAAGGAGCGGGCCCAAAAACTTGAGGAGCTTTTGACCGGGCTGGGCATTGAAGGGCTCAGGCGGCAGCCGGCCTACACCCTTTCCGGCGGGGAAAGGCGCAAGGCGGAAATTGCCCGGGCCCTGGCCATTAACCCGAAATTCCTCCTTCTGGACGAGCCTTTTTCCGGGATCGATCCCATTGCGGTTAACGAAATAAAAAAAATCATCCAAAATTTAAGCTCCCAGGGGATAAGCATCCTGGTAACCGATCATAATGTCCGGGATACCTTGGAGATTACCCATAGGTCGTATATAATCAATCATGGGGAGATTCAGGCAAGCGGGGCCTTACAGGACCTCCTCAATAATGAGTTGGCCAAGCAAATTTATTTAGGCCAAGATTTCAGGATGTGAGGGAATTGCAGTTACAGAAGCCGGTTCTCATTCAGGATCAGAGATTTAAACTCAGCCCCCAGATGTTCCAGAGTCTTAAGCTGATGAGTCTGCCCCTCCAGGATCTTAAAATGAGCATTCAGGAGGAGCTGGAACGGAATCCCGCCCTGGAAATGCTGGAAGACCGCTCCGCGGTTTCCCTGGAAGCCGCCGAAAAGCCCCCTAAAGAGTATGACGCCTTTGAAAACTCCTCGGATCCCGGCTACCTGGGGCGCTTAACCTCCGGACCGGTGGACGAGGAGGGCTCGGACGCCAAACAAAAATTTATCGAAGCCCTAAGCCGCCGGGAGAGTCTTCAGGATCACCTTTTGTGGCAGCTTGGACTCCAGCCCCTGGAGGAGGATGAGCGGGCCCTGGGAACCCTCCTCATTCAAAATCTGGATAAAAACGGCTTTTTTTTTGAAGCCCCGGAGAGCTTTATTCCCCCCCGGCTTCAGCCCCTGGCGCCCAAAATAACGGCCCTGATCCAGGGCTTTGACCCCACGGGCTGCTGCGCGGCGGACTACGGGGAATCCCTTTTGGTTCAGTGCCGGCTGGACCCCTTGGCGCCCCCGGAAGCGGAGGCCCTGATTCGGGACCACCTTAAAATGGTGGATCAGGGCCGGGTAAAGGAGGCCGCCAAGTCCTTAGGGGTTTCCGCCGACCGGATGGATCTTCTCCTGGATTACCTGAGAACCCTCAACCCCACTCCGGGGGCGGCCTACTCCACCGGCGAAGTTTCCTATGTAACGCCGGACTTAATGATCTATGCCCGGGGGGGAGATTTTGTCATTTCCATCAACGATGAGGAAATTCCCGTCCTGGGAATCAACCCCTACTTTGAAAAACTTATGGAAACCCGGAAGGGCAAAAAGGCCCAGGAAGCCGGACAGGATGCCCGTCAGTTTGCCGCGGAGCAGGTTCGGGACGCCCAGGCCTTTCTCCAGGGCCTGCAGTACCGCAATCAAACCCTTTTGCGGGTTGCCCAGGTCATTTTGGAATTTCAACGGGATTTTTTTATCCGGGGCCCTAAGTACCTGGCGCCCATGACCCTAAAGGAGGCGGCGGAGGCCATTTCGGTCCACGAAAGTACGGTGTCCCGGCTGGCCAATGCCAAGCACATTCAAACCGAATGGGGAATCTTTCCCCTGCGGTATTTTTTTTCCAATTCCGTGCCGGGTTCGGAGAACGCCGGTCCCCGGATTTCCCGGGAGGGGGTTAAGGAGCGAATTCGGGAGATCATCGCCGCCGAAAAGGGAAAGAAGCTCCCGGATCAGAGGATTGCCGAAATTTTAACCGGCCAGGGCATAAAAGTGGCCCGGCGTACCGTGGCTAAGTACCGGAGCGAGTTGGAAAAATAGGCTGCTTTGGGCAAGACAGGGCTGTCCGGACGGTCCTGAAACAATTTTTGTTCGATCAATTTTAAAACCGGGGAGGAGACCATGATGAACATTGAAATTAAGGGCATCCATTACGAGTTGAGCGAAAAGACTTTGGAGCAGTTTCAAAAAAAAATGAAGCGCCTTGAGTTTGCTTCCGACTTTATCAAAACCCTTGAATTTTCGGTGGAACGGGAGAAGAGTCTCTATAATTTAAGCGCCGATTTTACCTTTACCGGCGGAAACCCCTCTCACCTGCACATCTCAAGCCATAACCTGTACGAGGGTATTGATCTGATTATTGATAAAGTGGAAAATAAAATCAGCAAAGAGAAAGAAAAAATGCAAAATCAT
Organism: Spirochaetales bacterium; assembly: GCA_031273605.1. Classification (GTDB taxonomy): domain Bacteria; phylum Spirochaetota; class Spirochaetia; order UBA9216; family UBA9216; genus JAISRN01. The sequence goes on along the minus strand of JAISRN010000149.1, from coordinate 9,155 downwards.
TAAGGATGTGCAGAAAAAAACGGGTATCCCATGAAGACTTTCACCGTACTCAACCTTCTCGAAACGGAAACAGGGGAGCACAATACCCTTAAGTTAACCTGCTTTGCAGGGAAGGACGGCCTGGGCAGGGAAATAGGCAAACAAAACATTTACCGTCCCGGACTCGCCTTAAGCGGCTTTTTTGACGGCTTTGCCGATAAGGCCATCCAGGTTTTTGGCCGGGGCGAAACGGCCTACCTGCAAAAGCTGCAAGGGGAAAACTCCGCGGCCTCCCTAAAAAAATTCTTTGGCTTTTCCATTCCCTGCTGCGCTTTTTCCTATAATCACCGGCCTAATGAAACTTTTATTGCCCTGGCCAGGGAGTCCGGCTGCCCCCTTCTCTCCACCGCCGCCTCAACGGAAGAGCTTATCCTAACCCTTTACCGTATCCTGGGCAAGGTATTTTCCGAAAACATCACCTGTCACGGCACCATGGTCGAAGTTTTTGGCATCGGCGTGCTCATCAGGGGCAAGAGCGGAATAGGCAAGAGCGAGGCGGCCCTGGAGCTTATTCAGCGGGGGCACCGGCTGGTGGCCGATGATGCGGTTCGGATTACCTGCCTTTACAATTCCGCCCTGGAAGGAACGGGGCTTAACGAAGAGGCGGCCTATCACATGGAAATCCGGGGGCTGGGCATCATTAACATTTTTGAACTCTACGGCGCCGGAGCGGTGCGGAACGGGAAGGAAATTCAAATGATCGTCGATCTGGAAGAATGGGACCCGGAACAAATCTGCGATCGCATAGGGGATACGGAGATCTACGAGGAACTCCTGGGAGTCCGGGTTCCCCGAATCCGGCTTCAGGTTAAACCGGGAAGGAACATTCCCATCATTGTAGAAGCGGCCGCCATGAATCAAAGGCTCAAAAAAATGGGACGGTTTTCCGCCCGGTCCTTTATTCAAAATCAACTCCATCAAAGGGAGGCAAGAGTGTGATTTCCCAACAGGTCGTCCTATCTAATCGTGCGGGGATGCATGCCAGGCCGGCGACTTTGCTGGTAAACAAGGCCGGTGAATTTAAGTCGGAGATCTTTTTTGAAAAGGATCGGGATAGGGTAAGCAGCAAGTCCGTTCTGGGCATTATTGCCCTAGGCCTTAGTTACGATTCAACCCTCAAAATCATAGCCGATGGAGAGGACGAGCAGGAAGCCCTATCCGCCCTGGTTGAACTTTTTGAAAACAAATTTTACGAAGACTAAAACCTGTTCCGCCCTCCGGTTTTTGGCCGCCGGGCTGTTGGCCGCCGGGCTGCTGACCGCCTCCGATAAGCCCTTTGCCGGCCAGGGGGAAAATCGGGGGAACGGGGCTTTTCTGGACACCCGGGACCCCAGGGAACTGCGGCTAACCTTTAACGCGCCGCCCCCGGAGGGCCTGCCGGATGAAATGGCGGCCCTGGCCGGGCAGGGCATAAGGTGCCGGGTTATCTACGACGTGAGGATCTTTGAGGAGGCGGGAGGCCGTTTTGTGCTGCTCCGGCAGATGGAAATCAATCAGGACGGCGGCTGGGACCCTTTTCTGCAAACCTTTCAAATCAAGCGGTCCGGCGGCGGGGTTTTCTATTATGCCGGGGAGGATGAGTTTATCGCCGGCCTTTTCGGACTTCAGGATTTTCCCCTGGCAAGCCCGGAGGCGGAGGACTGGAAGCCGGGGCATTACCAGATTCGGATCCGGACCAAGCCGGAAAAAATGATCCTCCGCCCCCCCTTTACGGTTCTTTCCTTTTCATCTTTATTCAGGTGGCTTAGTCAGGGCTGGTATATTTATGACTTTGTTCTGGGGGGGCCGGAGTGAGGGAAAAAAAGCCCGTTATCCAGCCCCGGAACGAAGGACTGGGGGGAGTAATTACCCTGATCCTGGTTTATCTGGTGGTCATGGCGCTGACCCTGGTTTTTGTCAACAGGATTCTTTCCGAATCGGCCCAGGAAGAGTATTACCGTTACTATTTTTTTATTCCCTTTCTGATTCTGATTCCCCTGATCCTCCTGGTTCTGGTTATCTTTAATCTTTTTCAAATAATAAAACAGCGGCAGCAAAAAAATCCGGGCGCCCGGTTTAGGGTAAAACTTACCCTTTATTTTGTCTTAACCGCTTTAATCTCCTCCCTTCCCCAGTCGGTTCTGTCCATTACCATCGTAGGGGATGTTCTTAACTCCTGGTTTTCCTCCTATCTGCAGGATGTACTCCAAAACGGAGTTGACATGGCCATCAATTCCTACCAGGAGGATCTGCGGGTTTTAGAAGCCTTTGCGGGGAGCGAACTGGCCCAATCCCTCCTGGTGGACTTTACCTCCTCCCCCCGGCGGCTGTGGCAGCTCCTTACCGAAGCCAACCCCAAACTGGACGCGCTGCAGATCTTTTCCGGAACCCAGGGGGAAATTTTTTTTGAAGGCCCCCCGGAAGCCCGCCTTCCCTTTTTGCCCCGGGAATTCGCCCCCGCCCCGGGACGCCACGGACTTCTGCCCAGGGAAAACCTGAACGACCTAAGCCTTATCCGGGGAGCGGTATCCTATTGGGGGCCGGAAGATCAGTACTGGGCGGTTCTTTCTTCCGTGCTTCCCCCTTCCTTTGAGATAACCGCCCGGGGAATGACCCGGGCCCTGGAAACCTTTACCCAGTACCGGATTCTCCAGGGTTCCTTTCTTCCGGCCTTTAGCCTGTTTTATCTTTTCTTTTCCCTTCCCCTGCTCCTCCTTTCCCTTTTGATCAGCTTCATCCTGTCCCGGGACATTATTGTTCCTATTGTCAATCTGGAAGCCGCCACCCGGCGGGTTAGGGAAGGGGACCTTTCTTTCAGGCTCCTGGTAAACTCCCAGGACGAACTGGCCACCCTAAGCCATTCCTTTAATCAGATGATCTCGGAGCTGGAACGATCCCGAAAGGAGATCCTTCAAACCGATAAGATTGCCGCGTGGCAGGAAATTGCCCAGCGGCTGGCCCATGAAATAAAAAATCCCCTAACCCCCATTAAATTGTCCGCCGAGCGAATCCTAAAGCGCTACCTGGGCCTGACCGGGGGAGAATCCCCGGGCCAGTTTGAGGAGGTCCTGCGATCCGGAGTCAATTCCATCATTGTCGAGGTGAACGGCCTTTCAAGGCTTTTGGAGGAGTTTAGGGATTTTTCCCGGCAGCCGGCGCCCAAACTGAAACCCCTGGATATTACCGCCCTCATCGAAGGGGCGGCGGCCCCTTACGCGGGGCAGTACCCCGAGGTAACAATGGACCTAAGCCGCCTTACCCGGCCTCAGATCATCCCCGCCGACGAAAACCAGCTTAAACGGGTTTTTTCTAACCTGTTTAAAAACGCCTTTGAGTCGATCCAGGGGCCGGGAAAAATAAATCTTACCTATGATCTTGTCAGAAAGGGCGATACCCGCTATCTTAGAATTGCGATTGCCGATACCGGCGCCGGTATAGCTGCGGAAGAACACGGAAAGGTTTTTAATCCTTACTTTACCACTAAAACCGGGGGAACCGGGCTGGGTTTGTCCATCGTTGAGAGAATCATTTTTGATCATAAGGGCCGGATTTGGTTTGAATCCGAGGCGGGTCTGGGGACGACCTTCTTTATCGATCTGCCCCTGGGCGAAGTTTCTGCGGAGGGCGCGTGAAGACCATTTTGATTGTTGATGACGAGCCGGGGATCCGGTCAGTTTTATCCGATATTATTTCCGACGAAGGCTACGAGCCGGTCTGCGCGGCCGACGGGCTGGAATGTTTTTCCCGGCTGCAGGAGCGCCGGATCGATCTGGTCATTTTAGATGTCTGGCTTCCCCAAATGGGGGGAATGGATGTTCTGGAAAAAATAAAAGAAGGGTATCCCACCATCGAGGTGATTGTTATCTCCGGCCACGGGAACATCGATCTGGCGGTAAAGGCCGTTAAACTGGGAGCCTTTGACTTTTTAGAAAAGCCCCTCTCCCTGGAACGGGTCATTACCCTGATCAAAAACGCCCTGGTTCTGGCCAACCTGAAAGACGAAAACCGCTCCCTTAAAGCGGGGCTTGCCAAGGAAGACCGCATGGTAGGCTCCAGCCCCGCCCTGGCCGAGGTGCGGGAAAGGATTCGCCAGAGCGCCGCCACCGATGTCAAGATTCTTATCACCGGCGAAAACGGTACCGGCAAAGAGCTGGTGGCCCGGGAAATTCACCGGGGCAGCCGCCGGGCCCACCGGCCTTTTGTTCAGGTAAACTGCGCGGCCCTGCCGGATACCCTTCTGGAAAGCGAACTTTTCGGCCACGAGAAGGGTTCCTTTACCGGGGCGGTAAGCCGGCGGCGGGGGAAGTTTGAAGTGGCCCACGGGGGCACCCTTTTTCTGGATGAAATAGCGGATATGTCCCTAAACGCCCAGGCTAAAATTCTCCGGGTGATTCAGGAGATGCGTTTTGAGCGGGTGGGGGGAGAGGAGTCCATTACCGTGGATGTGCGCCTTCTGGCGGCTACCAACAAGGATATCCTCCGGGAGATCAGAGAAGGGCGGTTTAGGGAAGATCTGTACTTTCGCCTTAATGTGGTTCCCATTGCCGTGCCGGCCCTAAGGCAGCGCCGGGAAGACCTGCCCCTTTTGGCGGATTACTTTTTTGCCCGCTTTACCCCTCCGGCGGAAAAAAATACCCGCCGCCTTTCTCCCGGGGCTTTGGAACTGCTTATGGAGTATCCCTGGCCGGGAAACATCCGGGAGTTTAAAAATTTTATTGAACGGGTTGTGGTGATGAGCGATGAGGAAGAAATATCCCGGCCCACGGCGGAGTACTTTTTAGGGGAGGCGGGGGACAAAACCGGAACGCCCTCCGGGGCCGGGGCGGAGGAGATTCCCGGGGCGCCGGATTTTAGTTTATTTGACGGAATGAGGCTGGGGGAGGCCAGGGAAGCCTTCGAAACGGCCCTTATCCGCCGGCGGCTGGCAAAATTTAATCAAAACATATCCAAAACCGCCCAGGACCTGGGCATCTATCCCAGCAACCTTCACGGAAAAATCAATAAACTACGAATTGAAATAAACCCATCCCGCCGCAGGGCAGAGCCCATGAATTCCGAAGGGTAAATTGAAAATGAAAGATTTAACCGGTCCCCAAAAAGCGGTCCTCCTTTTTATTGCCGAATTTATTAAAACCCGCAAGTATCCTCCCACCACCCGGGAGATTGCCGCCCGGTTCGGCTTTTCTTCTAACGGCGCCCATTTTCATTTAAAAGCCCTGGCGGAGAAAGGCTATATTACCCGGAATTTTAACCGGGCCAGGGCTATTGAAATTGTCAAGCTCCCCGGAGCCCAGGCCTTGGTTCCGGAGAAAAACCCGGAATCCCCGGAGCAAAAAATTATAGATATGCCCTTTCTTGTTTATGATGATTTGCCTTCGCCGGAGGCCTCGATTGATGTTGCCTTCATTCCCATCTTAGGCCCGGTGTCCGCCGGTCAGCCTATCTACGTGGAAGAAAATACCGAAGGCTATTTAGCTCTTCCCAGCGATTCCTTTCAGCGGGAAAAGTACTTTGCCCTGCGCATTGAAGGGCACAGCATGACGGGGGCGGGAATTTTGGACGGCGATATAGCCTTATTTGTGAAAAGCGAAACAGCACGAAACGGAGACCTGGTTGCCGCCCTTACCGAGGAAGGGGGCGTTACTATTAAACGTTTTTTTAAAGAAGCCAACCGGATTCGGTTAAAAGCCGAAAATCCTAAGTATCCTGACATCTATTGCCGGGAACCCCGTATTCAGGGCATACTAAAATGCATAACCCGAAACTATGATTGAACTTGGTCAGGCCTATCTTCTTCTGGGCCCCGAAAGAGGAAACAAACAGGACTTTCTCTTAAAACTTAAAGCCCAGGTTAAAAAAGAACATCCCGAACTGGAGGAATCCCGGTACTACCCCTTTGAAACCTCCATGAAAGAGGCGATTAATTTTTTAAGCACCGGCGCTCTCTTTTCCGAAGCCAAATGGGTGGAGATTCCCCAGGCGGAAACCATTCACAAAGACGACGCCGCCCTGCTGGGGGGGTTTCTCCGCCGCCTTCCCCAGGACTGCCTGGTTTTTTTGTTAAGCGATGGTTTTGGCCGGGATTTGTCCGCGGCCCTTACCAAGGCCATTCCCCCCGGACGGACCAAAAAATTTTACGAACTGCGGGAAACCGAAAAAAAAGATTGGATAAAAAAATTTTTTCAGCAGGCGGGGATGGAGCTTGAGGAAGGAGCGGATGCGGCGATCCTCGCCCTGGTGGAGAACGAAACCGGGGAACTAAAACGGGAATGTGAACAACTGGTCCGCGCCTTGAGCGTCCCCGAAAAACCGGACGCCCCGGCGGAAGGCGCCAAGCGGCGGATCACCCCGGGGGATGTGGAGGAGTTTCTCTACCATTCACGGGAAGAAAATATTTTTACCCTTTTTGACCGGGTGTTAAGGCGGGACCTGGCCGGAACCCTGGAAGTCTGCCGCAAGCTCATGCTTGCCCAGGATCAGGACCCGGATAAAATTTTAGGCGGCCTGGTGTGGCAGTTCCGGCGGCTCTTGGATCTTATCGCGGCAATGGCCCAGGGAAGCTCCTTTGACGAAGCCTGCCAAAAGGCGGGGGTTTGGCAGGGCCGCATGAAGGACTCCTACCGGATTGGCGCGGGGAACTACGGTTTAGCCGAAATGGAAGCCCTCATGTCCCTGCTGGCCAAGACCTTTCGCAATCTGCGCCAAAGCCGGACGGAAATCCATTCGGTTTTGCTGGACCGCTTTTTTATCCGGGTTCTTGAGCCGGTAAAAAAAGCCCCCTCCCCTTCCGCAGAGGATTAAAGCCGCTTATGGAAAAAAAAGAAATCCCCGATGCCGAACTGCGGGAATTTCTCAAGACCCTGGCCCCGGATGGTCTTTTTCCCTTCATCCTGAACCAGGCCCGCTACCGGGGGGTTTTTCTCTCCGGCGCCGCCCTGGTAAACCAAATGCGGGCCAACCACGGCCTGGGCCCCCTGGAAACCCTGGCGCTGGGGCAGGCTTGTCTGGCCGCCGGGCTCCTCTCGTCCCTTCTTAAAGAGGCGGGAAAGTACAGCCTAACTGTGGAGTGCGGCGGCCCTATTCAGGGTTACACGGCGGAGGCGGACAACCAGGGACATATCCGGGGCCGCCTTTTTGCCAACCCCATTCCCCTGACCGGCGCCGGGGCCTTGGAGGGCCTCGGCCTTAATGGACTGTTCGGCCCCGGTTTTTTATCCCTCCGCCGTTTTAATTGGGCCGCCGGGGAGGACGGACGGCCGGCGGAACCCTGGACCGGGCGGATTATGCTGGAACAGGGCAGCCTGGCTAAGGACCTGGCCCTGTACTTTTACCGCTCCGAGCAGACCCCCACGGCGGTTATCCTGGATCTGTGCTTTGACCGGGAGGGCCGGGCCCGGGGCGCCGGAGGGCTGCTCCTCCAACCCCTGCCCGGCGGCGGAGAAAACGGCGCCCTTGAAGACCGGCTGCGGGAACTGCCCCCCCTGGGGGAAGCGGTGTCCCGCCGGGTTTGGGGAACCGGGGGCTTGGATTTTTTGGCGGCCCCCTTTAAGGATTTTGGGCTGGTTCCCCTGCCCCCTAGGCCGGCGGAATTTTTTTGCGACTGCAGCCGCCCCCGGTTTTTAGCCTTTCTCCGGGCCCTGGCCGCCGAAAAAGACCCCTCTCTAAAAGAAGGCCCCTTTCCCCTAAAAATTACCTGCCAAAACTGCGGAACCGATTATTTTTTTGAAAAAGCCGACCTGCCGGATTAACGAACCACCGCAATTTTTGCCCTTTTTCTTAGGCTCTTATTCTATGCTTAAATATGTATCTAACAAACACAGATACGCCGGAAGAATTTTGCTCTGCCCCTGTTTCCAGGGTATTTACAGCTCTAAAGTATTTTAACCCAAGCAACCAACCATGATTACGCCCGCTAAAATCAAAGGCTGCAGAAATATCTCCGGCAAATCCTCCTTTGCCTTCAGCCATAACCAGAGGTAAGGATGTTTGATTCCTAGTAAAGGAATAACCAATCGATCCGGCCAATTGAATAAAGGAGATTGGATAAAATATGACTCCCGGGCCAATAATGTAAGAATTAAATTGATAGTAATCTGAGTTGTAGTCCTCCAGCCTATGCCCCAGACCTCCTATTGTTCCTACAATGTAAAGAGGCATATTGGCAATAGGCCCATAACCGGCTTTTAAAGCAAGGTCAACCCAAACTTCTGTAAAATCTACACCGGCCGCAGTAAATGCATCAGACATATCTATTCCGTCTATTTCTGTCCTTGCCCCGCCAATGCCAAGTCCTGCATCAAAATAAAATCCTTGGGCATGGACAGAAAATAAAACTATTGTAAAAAGCGTCCCAAGAGCTAAAAATTTTTTCACGGACCCCACACAGAAAAACCGAGAAAATCCAAAGAATATGAGATATTTAGGACGATTTTGCTTCATTATCTATTCCGTTTCTTTGTCCGTGTCTGTCTGTGTCCTCCCCCGCGAAAGCGGGTTCTTCGTGGTTATTCCTACTTCTCTGTAAGACAGTACACTAGCAGCCTGTTGCGCTTGTGGATTTTTTGCATGAATATGCAAAAAATCCCGATCGATCAATGGGCATGCTTTCGGAGTTTGGACTGAATTGTTTCAAAAGGTATTGACAGAAAAATATAAAGAATGGTATTATAAAAATTAAGGAGAAAAATATGCAAAATCAAATAATTGTTCCCAAAATTCCTGAAGCTTGCAAAAATGAAATATTTGGAGCTTCTGATATTAAGTGGGTAAAAAACGTAAATGATGATGGCGGCGATATGGGCCGCAATGGGCCGAATTATTGTAGTGCGTATCTAAACAAAGACACTAGTGTTCTGTATTATTCATTTGACCCAAGCGTTCCCATGCGGGCCTTGTGAATTTTCATGAGAATTTCATCTGGTTTCTTCGTCCACTTAAAATTTCGTCCTGATTTATTCCAGCTGATTATGAAATCTTTTATTGCCTTTTTTAATTGTATGACCGATTCCCAGCTTTCCCGGCGTATCCGTTTGTTTGTAATTTCGGCAAACCATCGCTCTATCATATTCAGCCACGATGAATGGGTCGGTATAAAGTGCGGTTCAAACCGGCCGCCTGTTGATTTGATATACTCTTTG
>JAISRN010000147.1 GCA_031273605.1 Spirochaetales bacterium | reverse complement strand
GCGGATATTTCCATCATTTTTTTGAGTAGCATAGAACGGGGAACTAAATACCCCAAGCCGGAAAATCTGGCACGAATAGCGAATGCCCTTGAAGTGGAGGTTTTTGAGCTTTTTAAAGGCGATTTGGTACCTTTTGACGGCAAGGAACTGATTACCCGCCTTTCTGAAGATATCATCGCCAAGGTAAATGTGGCGTTGAAAGATGCTTTCAAGGAGTATCTAGGCTAACAGCGGGAGCGGCTCGCCATAGACCATGACTTTGCGGATGGTTCTCAAAAAATGTCATCAAAGACCGCCCGCCCCACTGTGGGTGAGGGAAGCCCCCGGTTTACCGGAAAAAGGCGGCGATATCGTAGGGGGAAAACAGCCCCTTTTGGGTAATGATACCGCTTACCAATTCCGGGGGGGTAACGTCAAAAGCCGGGTAGTAGCCTTTAATGCCCGGATTGCCGGAGGCGGTCCTCACCCCCAGGCACTGAAGGGACTCTTCCGGGTCCCGGTCTTCGATATGAACATCCTTATCCGTTAGGGCCTGGGGGTCCGGAGCGGTGGTAAAGGCATAGTAGGGAATGTGAAAGTACCGGGCGCAGAGGGCCGCCTGAAAGGTGCCGATTTTGTTTACCACATGGCCGCTCATGGTTACCCTGTCCGCGCCGGAAAAAAACACGTTGATCATTCCCCGGGACATGGCAAAGCCGGGCATATTGTCGCAGCAGACCCTGGTTTCCACCCCCAGCTCGGAAATGGCGTCTGCGGTGAGCCGCGCCCCCTGCAGAAAGGGGCGGGTTTCGCTGCAAAGGGCGGTAAGTTTTTTGCCCTCTTTAAGGGCGGTTAAAAAAGTATAGATAATTGTCAACTCCGCCCAGCAGTGGTTAAGCACACAATCTCCATCCTTTAACTGGGCCGCTCCGTAGGCCCCGATTTTTTGTGAGCTGCCGTAGGTATCCAGCACCTGCCGGTCCGCCGCTTTTTCCGTTTCCCGGAATAGATCGCCCCCTTCTTCAATGGTCCGCAGGGCGGTTTTAAGGAGATCCCCGGTTAGGTAGCGGATCGTATTATTGGTGGGCCGGGCGTTTCCCAAAACCAAGGCGGCGTCGGTCATAACTTCCCGCTGGCGCCGGGTTTTTTGATCCCGGACTGAATAAGCCGCCTGGGTCATTCCCCGGGCCACCGCGGTATAGGGCCCCATGCTTTGGGTAACCATATCCTTAATGGCCCGGGCGGTTTCCTGATAGTCAGCGCAGGTAACAAACTGCCGCTTAAAAGGGTAAACCCGGCGGTCCAGGATGATAACCCGGCCGTCTTCGAAGCGGGCCACGTTTTCCGGCCGGACCAAAAAGGGCAGCCCTTCATAAACCTCCCCGGCGGCGGGGGCCGGCTTTGGGGGCGGCGAGGCGACAGCCCCGGCAACAGCCCCGGCGGCGGCCTCGGGGGCAGCCCAACCCTGGTTTTTTCCGAAGGCCGGGGCCAGGGGCAGAACGGGCTTCCGATTCGCGTAGTTGGCCATGGTCCGGGCAATGGCGGCGGGGCTTAGGGTTTCCGGTTTCCCGATACACCGGGCCTGAAAGTAGATCCGGGCGGTTCGTTCCACCCCCTGGGCCAGGGAAAGGGCTTCGTCCAAATCGCCGGCAAAGACCACCAGGCCATGGCTCCTTAAAAGGAGGGCATTGGTTTGGGGATGCTCCTGCAAAAGCGCCTCAACGGAGGCCGCCAATTCTTCACTTCCCGCGGTCTCGTAGGCGGCGGTTACGGGAATCTCCGCCTCGCCAAAACCCAGGCCCTCGACCCCCAGCGCCGGAATGGGCTGACCCAAAACGGCAAAAGTTGTGGCGTAGAGGGAATGGGTATGCACTATAGCGGCGGCCCGTTCCACCCGGCGATAGATGAGGGTATGAAGGGGGGTTTCCGAGGAGGGGGCGAACCTTCCTTCTATCGGGGTTCCCCGCAGATCCACCAGGCACATTATTTCGGGGCTGTAGGATTCATAGGGAATTCCGGAGGGGGTGATCACCGCCAGGCCGCCTTCGGGAAGCCGGGCGCTTATGTTTCCTGAGGTTCCGGTAACCAGGCCGCTTTTTTGGATGAATAATGCGGCCTCAACAATTTTAGCTTTTAGTTCTTCTTTGTTCATGGCGATCCTCTTTGATGAAAATTTAAGGCCCGGCCTGGTTTTTCTGCGGCGGGGTTGTTCATTTAAGGTTTTCAAGGCCGGGAAAGTAATATGCTTTTTTGGCCTTTTTCTTTTTTAAATCCCAGCCTGAGATGATCCTCACCGCCTCGGCGGCCGCGAGGCAGGCTTTTTTTTCGCCCTCCCCGCCTGAGTCCCACTCCCCGGTTATCCGGTGGGCCACCACCGCGGCGCACATTCCCGAACGGGCCCCCAAAAGGCGGGCCAGGGTAAAAACCGCCGCGGCTTCCATTTCAAAATTCAGCACCCGGGCCTGCTGCATATCGCTAAACTCGGCGTCCAGGGCGGCGGGGCGGTAGCCGTTATAGAGGGTTCGGCATTGGCCGGTAAAAAAAGAGCCGGCGGTGTAACCGACTCCCAGGTGGTACCGAAAACCCAGATTTTCCGCAGCCTGAATTAAGGCTAAGGTTACTTCGTAAGAGGCCGCCGCCGGATACTCCGGCCGGACGTAGAGGTTTGATGTTCCGTCCATTCGGACGGCCGCGTCGTTGATGATAAGATCGCCGGTTTTAATGTTTTTTTGAAGGGTTCCCGTGGTGCCCACCCGGATAAAAGTATGAACCTTGTTGGCCGCCAGGCCGTTAAGAACCCACTCGGTGGAGGGCGCTCCGATGCCCGTGGAAAAGGCCGAGATAGGAACGTCCTTGTACCTGCCGATGGCGCCGGCATAGCGGCGGCTGAACTCGTACTCCTTGGCCCCGGGATCCCACTGGGAAACCATAAGGCGAATCCGGTTGGGGTCGCCGGGAATCAAGGCGTATCCCGGAAGGCCGGGCAGCCGGTAGGCTTCCTGGGCCTCCCCGCCGGTGTCTGCGGCGGTCCGTCGGGGCTTTCCGGAGGACGGGGGCGTTTTTGAAGAAACTTCTTTTTTTGCCATTTTTTTCTCCTAATTGATTTCGTAGCGTTTATTGCCGAACCGGTCCCCGGCATCCTGGATCTTTTCCTGATATTCCGCCGCCCGGTGGTAATCCGTCATTTCCAGGGCGGTGTAGATAATGTCAATGATGGTGGCGATAGAAACGCAGCTTCCGGCAATTTCCGGATAGGTTTCCCGGGAAACCCCTGCCAAAATAAAGTCCGCGTGGGCGGCCAGGGGCGAGCCGGCATCGCAGGTAATAAGGATTTTTTGAATTCCCCGG
>JAISRN010000105.1 GCA_031273605.1 Spirochaetales bacterium | reverse complement strand
TATCAGCATGTACAAGTTCTCTTCCCGCCTTCAAAACACCCGATGTTCCCGAGCAATACTATAGAATTTCTTTTTTTGCATATGCGCCTGGGACATTGATTGAGCATGGAAAAACATCTATCGCCGGACACGCTTCGTTCTCAATTGACCGGGCAGGTGTATGGGGCTTTTATCCTGATAAAGAAGGAAAGTTAATAACAAAAAATGGAGAATTGAAGTATAGCGAGGATTATCCAAAGACACAGGAATATGCTGATTTTTTTGTTGACGAAAATATCATGCGTGAAATAATGGAATTAATCGAAGAATGGGAAAGAAATCCGCCGGTTTTTATAATTGCTGTCAATGATTGTGTCAGTTTCATATACCGCATTTGTGATATTATAAGGCTTCAATACAATCATTTTACTTTAATACCAATCACGGCAATTCGGGAAATACGCAGCAGGAATAACCAAAATGAATTTTATACACGTTGATCACCGTATCTCCGGCCCTGTGGAAAACGGTGGAAAGAATATAAATTCGCCCGAATTTTTCAAATTTAACATTTCATTAACAATTCAATAACATTTTGCAACATTTCCCGGCTATTTTTAGATTGTATCTTTAATGAGATTGTCATATTTTCTATGCGGAGGTTTTTATGAAAATCGGAAAAAAATTGGCGATTGTTTTGATGGCGTCCCTGATTGCGGGGATGGCGGCTTCCTGCGCCAGCACCGGGCAGTTTATGCCCCTGGAGAAGGAGGAAACGGTGATAGGGACTGTTCAGGCGGTTTTTGTGGCCCGCAATACCTTAAACGGCAGAGATGCCATTAATACCCAGGCTTACATAAAACTATTGGAAGCGGCCCAGCAGCAATATGCCTCAAGCGGATCCTTGGATATTCGGGATATTGTCTGGGTTTCCGGCCGGTCGGTTGAAGACCAAAACACGGAATATACCGCCACCGGAAAGGTAGTCCGCTTCAATTAACCGGGAGGAATTTTAACCACGGACAGCACAGACGAAGAAAGGGATGACAAGAGGGAAAAACAGCGGACTTTCTGTTCTTCCGTGTCGTCCGTGAGGTCAGTGGTTTAATTTCTTAATTCTTTCAACCCGGAGATATGATATGGGCAAAACAACGATCCCTTACGGATCATGGCTTTGTATCGTTATATTATTAACAACCTGCCGTTCCCTGCAAACACCCCTGGGTATTGATGAGTATCTTCATGTACCGCCGGGGGAAGATATAAACGGTATTTTCCCAGAGGCCGTTTATATAAAAACCAGGACGCAGACCTTCAATACCTATCATTATTATCTCGTCCAAGACGGCCTTATCTGGTATAAAAGCATTGATGAAACAAAGGAACCGGTTGAATGGACGCTTTTTGAAAAAACAGGGCTTCCCCATGATTCGTGGAAGATTGGTTTTAATAAGCCGGAAAGGATTGTGGAAATATCCGCCGATGCGGACGAACTGGTTGCCCTTTCGGACCAGGGGGGTTTTTATCGCTTTTGCTTTGATAAGATAATCTCCCACAAAAGCAACGTTTGGTTTGACCGGCAGGGCTGGCCCGTGGCGGAACAGCTCTTTCTTGATAACCGCACCAAAAAAAATATCGCCTGGGCGCTGGGAAAGCGAAATAATCAGGTGCTGTATTACGAAGACCCCTTCGGCAATCAGCATCACAACGGCACAATGGAAATTGCCACAACCTATATGCTCCTGGAGGACGGGCAGGAGATCTGTTACGCCGATACCGGATTACCCGGCGACTTTAGCCGAAACTTCATCGGCCCCGAGGGGGGCGCCTTTAAGGCCCTCGCCCTTTCCGCCAGCGGGTCCACCATGTTTGTTATGAACGATGCAGGTGAAATGTACACCCGGATCGCCGATTTTGACATCGTTGGCTGCGATCCCATGTGGTTCAAGTATACCTATGTTCCCTATGAATCCGATGAGGCCGGAACAAATTATTTTTCCAACCTTACCGAATGGGGATTGCCCTCAGAAGACTGGAGGGCGCAGCCCCGGATTCCCCTAAATGGAAACGCCATGCTTTCCCGGCACATAACCATATTGCAGAACGGGCAGGGCAATGCCGCGCGGGAATTGCGGGTGGCCGGCATCAACGAAGCCGGGGAAACAGGTTACTGGACCAAAGGGATATTTGACGATTCATGGATCTTTAGGACGGTTCCCCTTTACTTTTCCCCCGGTTCCCTGCTGCCAACCGGCGAAGATTCGGGCAAACGGGGAGAACCCCCTGTTACCGCCTTCCGGGGGTTTTGGTGGAATGGGTACGAGAAAGAAGACGATGTGGTCTATGAAATTCCAAACTTCAATGTGCTGGAAGGCAGTTGTGAATTGCGAATCTCGAGACAGGGGGAAGTCCACAGCCTGACCCTTTATCCGGTGGAATTGTGGACCTATCAAAAACGTGATTTTCTGCCGGGGAGAACCGGGCCGCCAAAAATGTTTTTAGGGACCCTCGGGGTTGACGAAAACGCCCTAACCGGCCTCTCGGACAGTTTTGCCGGGTTTATCCGGGAAAGATTCGGCCAAAACGACCGGAAACTTTTTCAGTACACCCTGGCCGCCAAAAATAATTTTTGCCTCCTCCGGGACAGGGATAAGGAGGATTCGGTTGTTTTTCTTACCGATGGAACTATCTCCGGCAATTTTTCCGAATTAACTAATACGCAGTACATTGACTATTCGGATGTCCTATTAAAATATCATTCGGCGGAATTAACCATCGAAGACTCTGTCCGCGATGTCTTGCGTACCCCCGGCGAATTATATGAAAAAATCGAAGGCAACAAAAATTTACGGAACGCTCTTAAAGCCCGGATAAACGGGCTGGAGCGTCTTAAAGTTTTTGCTTTCTTTATGAGTTTTGGTTATTTGCCCCTGGACGGCATCATAAAATACAGCCCTCTGCGGTTTGTTGATTTGCCCAAACTCCGTACCATGACCCGGTTTGGCGAAACAATAGTTTTAATAAACGGCGCCGCCATCAATCACCTTTCCGATATAGAAACGTGGGTATATCAAAAGATTATTGACAGCCTGGATCTTCGAATCGACTGCTACACCGGTATAGCCAAACATCTGAGGGAGGAACCAGGGCCTGTTTCCCCTCCCCCCTGGTTTTCGGAACAGATCACGGATTATTGGGATATTGCGGGCCTGCCCCATGAAATAGAGGGGGTCTTTTTCTCCCCCCAACATAATCCAAGAGAAATACCCGCTGTCTTAACCTTCACCCCGCAGCAGGGCGGGCAGCAAGTCTTCGGCTGGCATCTTACGGTTGGACAAGCCCCGTCTTGGACCCTTTTTGTCGACCCGCAAAAAAGCGCTAAAACCATCTACCAGCGCGGGGGAAAATCCCCCGGGGAACGCTCTGTACGCATTGATTGTACCGCCTACATCAATCCAGGCGCAAAGACCGGTCCGGAGCAAACCGTTATCGAACAGTGCCTTGAGCCTTTTATCAAAGAGGGCCGCCCCGGACTGGATCTGCGGATTATTTTTGACGGGGAAGAATTTGAAATTCGGGAATATCCGCCCAGCCACAGCAGCACAACAATTTTTCGCGGAAAAGCCCTGTTTTAGTTTCTTTAATTCTTTCCGTTTATCAGTCCACGCAAGCGCCATCCGGGGCGCATGAAATTTACCCCAATCTTGCCATAATGAAGCCATAACCCGCATACAGGGGCAGAAAGCAGGAAGCCTCATCTATGCCCGCCATTAAGGTTAGGGGCAAACCCCCTAACACCCCCCAAGCCCCCCGGCTTTTTGCATTGCCTAGGCAAGCGGCCTAACCCTGAGGGGATTCTTCGGCCTAAGGGCTGACAAAAGGGAAAAAATGGGTTACTTTAACCTTGGAGACCATGTCTTTTTCGGGGCTTGTCATTTCAAAATTGACATTTTAGAATGACTCAAGGGCTCCCAAAAGGCCCATTTGTGTTTTAAGGGAGATATATGCAAAGTTTAGGTATCAATATCGGTTCTTCCAGCCTAAAACTAGCCTTGCTGGAAGAGGGAAAACTCATTTGGCACACCGTGGTTCCCCACGAGGGGGACCTCCCCGGCGCTTTTACCCAGGCTCTCCGGGAAGGCAAGATTTCCCCCGGAATTCCCGCCCTGGTAACGGGAACCGAGGGGCGGTTTCTCTTTAACATTAACTCCGCGGTGGAAACCCTCTGTCTGGAGAGGGCCTTAAAAGAAACGGACCTCGCCATTGACGCCCTGGTCTGCATGGGGGGAGAGGACCTGGTGGTCTACACCCTAAGCCCCGAGGGAAAGATCATGAACAATTTTTCCGGCAGCAAGTGCGCCTCGGGCACGGGGGAGTTTTTTAAGCAGCAGCTTGGCCGGATGGACATGAAGCTGGAAGACGTAAACCATATTTCCCCGGAAGCCAAGGTTCTCTCCCTTTCGTCCCGGTGTTCGGTTTTTATGAAATCCGACTGCACCCACCGGCTTAATAAACGGGAGGCCACCAAGGACGACATCGTACTTTCCCTAAGCCACGTTATGGCTACCAAGGTAACGGACTTTCTCCACCGGGCCCATATTTCCTCCGGCCGGGTTTTGCTTACCGGCGGAGTTACCTTAAATAAGCACATCATTAATTTTATCCGGTCCGCGGAACCGGAAATTGAATTTGTGGTTCCCGAAACCGCGGCTTTTTACGAGGCCCTGGGGGCGGCCTGCCTGGCCGTGGAGGACGGCAGCCCCCTTCCGCCGGAGGAGGAGCTGTTTAAGCGCCACGACATTAAGTTTGCCCGGTACCAGTCATTAAAAAAGGCCCTGGACCGGGTTAAGTATTTTGAGCATCCCGAAACAAAGGCCGTCCGGGGCCGGGAGTACATCCTGGGGGTAGACGGAGGCTCCACTACCACCAAGGCCTGCCTTATCGACATGGAAACCAGCGAGATTGCCGCCTCCCATTATGGCCGGACCCACGGCGATCCGGTCAAGGCCCTTAAGCTCTGCCTGGAGGAGATCAAGAAAAAGATTTTTGACGACATAGGCAGCCTGGACATAAGGATAACCCTCTGCGCCGCCACCGGCAGCTCCCGGGAAATTTTAGGGGTGTTCCTGGAAACCCCGGGGGTTTATAACGAGATCATTGCCCACGCCTACGGCACCACCTATTTTGCCGAAGATGTGGACACAATCTTTGAAATCGGGGGACAGGATGCCAAGTACGTCCTCCTAAAAAACAAAGTGCCCATTGACTACGCCATGAACGAGGCCTGCTCCGCGGGAACCGGATCCTTCTTGGAAGAGTCCGCCGCAGGAGACCTTAACATTGCCTCGGCCCAGGAGATCGGCGGCATAGCCCTTAATGCCGGGGACCCCCTCAAATTCGGGGAGCATTGTTCCGCCTTTATCAACTCCGACATCCGCAAGGCCATTCAGCAGGGGGCCGTCCGGGAAGACATTACCGCGGGCATCGTTACCTCCATAGTTTCTAACTACCTAAACCGGGTGGTGGGAAACCGGACCGTGGGGCAGCGGATCTTTCTGCAGGGGGGGGTAGCCAAAAATACGGCGGTTCCCCTGGCCTTTGCCATGCTCCTTAATAAGGATATTATGGTTCCCCCCAGCCCGGAACTCATGGGCTGCTTCGGCGTGGGCCTCCTGGCCAAGGAAAAACTTGCCGACGGGCTTTTGAGCAAGGGGGAGTTTAACATCGACAAGATTCTTAACACTGAAATTGTGTACGAGTCCGAATTTGCCTGCAAGGCCTGCGAAAATTTCTGCCCCATCCAGATACTAAAGGTAAACGAAAATAAGTACATGTTTGGAGGCCGGTGTTCTAAATACACCAACACCCGGAAAAAGATCGCCCCGGACGCCAAGGTTATCGACTATGTTCAGATGCGCTCGGATCTGGTATTTTCGATCTGCGCCCCCAACGAAAGCGATTTTGTTCCCAAGCGCCCCTGGACCATCGGCATCCCCAGAGCCTTCTCGGTTCACACCCTTTACCCCTTCTACTCCTGGTTTTTTCATCTTTTGGGAATCAAAACGATCCTCTCCGATAAAATTGCCCATGAAGGGGTGGCCCGTACCGAAAGCGCCTACTGCTTTCCCGCGGAAATTGCCCACGGAGCGGTTCAGGACATCCTCGACAAGGGCTGCGATTATATTTTTGTTCCCCACTTTCGGGATATGCCCAGTTACGAAGAAAAGATTCACGCCAACTTCTGTCCCATCACCCAGGCCCTTCCCTACTACATCCGGAAAGCCTTTCCCGAAGCGGCGGATAAAATCCTTGATCCGGTCTTAAGTTTTAAGTTCGGCAACAAGAAAGCCCTGGAATTAATCTTAAGCCTTTCCCCCCGGCTTAATATCCCGGAAGCCGAAATAAAGGAGGCCTTTGAAACGGCCCTGGTCAAGCAGGAGGATTGTTTTAGGCGGCAGAAGCTCTTAGGCCTGGAAGCCCTCGCCCAGGCCCGGGAGAGCCTTTCCCCGGTAATTGCCCTTTTAGGCCGGCCTTACAACGCCTTTACCCGGGAAGCCAACATGGGAATTCCCAAAAAGTTTACCAGCCGGAATTACTCCATCGTTCCCTTTGACATTCTTCCTTTTGAAGATAACGAAATCTTTCCCAACATGTACTGGTACTACGGTCAACAGGATATGAAAACCGCCGGTCTTGTGCGGAACGAAAAGAATCTCTATGTTACCTGGGTGTCCAATTTTTCCTGCGCCCCGGATTCCTTTATGCTCCATTATCTGCGGTGGATTCAGGGAACCAAGCCCTTTCTGGTGCTGGAGCTGGACTCCCATTCCGCCGATGCGGGAATCGACACCAGGGTAGAAGCCTTTCT
>JAISRN010000167.1 GCA_031273605.1 Spirochaetales bacterium | reverse complement strand
ATGATAGTGGTTCTCCTTTTCTTGCATTGGGCTGTCAAAAACAGCCTACCTTTAACAAAGAAATAATTCAAGGGGACCCCTCCGGCCCTTTCGCTTAGAATAATTATGAGGTACTGCGCCGACAAGGTACTGCGTCGGCCTTGACAGCAGGGATTTTTCTGGTTTACCCTGCAAACGAAGAGGGCATTAATGAGGGGGAACCCGCGAAATTCTTGACCAAGGCCGTTGGCATTTTTTGGGCCCTTTTGCTTTGCCCTTGGGCTGCCCAGGGTGAGGATGTCGGCGGGAGTTACTCCCCTCCAACGCCGCCTGTGGGCAGGGAAAGTTCCGCCGCTCCGGCCCCGGTTTACCGGGTTGGCGGCCCGGGCCCTGCGGGAGGGCTTATCTTTTACGACAAGGGGGGCTTTTCCGATGGCTGGCGCTACCTGGAGGCCGCCCCCCCGGAGGCGGAGAAACAGCTTGGATGGAGCGGCCGCCAAATCCGGATTGACGGCACCCAGGCGTCTATAGGCAGCGGCCCAGGGAATACCCGGCTTATCCTGGAGGGGTTTGGCCGGATAGCCGGGGAAGGGGACCATGCGGCCCGGTACTGCGATGAGCTGATCCTTAACGGCTTTGACGACTGGTTTCTGCCCAGCCTGGACGAGCTTAACCGGATGTACGAACAGCTTAAAAGGAGGGACTTAGGGGATTTTAAACCCCGGTGGTACTGGTCCTCTACCTTTGTTTATTCCTATTCGTATGGGATTATTGCGATCATCCGGTTTGAGGATGGGAGGGTAAGTGAAGAGTCCGCTTTAAACAGCCCCTACTATGTCCGCCCCATCCGGGCCTTTTAGTCTTCCGGCTTTAGTTCCCGGCTGGCGGCTAAGCCGTAGATAAGCATGGAGCCCGACCGCCCCCGGACCGGCCCGGAGAATATTTTGCGACAGGGAAAGACATCTTTTACTTCGTTGTAGGTGGCTTCGTCCATGAGTACCTTTTCGGGGGTCCGGCGGGTAAGGTGTTCCAAACGGCTGGCAATGTTGACGGCATCCCCCAAAACGGTGTATTCCTGCCGGCGGACGGAACCGATAATGCCGGCAAACATGACCCCCGTGGCGATTCCAAGGCCGGCCTTGACGGGTTTGGTTAGGTAGGGCGGCCTGACATCATTAAAGGTTTGCAGGTAGTTGTGAATTTTCTGGGCGGCCTCAACAGCGTTAATGGCGTCCTGTCCGGTTTGCAGGGGGGCGCCAAAAGTGGCCATGAGGCCGTCTCCAATCAATTTATTTACCGAGCCTTTGCACCCGTAAACCAGGTCCATAACGTCTTTTATAATATCGTTGAGAAACTCCGCAAAAATTTCCGGGTCCAGATTTTCGGCGGTTCCGGTGGAATCGCAAATATCAAAAAAAAGAACCGAAATCTTTTGCTTCTTGGTAGCCAGGGGATTTGTTTCGGTTTTTCGGATGTAGTCGATAAAATCTTCCCCCAGATACTGATTTAACATGGTTGTATCGGCTATCAGGTGCCGGCGCTGCTCCCGGATCTGCTGCCGCTCATTTTTTAGTTCCGTAAAAAAAGTAGCAAAGGATTCAATTAGTTCGGTCCGGGTCTGGACAAGGCCAAAGTAACCCAGGATCGAATCTCCGCTGTGCCAAAGGGTGGCGTTAATAAAGCTGGGCAGGGGGAACCCGTTCTTGTGCCTAAGTACCAGGGGGTAAAGATGAACCGATTCCTGCTTTTCCACGGCCTGCTTAAAAAGGTCCGCATCTTCCTGGGAATCAAAGACTTCGGCTATAAACATCCCCAGGAGCGCCCCGTGTTCATAACCCAGAAGATCTTCAAAGGCGTGATTAACTTCCAAAATTAAGCCTTCCCTACTGGCAATAAACATACTGTCCTTTGATTGCCTAAAGAAACGCTTAAAAAGAGAATTATAGTTAGGGCCGGTGTTATGATACTGTGGCATTTATCGTCTTTGCCCGGTTAATTAAACCTTCCAGGGGAAATGTCAGGATAAATTCGGTGTAATGGCCTTTGCGGGATTTTATGGAAAACTTGCCCCGCAGCTCCTTAACCCGGGATTTTACCAGAGAAAGCCCCACCCCCTTGCCGGCGGTCAGGTCGGAAGATTCGGCGGTGGAAAAGCCCGGATGAAAAATGAGCATGATTTTTTCCCGCTCGTTCATGGTTTCGGCGGCCTCCTTTGCAATTATGCCCCCCTGTATGGCCTGGTTTTTTATGGCCTCGCCGTCAATGCCGCCGCCGTCGTCCCGGCACACAATGCGCAGATTGTCTGCCGTAATAGAAGCCTGAATTTCGATGCGGCCGCATTCGTTTTTGCCGGAAAGCTTCCGGGCCTCCGGCATTTCAATGCCATGGTAAACGGAATTTCGCACTAATTGAACCAGAATGTCCCTAATGGCCTTGTGTTTATCCGGTTTAAAATTCTGATCTTCCAAACCGGCGATTATCAGATCCACCTCCTTGCCGTACCGGGCGGCCAGGCGCAGGGCCATTTTTGTAAGGGAATCCCGCAAAAAATTGATTTCTCCCCCGCCGGCCCCCCAAAAGGTATCGGAAAGTCTGAACCATTTTGTGATTATGGTGTTGAGGGTTTCCAGAATGGAAAGCAGGCCGGAAAAGGAAAGGGTCAGGGGCAGAAAATCCTCGCCGGTAGGGTTTTTGGCATCCCGGATGGCCATAACTTTTTGTTCCAGATCCTCCGCCTGATCGGCAAGAAAGGCCAAATCCAAAAGTTCCGCATCCCCCTTAAGGGAATGGGAGTGGCGGAATATGGTGTTCAGCAGAATATGGTAATCCGGGGAGGCCCCGGAGGTTAATTGTTCCGCGGAACGAAGGCCCTCGTTAATGGCATCGGAATCCTGTTTTGCGCTTTCGAGAAAGGCAAGGAGGGTATTGGGATCGACATGAAGGATGTTTTGAAGCATTTCCATTTCATGGCGGTTTTCGTTCCGGGTTTTTTCGACTTCTTCCGTTAGCTTTTTCTGTTCGGTGGTGTCGTGAACCACCACAAAGAGCCTTTCCACCTTTTTGTCGCCCAGGCGGCGGAAATCAAACTGCAAATGCCGCTCGGTAAAACCGCCGTCCTGGTTGTCAAAGTAGGCGATAATTTCTTTTAAGGGATTAAGCCGGGACACGTAACGCCAGCCTATATTCGATTTAAAGGCGGCGTCAAAAAATTCTTCCGCGGCCATTTGAGATTTTTTATCCAGAAAACTATTTAAAATTTCATTAATGTCCGCGCCGGCCAGGTTTTTCCGGTTAAAGATAGTTTCCAGGGAGGTGGAGTAATAGGGGCCGATTCTAAGGGAAGAATCCAGTAAAAAAAGGCCGTCGCTGACATTTTCCAGGATGTTTAGGTATTCTTTAATTTCGATAGAGCCCTTTTGTATGCTGTCCATCATGTTGTCAACCCGGCTGACCAGGTAACGGTGGCCAATAAGCCCCAAAATCATAAAAACTAAGGAAACCGCTAGTTGCCGCAGCAGCCGGGACCATAGCTGCTGATAAACATTTTCGGCCCGAAAATCACACCCCGCAAAGCCCACGGATTCGCCTTTGGAATTAATGATGGGCGCGTAGGCCGTAATTACCCAGCCCCATTCGGGGGAGTAATCAATGCGGCTGCTTTGGGGGGTTTGGGTTTCCATGGTTTGTTTGACATATTGGCTGTAGTTGCTGATGTCCTCTTCGGTTCCCAGGGGAGAAAAATCATTGGGGTCTTCTATCGGGGCGCTGCCGTCGATAATATACCTGTAAACAGTATCGCTTACCGGCGCCATGGTGTAAAGGTATAGGCAGCCGGAGGATTCCTTTTTGGCCCACAACTCCAGCCGGGTTTGTTCGTAATAGGGGTCCTGAATGTCCAGGGTTTGGCTTAAGCGTTCAAAGGCGTCCCCGTCAATAAGGTCCGCCGCTTGGATGGCAATGGGTATCCCTAATCTGGCGCTGATGGTTTCGGTTATTCCGGTAAACTGCTGAAGGGCGGTGATAAGAATCACTGAATAAAGGGCAACGGCAAAAAAGATAAAAAAAAGGTTAAATTGCAGCTTAAAAGAAACTCCCTTTTGGCCTTTGCCCTTTCGTGAAAACATTCCTGTCTTTGTTCCTTTCATCGCCGGTTTATTCGCAACGGGGTCAGTTCATTCCAGGCCGATTGCCAAATGAGAGGTATGCTCATTCCAGTTTATGGGAATAATAAAAACCGGCGGTTTCAACCTCATGCTGATAGTGTCGATTTGGCCCCGCAGCACAATGGGAACCGAGATAAGGAAGGTTGCCCCAAAAACCTCCCGCATATTCCCGGCAATGGTGTTGGTCATTTCCCCCACCAGATCATTTAGGGCGTCTTCGTCCAGGGTTTCTTCGCCTAAAATAAATTGAGCAAAATCCGCAAGAAGTTCCTTGCCGGCGGTATAGTAGACCCCTCCCCGCCTGGCGCCGGAAATGCCGATAAGGCCGGTATAGGCAAAGGCCAAATCGGTGTCTTTTTTTATGTAGGGCAGGCCCATAACGGCGGGGATGTTAGTGATGTTTAAAAAGTACTCGGTAACGATTTTAATTGTAGCTTTTAATTCAGTTTCTGTCATTCATTTGTCCTAGTATTTCGTCAATTTCGTTTTGCAATTCCGCCGCCGTAAAGGGCTTGGCTAAAAATCCCTTGGCCCCTTTTTTGAGGGCTTGTAAACCTGTAATCGAATCTTTGAGGGCCGAAACAATTAGGATTTTGGCGTCCGGCTTTAAGGACAGCATTTTTTCCAGGCAGGTTAGGCCGTCCATCTTGGGCATGGTAATATCCAGGGTAACCACATCGGGGAGATACTGAGAAAACATCTGCATAGCCGCTTCCCCGTCCGAAGCCGAGCCTACCAGGGTAAAGTGGTCATTTTCAAGATATTTGCCAATGGCGCGCTGCATAATGTGGGAATCGTCCACAATAAGAAGTTTCATGGTGTCTTCCTTCAATTAAGTTGTCCGGTCATAATAACATAAACCGGGGTCAGAGGCAAGAGCACGGAGAGCCTCCTTTTGGACCCTCTTAGGCCCTAAACCCGGGAAGCTATGTTTTTTTCGATTCGGGCTACCAGGAGGGCGGCAAAGGATTTGGCAAGGACGAGGTGCCCTCCGGCGAAGCCTGAAATGTCCCGGTAACTGGCTTCTTCCTTCAAAAATTCCTGTTTTAGCTCCTGCAGAATCCGGCTGCAGGAGGCCAAAATATTCCGAATCTGAAAACGCTCGTTTCCGGCAAAGGCCAAGGCGCTGCGAACTTCGGAACACTTAAGGGCCTGGCGGACAAAATTCGGGGCTAAACCGCTTAGGTTGTAATTGCGGAGGTCCTCCCGGGAATAGGAATCCGATGCCGCCAGCCCGGCTAAGAGTTTGCGGTAGTTTTCTTCGATCCGCTTGTTGAGGTCCTGCAGGGTCTTGGTTGAGTTGGCCAAAAAAGCCGGAAGTTTTTCTTTGGGAATGTTTCCCCGCAGGTTATTAAACTGCCGGATTTCTTTTTGGTACAGCTTAAAGTTGAGAATCAGCGTTTTGGCCTCCGGCTTTTGAACTATGGCGGGCTGTTCCTGGACAAGCACGAGAAAATCGGCCCAGATGGTTTTGAGATCGGTTTCTTGAATTTTTTGCCGCTGCCCGGCATCCTTCTTTCCCCAATCCATGCGGGAGTTGCCGGCGCAGTAGAGCCTTTGGAGAAGGATAAGATAAAGGACTTTGCCCGCGTGAAAGCTGTACTTGGTTAGCTCCGAAAACTGCTTGGTGTCGAACTTGAGGGCGTCTATGAAGTTAATGGCGGAATTGACAAAGGATATCTTATACTGAAGCACCCCCTCGTCCACCGAAATTCTTAGGTCCTGACACATTTGCTCCAGCTCTTCCGGCGGAAAGTTAAAATACTGGTCTATGGAAAAAACATTGCCGAATTTTTCCTTTATTTCAAACCAGTCGTCATGTATCTTTTTCTCAACCTCGTTCATGACCGATATTGTAAAGCCTATTGCCAAGGATTGCAATCTAATGTTTCATTAAATATACTATCCCTTGTATGAGATACTCAAAACTATTCGGAAAGGGCCTCCCGGATAAGAACCTGCTGAGGACCGACTTTGTTTCTCACAATCTGCTCCTGCGGGGGGGGTATTTTAAGCCCGCCGGGAAGGGTTTTAACATCTTGCTGCCCCTGGGCATCCGGGTGTTGGTCAACATAAAAAAAATAATCCGTCAAGAACTGGAAAAACTGGGGGGGCAGGAGATTCTTATGCCCCTGGCGGCGCCCTTAAATTTGTATAAAAAGACGGGCCGGGACCTGGTTCTTGGCAGGGATATGATTCGCTTTAAGGACCGGTCGGCCAGGGCTTTGGTTAACGCCCCCAGCCACATTGAACCGGTGGTGGAGCTCATGCGCCTTTCCGGCTGCGAGGGGGAGGACTTTCCCAAGCTCCTTTTTCAGTTTAGCCGCAAATTCCGGGATGAGGCCCTGCTCAACGAGGGGATCTTCCGGGGAGAGGAGTTCTTGATGGGCGACGCCTATTCCTTTCACCGGGATTTTTCGGACCTGAACAACTTTTTCCCCCTGATCTTTAAAACCTACAAGCGGATCTTTGCCCGGTGCGGGATAAACGTGGTGTCCGCCGAATCCGCCGTAGGGTCCCTCACGGGCTTTAAGGCCTATGAGTTTCTCTATCTTCATCCGGCGGGCCGGGCTTCCCTGATTCGGTGCCCCTCCTGCGGCTACACGGGCAATCACGATGTGGCGGTGGGTTACAAAACCTGCCAATCCGAAGCCCCCCTGCCCCTGGAAGAGGTCCGCGCGGAGGGGGTCCGCAACTCGGAACAGGCCGCGGCCTATTTTGGGGTGGACCTGAGCCGGATTGCAAAAACTTTGGTTTACCGCAGCCGGGATGGATTTGCGGTGGCCCTGGTCCGGGGAGATTATGAGTTAAGCGAAGAAAAACTATCCCGGTTTATTATGACCCCCATTGTCCGCCTGGCCAGCCCGTCGGAAATCCGGGCTTTGGGGTTTTGCCCCGGCTCCCTTTCCCCGGTAGAATGGGGAAGCGGGCCGAGCCTTTCCGGAGTTCCCATTGTCGTGGATGACGCCGTGGCTAACGGAAATAATTTTATCATTGGGGCCAACCGCAAAGACAGGTACTACCGCAACTTTAATATCGGCCGGGATTTTGAATCCCCCCTGGTGGGGGACATTGTGCGGCTTAATGCCGCGGACCGGTGTTTTCAGTGCGGCGAAGCCCTGGAAAGCTGCCGGGCCATTGAACTGGGGAACATCTTTAAAATCGGCGATTATTATACCCGGGCTATGAACCTGGCCTTTAGAAACAAAAGGGGCGGAAGGGCTTATCCCAACATGGGTTCCTACGGCATCGGCCTGGAACGGCTTATGGCGGCGGCTGTTGAAGCCAACCATGATGAACGGGGAATCCTCTGGCCCGACGCCCTGGCGCCCTATCAATTTAGCCTGATCCCCCTGGGCAAGGCGATTAAGGTTAGGGAAGCCGCCGGGCGGCTGGAAGCCGAGCTTGGGGAGCATGTGTTGTTTGATGACAGGGCTGTGGAAGAAAAGGCCAAGTTTGAGGATATGGACCTTTTGGGGATTCCCTACCGTCTGACAATTTCGGCTAAGACCCTTGCAGAAGACGGAATAGAAGTGTTTAATCGAAAAACCGGAGAAACCAGAACCATGCCGGCCGCGGGCGCGGCGGCGGAGATCCGGAAAATGATTGCTGAGGAGTTTTGATAAAGTGAAGGACGGCGGAGAGGCGGTTTCGGAAGGGGCCGGTATCGAGCTTATCTTTCCCCAGAGTTTTGAACTAAAGACGGTCTTTATTGATTCTGAAAAAACCGCCGCCCACGGTGAAAATCTCGTTAATCTTTTAGCCAGGCTGTCCCTGGTTCACGGCAATTACCGGGCTCGTCCTTCGGCGAAGGGCAGTTACGTGGCCCTGTCGATTCCGGTCCGCCTGCCGGATCGCTTAAGTTTTGACGCCCTTTACCGGGAATTAAAAACCCTTCCGGATCTAAAATGGGCAATGTAAAATCAATCCCAAAAGTTGAAATTTTGGGAAACCTTCTGTAGGATAGGTCAACATGATTAGTGTCTCTAATGTAAGCCTGGCTTTTGGCCGGCAGATTTTGTTTAAGGATGTTAATATTAAATTTACCCCGGGAAACTGCTACGGAGTTATCGGGGCTAACGGCGCCGGGAAATCCACTTTTTTAAAAATTCTTTCCGGAGAAACGGACCCGGATGCCGGCGAAATTACCGTCAGCTCCGGCGAAAGGATCGCCGTGTTAAAGCAGGATCACTTTACCTTTAATGATTATTCAGTTTTAGAAACGGTTATCATGGGCAGCCCCAAACTTTACGAGGTTCTGAAAGAAAAGGACGCCATTTACGCCAAGGCGGATTTTTCCGAGGCCGACGGCATCAAAGCCGCCGAGTTAGAATCCGACTTTGCCGAGCTGGGAGGCTGGGAGGCGGAAGCCCAGGCCGGGGCCATTCTAAGCGGCCTGGGAGTGGCGGAGGCCCTCCACTCCCGAAAAATGAAGGAGGTGGAGGACCAGGATAAGGTGCGGACCCTTTTGGCCCAGGCCCTGTTTGGGGAGCCGGACATCCTTCTGCTGGATGAGCCGACTAACGGCCTGGACCTGGAATCCATTGCCTGGCTTGAGGAGTTTCTTTTGGATTTTAATAACACCCTCATTGTGGTAAGCCATGACCGGCACTTTTTAAACAAGGTTTGTACGCATATTGCCGACATTGATTACGGGCAGATTGCTATTTTTGTGGGCAACTATGATTTTTGGTACCAAACCAGCCAGCTTATCCGCAGCCAAATGAAGGATGAAAAAAAACGCCGGGATGAAAAAATTGCCGAACTAAAAGAATTTATTCAACGCTTTAGTTCCAACGCTTCAAAGGCCCGGCAGGCGACATCCCGGAAAAAACTTATCGACAAGCTTACGGTGGATGATCTTAGGGCTTCTTCCCGGCGCTTTCCTTACGTTAATTTTAAACCCGACCGGGAGGGGGGGCGGCGAATCCTTGAAATCGAAAACCTTTGCCTAAGCCTGGGGGGAGAAAGGATATTAAATAATTTTAACCTTGAGGTTAGCCGGGGAGATAAGATTGCCTTTGTAGGCCCCCTGCACCAAACCAAAACGGCACTTTTTCAGGCCCTGATGGAGGAGCTTCGCATTGATTCGGGGGTGATTAATTGGGGGGTTACTATCAGCCCCTCTTACTACCCCAAGGACAACACCGCTTTTTTTGAATCCGATCAAACCATTATTCAGTGGATTTCCCAGTACTCGGCAATAAAAGAAGAAACCTATGTCCGGGGGTTTTTGGGGCGGATGCTCTTTTCCGGCGATGAGGGCCTAAAAAGCGTGGCGGTTCTTTCCGGGGGGGAGAAGGTTCGCTGCATGCTGGCCAGGATGATGCTCTCCGGGGCCAATGCCCTAATTCTGGATGAACCCACCAACCATCTGGATCTGGAGGCTATCACGGCTTTAAATAACGGCCTGGTGGAATACCCGGAAACGGTTTTGTTTAATTCCCACGATCACACCTTTGTTACCAGCGTGGCCAACCGGATTATCGAGTTTACCCCGGGAGAGGCCATTGACCGG
>JAISRN010000151.1 GCA_031273605.1 Spirochaetales bacterium | reverse complement strand
TAATCAGCCGCCCGGCCGCCTCGGAGGCGCTTTTGTAGATTCCCGCCCCCACCGCCGCATAAATGGCGGTTCCAATGGAAGTGCCCTCGGTTATCCTGGGAATTTGAACCGGCCGCTGCCTAACATCGGATAAAATCTGGGGCCATACCCGGCTCTTAGCCGCCCCGCCGGCCATAATGAGCTTTGGGGGAAACCTGCCGGAAACATCCTCGATGGTTTTAAATTCGCCGTAGGTTTGCATCGCGGCGTTTTCCATAATGGCCTTAAAAAAAACGCCCTTGTGGCTTTGGGCAGGATTTAAAATATCCCAGCCCAAAAAACCGGCGGGCCCCATTTTCCAATAACGCTGGGTAGTTAAATTAGCAAAAAGAATTTGAATTCCCCGGCTGCCGGGGGGAACATCCAGGCTTTGCCTGTCCAACAGAACATAGGGATCAACCCTTTGCTCCTCCCCCTGGCGTACCTCCTCCCGGCAAAAAACATCCCGAAACCACCGGGTAGCGGCGCCTACCAGCGCGCCCACCCCTTCAAACACCCAGGTACCCGGTTCGGAATGGCAGGAGTTCCGGAGCCGCATTTTAGGATCGATAAAGGGCTCTTCCGCAATGGCGCAGTCCATCCACCAGGTACCGGCAACCACCGCGGCGGCCCCCGGCCCTTTGCAGCCTATTCCCACTAACCCGGCCTGGGTATCCGCTACCCCCACGGTTACGGGAATCCCTTCTTTCAGCCCCGTTTCCCTGGCGGCGGCGGCGCTGATTTTTCCGATCACCGTACCCGGATCGACTATCCTGGGGTAAATATCTTCCCGAAGGCCGCACATTTTCATTATCCGGGCAGACCAGGCCCGCTCCGCCAAATCGAAAACCAGGGTGCTGGAGGCATCCCCCGGTTCCGCCGCCGCTTCGCCGCAGAGCCGGAAAACCGCCCAATCCGAAGGCAGGATAATGCGGTGAATTAAACCGTAGGTTTCGGGATCCTTTTCTTTTAACCAGATAAGCCGGGGAAGGGCATGTACCCCCGGCCAGTCTCCGGTAAGGTTGAATATCTGTTCTGATAATCCCGATTCGTTTAAACGGCTTACCTGTTGATCCGCCCGGGTATCCATGTTAAAGCAGCCAAAGATTTCCGAACCCTTTTTATCCAGGCAAAGAAACCCATGCCTAAAGCCTGTTCCGCTTACGGCTTTAATGTCCGGGGAATCCCCCGTTTTGGACAGGCCCTCAAGGGCTTTTTTTATGCAGCGGCAGACAACGGGCCAGTTATTTCCGGCGTCAAAATCAAAAGCCCCGGGAATGTGGGAACTCCGGGCGGCATACCAGTCCTGACTTCCCAAAGCCACCTGTTCGCCGGTGTCCATGTCAAAAATTAAACAGCGGGCGCTGGAACTTCCGCAGTCAATGGTCGCGGCTAACTGCCTTTTCATTCGGTCCTCCCTTCCATTCTTTTTTGCTTTATTAAATTAAGCAGCAAAACCGCCACCAACAGCGCCCCCTTGCTGACGCTTAAAACGGTTACCGGAAGCCCCATCATCGCCAATCCCGTTTCAAAGGATCGCAGCAACAGGGCACCAAAAGCCGTCCCGTAAACCGTGGTTTTTCCATCCAACAGGGCTTTGCCCAAAAGGGTTACTAAAAGGGAATCCATTAAAAACGAATTGCCGTGATCGGGAGAAACAAACTGTTGAAAGGCGCAGAGAACCAGGCCCAGAATGGCCGCCAGCAGGCTGGAAAACACATACACCAGAAAAACGTTAAGCCTTATACGAATTCCCGAAAGTTCCGCGGCAAACTGGTTATACCCCGTTCCTTTAATATACCGGCCCAGGGGGGTCTGCTCGGTTAAAAAAAGGGAAAGGAGGAAGATGACAACAAAAATAACTATGGGCATGGGAATACCGGCAAACCGCCCCCGTCCCAACAAAAGGAAGGCCCGGGGAAATCCATAGCTTATGTTCATGCCGCCTTGGGAAAACATATACTGGGACCCCTGGGCTAAAAACATTGTGCCTAGGGTAACTACAAAAGGAGCAATCCCCAGGCGGGCCACGCAAAAGCCATTAATTGTTCCGATTAATAACGCCACCCCAAACCCCAAAATAAGGCCGGTTCCGTAGGGCATATTGCCGTTAACAACCCACCACAGGGCCGCCAGGGTAGAAGCCCCTGCTACGGCCCCCACGGACATATCCGCTCCCCCGGTCATAATTACCAAAGTCATGCCGATAGAGACGATCCCCAGCATGCCGGCCTGGATTAAAATCGAAATCAGGTTGGAAGGAGTAAAATACTGCCGCCGCATAATCGAAAAAAAGAGAACCATAACGGCAAAGATCACAAAGATCTGGTATTTTTGAAAAAATGTCCGCGCCGTTAATCCCTTAACCTTGTTATCCACCGCCGCCTCCTACCTTAAATCCTCTTGCAAAATCACGCTGCGGTCTCCCACCGATAAAATGGCCGCTAAAATCAAAATGGCCCCCTGGGCTATCAGGGAATAATAAAATTCAATCCGCATAAGGGTAAAAGCCGTGCTTACCGAAGACAGCATAAGGGCGCCGATCAACAGGCCGGGGACGTTGGCCCGTTTGGTTCCTAAAATAGTTTTGGCAATAAAGGTAATAGCCAAAGCCGGCAGCAAAAGGCGCTGGCCCGAATAAATGATGGACCCGCTGGAGCGTAGGGCATTGATGATGCCGCCGAGGGCATAGAACAGGGACCCCAGTACAAACATAACCAGTTTGATGATCCTAACCTTAATCCCGGCAAAACGAGCGGCATCCTGACTTAGGCCCACCGATTGTATGTGCAGCCCCGTTTTAGTCTGATGAACAATAAAGTAAACCAGAACAAAAACTCCCAGCGAAACGATAACAAAAAGAGGAACCGGCCCAACCCGGTTATTGACGATTTTCATCACCGGATGATCCCGAACCCACAGGCTTATCCCCGCGCTGTAGGCATACTCAAGGCCCTGGCCTAAAAACATGGTTGAAATGGTAACAATGAAAGAAGAAAGCCCGGCCACAGCCACCAGCGCCCCGTTAAGCAGGCCGAAACCGGCGGCGGCCCCTAGGCTTACCGCTGCGGCGGCGCCTATGGAATGCCCCCGGGCAATAAACCCGCAAAAAAGGGAGGCGCATAATCCCACCACGCCCCCCATGGAAAGGTCCGTTTCCCCTGCCAGGTTCACAAAGCTAACCCCTATGGCTAAAAGCAAAAGGGGCATGCTCTGAATCAGCAGGTTGATGTAGTTTTCACCGGTTCTAAAATAGGGAGATAAAATCGAAAAGACCACAATCATTAAAACAAAGGTCAAAAGGGAACCGTAAACATCAAAAAATCTGGCTGAATTTGACTTTTTCCGTTCAGCGGCCCTGGTGCTAACCGGCATTTCTCTTTCCTCCCATGGACAGAAAAATAATTTCCTCATACTTAACGCTGCCACATTCAAATTGAGCCGCCGGACAGCCGTTAAAAAGCACCACCATTCTGTGGCCTATGCCAATCGCCTCTTCCGCTTCGCTGGAAGAAACAATAACGGCCTTTCCCTCTCCGGCCAAACGCCGGATAATTTCATGGATTTCGCTTTTTCCCCGGACATCGATCCCCACCGTGGGTTCGTCAAAGATGTATATATTTGAGTTGCCCGCCAGCCATTTAGCCACCACGATTTTTTGCTGGTTGCCCCCGGAGAGGGTTTTTACTTTCACCTCCGCCGAGGGCATCTTCACCCGCAGGGATGCGCACAGTTCTTTGACGGTTTGGGCTTCCCATTTTTTCCGGATAGCCCCAAACCGGGTTATAAAACGTTTAAGAAAGGCCAGGGTGGTATTTTCCCTTACCGAAAAATCGTAGATGATTCCGAATTTGCGGCGGTCCTCCGGCAAAAGGCAAATTCCGTGTTTCTTCGCGGATCGCGCCCCGGTGAGTTTAACTTCCCTCCCTTCAATCCGCACCGTGCCGGAGCTCCGGTTTCGAATACCAAGGATGGCTTCAAGAAGTTCGGTTTTCCGGCTTCCCACAGCGCCAAAAATCGAAAGAATTTCCCCGGGGCGCACTTCAAAACTCACATCCTCAATGAGACCCTCCACCCCTATGCGGCAAACCTCCAGGGCCGCCGGCAGGGGGGCCTGCAGGGAAGCTGCCTCCTGATGTGTATCACCGGGAAATGCCGGGGAAGGAACCTTGGCCTTGTCCGGAGGGGACATTTTCCCCACCATTTTGGCAACAATGTCTTCTTTGGTTAAAGATTTTATGTCCCAAGTACCGGCCCCCACGCCGTCTTTCAGAATCGTTACCCGGTCGCAGATCCGAAAAAGTTCTTCCAGCCGGTGAGAAATATAAATAATCGTCAGTTCCCGCTGATTGCGGATAGAATTCAGGGCGGCAAAAAGAGCTTCGGTTTCCGAGGCGCTTAATCGGCTTGTAGGTTCATCCAACACCAGAATTTTAGGGTTTCGGGACAGGGCGCGGACAATGCAGACAATCTGTTGTTTGGCCACGCTTAAATCGGCAATCCGGCTCCGGGCATCCACGGCGCCGGGAATAAAAGCATCCAAAGCCCTTTGGCTTTCTTCCTCCATCCGGCGCCAATGGACAAAGGGCCCCCGGCAGGGTTCAATGCCAATCATAATATTCTGGGCCACAGTAAAGCCGGGCACCAGTTCCAATTCCTGAAAAATAAAATCCACTCCGAAATTACGGATGGTTTCAGGAGTAGCGCCATTAATATTTTGACCGTTTAAAAAAATCTCCCCTTCGGTCTGCCGGTATATCCGGGCCAAAATTTTAATAAGGGTCGATTTTCCCGCGCCGTTGGCCCCCATAAGGGCGTGAATCTCTCCCCGGCGAATGTCCATGCGGACCTTCGAAAGAGCCTTAACCCCGGGAAATTCCATGGAAATATCAATAAATTCCAAACAGGTTTTTTCTTCCCTCACCCCGGCCTCCTGCCTTCCCCGGCTTTTCCCGGCTGATTAGCCCAATCTAAGGATCGTTTAACCGCCTCTTTCCATCCGCCCAGGAGTTCCTCCCGCCTGGCAGAATTCATCTCAGGTTCGTAGGCCCGGTCCAGCTTCCAGAGGCTTTTGAGTTCTTCGGTCCCCTTCCATAGGCCGGAAGCTAACCCGGCAATGTAGACCGCCCCCATGGGAGTCCGATCGGTGTTTTTGGGCCTTTCGATCCGGCAGCCAATAATGTCGGCAAAGCCTTGCAGGATAAAATCATTCCTGGCAACCCCGCCGTCTACCCGCAGAAGGTTGACAGAAACCCCGCATTTTTCTTTAAGCTCGATTACCACATCGTTGGTCTGCAGGGCCATGGATTCCAGGGCGGCCCTAAACACATGGGCTTTGGTATGGTACCGGGATAACCCGATAAAAAGCCCCCGGGCGTTGGCATTCCAGTAAGGCGATCCCAGCCCCTGAAAGGCGGGCACAACATAAACCCCATCCGCGCTGTCCACCCCCTGAGCCAGGGCGGAGACCTCCTGGGGGGTTTTAGCCATGCCAAGCTGATCAATTAAAAAATCATTGATCGATCCGGCCACATAAACCCCTCCTTCAAGATCGTACTGAAGCCGTCCCGACAAATTAAAAGCAATGGAAGGAGGAACCGAGCCGGTGGTACGTTCCAGTTTTTGGGTTTGGGTTACCAGGTTAATGCAGGTGCCGATGGTGCACTTGGCCTCTCCCCGGCTAAAGCAGGCCTGCCCCACCAGGGCGCTTTGCTGATCCCCTATGCAGCTTTGGATGGGTACCCCCTTGGGAAAAACCTCCCTGGGATAAACGGCCTCGCCATAGTCCCCATCACAGGGCAAAACCCCGGGCAAAAGGGAGGGGGGAATCTCCATTTGCCGAATCAGATTTTCGTCCCAGGAATTTTTTTCTATGTCAAACAGCATGGTCCGCCCGGCATTGGTACTGTCGGTGGCATGAATTTTGCCGCCGGTGAGCTTATAAATCAGCCAGGTATTGACGGTACCAAAACAAAGTTCCCCCTTTTCCGCCCGGCGGCGCAGGGACGGATTGTTTTCCAGCATCCAGAGGATTTTGCTGGCGGAATAATAGGCGGAACAAACCAGGCCGGTTTTGGCCAAAATCTCGTCCCAAAGGGGCCGCCACCCTTCAATGATGGAAATCGTACGGTTGCATTGCCAGCTAATGGCCGGGGTAAGCGCCCTGCCCTCGGCCCTGTCCCAAATGATGGCGGTCTCCCTTTGGTTGGTAATACCGATGGCCCTGGGATTTTCACCCCGGAGCCCCTGGACAACCTCCTCAAGCCCCTCCTCCACGGACCTCCAGAGCTCCTCGGGATCGTGTTCCAGCCAGCCCTCCTGGGGGTAATAGCTGGCAACCGGCCGGTAGGCGCTCTTGACCACCTCCCCCTGATCATCCACCAGAAGGATCTTGGACCCCGTAGAACCCTGATCAATGCCTAAAATGAACCTTCTTTCCATTTTGCCCGCCCTAATGACCTTTATCTTCCTAAATTATATACTTATATATGTATAGACAAAGGCTTTCTTTCTTGAGAATACCACGGGAAAGGCGGGGACGCAAGAAAAATTTTAACCGGATCTTGTTTTTTTGAGCCTTTTCGGGGGCGGTTTTAGCCTTTGCGTTCTCCGGCGCTTTCCCGGATAACGAGTTCGCCCCCCACCTGAACCTTGATGGGCGCCCAGCAGGACTGATCCTGAATTCGGTCATGGAGCAGCCGCACCGCTTCGGCGCCCATTTTTTTGCGGGAAAACCTGATGGTGGTCAGCCGGGGCGTGGAAATGGCGGAACAGGGCAGATCATCGCATCCCAGGATGCCCGTTTCCTGGGGAACCTTATAGCCGGACTCGGTAAGGGCCTTTAAGCAGGCGCAGGCCACAATGTCCGTATCGCAAACCAAGCCTGCGGGGATGCGGCGGTTTTTCCTCAGCCAGTCCGTCATATTCCGGTAAGCCCCTAAAAAATCCGGTTCCACGGCAAAGATATAATCATCCCCCCCTTTCATGCCCAGATTTTCCATAACCGCTTTAAAGGCCCTTTGACGGCGGTTAAGAATAGTACTTGAGGACTTGCTTCGCACCAGGCCGATTTCGCCATAGTTGTTTTCGGTTAAATGCTTTATCCCCAGAGCCGCCGCAGCGTAATGATCAAAGCCTACGGAATCGCAAACCCCGGTTTCGCCGCCATTAATAAAAACCGCCGGAATCTTTGAAGCGCCGGACCCTTCAAAAGTCCGGCCGTTTTGGGGAGACATTTCGGTACCAAGAATAATAAGACCCTGCAGGGCCTCGTGGAAGGAATTACGCAGGTATTCGGCCGCCGGAATTCCCCTAAGGTGGCTTAATTCCAGAATATAACCCAGCCGCTGGGCTTCTTCTTCGGCGCCTTCAAAATAATCAGAAATAAATATTTCATGCTCCCGGCTTATCCGGCGGCCCCGCTGAATAACCCGGACCATCCGTATTGCCGGCGGATAGCCGTCAACAAAGCCATCGGCAACCACATCACGATAGCCAAGATCCCGGGCGGCTTTAAGAATCCGCTTCCGCACATCCCTTGCCACGCCTTTTTTTCCGTTAAGGGCTAATGATACTGAAGTTGTGGTAACGCCGGCGGCTTCTGCTATATCCTTGTGTGTAACGACCATGATGTCCGTTTTCCGAAGGTTTTAAGATGCCCTTGGACAAAATGTCCGCTTAAGACTATATCACAGCCGGAGCTTCCGGACAATCTTTTTTATCAGGAATTCTTAAGTTTAACCGCACGGATCGTTCATCGATTGGCCGTTAATACCCTGAAATAGGTGATACCCTGAAATAGGTGATGTTAAAAATCAGTGAAAATGTCCCCTATATAATTCAGTAGAAATGTCCCCTTTCAGTCAAAAACCAGTAGAAATGTCCCCCCATCGGAGGGGGACATTGGGGGCATCAATCGTCGAAG
>JAISRN010000129.1 GCA_031273605.1 Spirochaetales bacterium | reverse complement strand
GACCGCCGAATACTCCTGCCTGGCCCGGTCATATTGGGAAATCCGGGCGGTAACATTGAGGGCTCCGGCCTGCAGGTCCATAAACCAGGGGAAGTCCCGCCCCTTGTGGAAAAACAGCGAAATAACCCCCCCGTTGTTCCGGTTGATGATTCGCACCGCATCATCCGCCTCCTCCGGGGAGGTTTCGGCCAACACCATAACCCCCGCAGCGCCGGGGTTGTCCTCTACCACCAGAACGGTTTTCCCCGGATCGGTTTCCCCAGACGGAGTTACCGGATCGTAGTTGTCATCCAGATAAAGGTAATAGGGGGTTCCCTTGCCAATCTCCACCACGTATTCCGACGCCTCTTTAGGCAGGCGGTCCAGGGGGGAGAAATCGCAGCTTACCGCCAGGGCTAAAACAAAAACGGCGATAAAGGGCAACAGCTTAGGTTTTTCCTTAGGGGGAGGAGGATCAAATATCATCAGCGGCATCATCATCTTTTGCCCAAGCCACAGGTACGGAAACGGTAAATACAGAGGCCGGAAGCACAATGTCCGCAGGGGTTGCCAGAATAACAGCGGCAACCACCGCTACCACGGCAGCAGCCGAAAAAATTACTGTCATAAAAGGCCTAAATACCTCCCAAGAAGCCCGCACAGTCACATTGTCGACCGGGACCACCTGATTCAAACTGGCAAAGATTCCCAAAGCGACAATCATATTTTTTAACCGGGAATTTTGATCATCGCTTAAATCCGGATCATCCACATAACTGTTAAGGACCGTTTTGTTTAAACCGAGGTTTTGCAAGGTGTGATACTGGCCATCCTTGCTAAACATTACGGAATACTGCTGCGTATCCCAGTTGTGTGCGAAAAACCAAGCTGTCGCGGTTTCCAGCCCGGCCTTCAGGTTCATAGCCCAGGGAAAGTTCTCCCCTTTATGAAAATAGAGATATATGGTACTTTCATTATTTCTGTTGGTAATTCGCACCAAATCGTCCTCAGCCCTGGTTTCGGCAACCACCAGGACTCTCTCGGCGGCGGGGTTATCCTCTACAAACAGGGCGGTCTTCCCCGGATCGGGTTCATCTTCCCCCAGGGGTGTAGTTATGTAATTGTTGTTTTTATCCAGATAAAGGTAATAGGGGGTTCCCTTGCCAATTTCTATCATATATTCCGACGCCTCCCTTGGCAGGAGGCTTACCAGGGGGGAACCGCAGCTTGTTACCGTAAAGGCAATTAAGGTGAGCATCTGAATAAAGGTCAACAAAGGGGGTTTCATTTGATTTTTAACTCCTGGCAGCCCGGTTTTTAATTCCACATAGACTATACCACATCCTGTGATCATTAACCCGATATAACCAGCCATATATATGAAATTAATGTGAAAAAGACAAAAAACTTCATTTTCCCCCATATCTTTGCGGGTAATTAGGAATTGGACCATAACAAATGGGCCAAATTCCTAAAAATGAGGCTTTGCCATAAAAACTTATTCGACTGAGGG
This sequence comes from Spirochaetales bacterium, assembly GCA_031273605.1. Classification (GTDB taxonomy): domain Bacteria; phylum Spirochaetota; class Spirochaetia; order UBA9216; family UBA9216; genus JAISRN01. The sequence goes on along the minus strand of JAISRN010000129.1, from coordinate 1,679 downwards.
AACACAAAGTGTTCGCGATACGACATTTGTGGAGAAAATTCTTATTCTTATGTTCTGCTTTACACAGAAGTAGGAATAACCACGGACGACACAGACAGGCACGGACAAAGAAAAGGAGTAGATGGACCTCCCCGCCTATCCACTAATCCCTAACCACTTTTTTCCGTCTGTGAGGTCCGTGGTTTGACTTCATTAAGCCATTTGTCAATTACACTACACTTAGCCCGCGGGGTCCACAGGGGGAGCCGCCGCCTTTTTTCCCTCACGGAGCACGCAGGGTTCGCCGGGGGGAAAATTCAAAAAACCCCGAGTCCTCCGTGCCAAGTTGAGAAAATTTCTTTATTCGCAGTGGGGTCTAATACCCCGCCCCTTTTTGGGAAAAAGGGCTTAAATTCAGGCTTCCTGACTTGCGGCGGATTCCCCGGCGGGTTTGTCCTCCGCTTCGCCCCGCTTAACCCGGCCCATAAGCAAAAAGGCCACGATCATAAACAGGGCGGCATTAATAAAAACCACCCGGCTTCCAAAGGCATCCCGCAAAAAGCCCGTGAGAATGGGGGCGATAACCCCGGCCGCCTGGGAAAAGAAATAATACAAGCCGGTATAGATGCCCATGGTGCTGTAATCGGCCATCTGCCAAAGCATGGGAAAGGAGTTGGTGGTAACGGCCCCCCAGAAAATGCCGAAACAGAAAAGCAAAGCCCAAAAGGTGGCAATCTTTAACCCCGGGCCAAAGTGAAGGGCCTGGGAAAAACTATGATGAAAAAATAATAAAATCAGGATAATGGTTAATCCGGAAAGGCAGATCCGGATGGTTTTTTTCCGGCCAATTTTGTGGGCCAGGATGCCCGCCGGAATGGCAAAGACGGCGTAGGCAATCCCCACCATCCCCGATGAAAAGGGGGCCAGCCCGGGGGAGAGGTTTAAATATTCGATGCCGTAGATGCCGATCCAGGGCAGCACCCCCTGGTAGGCGATAAACCAGGCCAGCAGGGATAAAAGGATCATAAGAGCCGAGGGCTCCGAATCGCCCAGGATAAACTTGATGGATGTGAAAATAGAAACCTTTTTATCCTGGGTTTCGGGGTTCTTTTTTTCTTTTACCAAAAGGAAAAGCAAAAGGGTTGCCAAAATCACCAGAAAGGCGGTAAAAAGACGGAAGAAAGCCGATGTAGTTCACCGTGCTTCCGGCATTGGCGCCCCCCTTGTCAAAAGAACGAATGGTGGAGCCTATGAGGGGCAGCTTTATATTAACATCGTAAAGTTTGGCCAAGGCCACGGTGCCCACAATGGCGGCGAGGCCCCCCATGGTGTTAATAACCCCGTTGGCCTCCGACCTAAAGCGGCCGGGAATAATGTCCGGCATTAAGGCCACCACGGGGCCCCGGGCGGCCTGCTTAAAGAGGTTCAGCAAAAAGATGATAACCACCAGAAGCAGGAGAGACTTTAAAGCCGCCCAGGGAAGCAGCCCAAAGAAGATCGCCGTTAGGGGCAGGGTAACAAGGATGTAGGGCATCCGCCTGCCGATGGGAGTCCGGGTTTTGTCGGACAGGGCGGAAAAAATGGGGATGAGGAGAATGGCAAAAATATTGTCAATGGCCATGAGGCCCCCCACAAACCCGTCCCGGGAGAGAAAATTCCTAAGAAACATGGGAACATAGCTGTCATAGAGGGGGTCCATG
>JAISRN010000121.1 GCA_031273605.1 Spirochaetales bacterium | reverse complement strand
GATCTGGAAGGGTACGTCTATGAATCCGGGGGGAGCATAGTCAGCGGGCTTCGGGAAGACCTGGAGAATCTGGACTATGACGCCATCAGGCAGCGGCTTGAGGCGCGGAACGGATGATTCTAAAAATAGTTTTACTTATGAAGGGGCCGTATGCGCCTGACTTAAAGTCAGGCGATACTTGAGGCGCGGGCCTTACTCCTGCGTCCAGATGGGGCTGCTGATGCCCGAAGAATAGTCGGAATTCCATGCGCCCGACCGTGTTGTGCCCGCGATAAGTATGGTTCCGTCGCCCAGAAGGCGGGTAATGCTGGCGTTGTAAAGAGACGGCAGATTTCCGTAAGCGCCGTAAGGGTAGTGGCCGTGGACCGTGTTATCAGGCGATGGCAAATCTCTTTTTTCAAATTCAATTATGCCTGAGTCTTCGCGGCCGCAGAGAAGACGGGCGGCCGTGATTGAATCTGTAATTTTAGCGAGACTGGTATACGATCCGCCTGCAAGTACATCCCACCGGGTTGTATCATTATCATTGTCGAAGTTTGTCATAAAAATACCGTTGCCGCTGGCGACATAGAGGGTAGGGCTTGTTATTACAGCGGGAGGCGTAGCGGTAATAGTGTCGAAAACCAGAGGGTCTGTGCCATTAGGGCCCTTATGGTCAAAGAAAATATCCCGAAACGATGACGCGTCTTGCAGATTCTCGGGATTGGATCCCTTAAACTGACCATCGTATTCCCACAGGACAGCCCCAGCCCAATCATCAGTTGTAGGCGGCTTGTTACCGGATACCGAAGAAGAGGGAGGAAGCGGCCCGCTTATGGGGGATGCGGGCCATCCCCCACTTATTTTAAAAACATGGGACCGGCTGACAAACCAGTAGGCATTGCCGTCATACGTTCCCCCGGTCATGATTTCGCCGTTAAGACCGGTTTCGATGAGTTTGTTGACGCCGGTCTTGTCCTTGTCCCAATACAAAAACTCGTACGGAGAGTGCGTCGCTGTTCCGGTTGACGCAAAGAACTCGTCGGTTAGCCCGTCCAGGTCATAGTCAATACTTACAAGACGCTGTATCTGCCTGCCTGACCAGACCGGCGCGGGATTGTATGAGGTATATGTAGAGGCCGGATCCGGTACCGGGTCGAGTACAGGATTAAGCGGATCAGGTTCGTCGGGATCCATCATAGTGCGCGACGGGTTTTCATTAAGCTTGTACAGGTGACCGCCGTTACCGTCCATAACAGAAACATAAATTTCTATTCCTCCCGTGGCGACTGCCCCTGTATCAATATACGTGACATCGTTGACAATGCCCCCGCTGACGGGAGTTGAAATCTGATGCCACCGGCTTCCCGGCGTACAGTCGCGGTAAAACAAGGCCCCCCCCGCCAGATAATAGCGCCCATTGGGATCCCAATGTTCCTGAGGCTCCCTTGGTGCTTTATACTTTGCCGGCGCCTTGATAATCCCGTATACCCCGATAGTATTCGGCAGCGAGTTATCCGGTATTTCATGCTCGTTTTCTATACTCCAGAAAACACCCTCGGTAACATCGGTGCAGGAAAAAAATACCATGCAGGATACGGCGAGAAAAAACACGGAAGAAATACTACGAAATTTTTTTTGCATATTCATAACTCTTAAAAATGGTATCGCGCGGACAGGGAAAATTCAATAAAATTCCCAAACCTGCTGTGCTCTTGCGGGGGTTCAGGCCCTGCGTACAGATCAGGGGTCCACCAGTAAAAAATGTTCAGGCCAAAGGCCCAGGAAGAGTCGTAATTCCAGTACGCTGAAATTCCGGGTTTCAGTATAGGCAGAATACGAAAAACGGAGTTAAGCCGCAGAAAATTGACCCCCGCGGCTATTGACAGGGGAAAATCAAAAGGATATTTACGCAGAAAATAGGAATAGCGTATCGTGACGGGAAGCATAAAAAGATTGTTGTCGTTCGGCGTAAAGGCGAACATTCCGCCGCCTTCGGCCCCTATGCTCATGTCGTTGTTCAGATACCCCGACCATTGTATGGAACCGACCCCGCCTACGGTAAGGTGCGTCGAATGAATATCGCCGCTCAGGGTTTGATAAAACAGGGGGGTAAAAAGCCCTCCGTTTATCATGAGCATCTGATCCCCCAGAACATAGGTGGGAATATAGGCGTCATCGTCCTCCTGAGCCGCGAGGGAAAAAGTCATCAAAAACACAAGGCCGGCGCACAGAGCAAGCAGATTTTTTCTCATAACGATAAACTACCATTTTTCAGCCGCCAAGTGCAAGTAGAGGCGGGGGTGTGGGTGCACCCCGGGGGTGTTGCAGGGCATCGGCGTTTACCTCTTTTTGCATGCCCAGGTAAACGCACGCGAAAGCGTGTTTATGATAACACGGAACCATCAAACGAACGGTTTCACCACGTGCTCAAAAGCGGCTGCGCCATAGAAAAACTGCAGGAGCGGGATATGGAGAAGACCAAGACGCTGATACTGATGTATTCGGTTATCGCGGTGTTTATTCGCAGGCGCCTGTTTAATACCCCGGAGCTTGCTCCGGCGAAACGGCGTCAGACCGAAAGGTCTGTATAGAGCAGGGTTCCGGGCTGATCACAATTCGGTATTCCGGTGTAGTATCTCGTCAGGAAATAAACACTATGGCTCACAGTCAAAAAGCGCCCCGCACTACAGAACGCATTCCCTGGCATCCGGCCTTCTTCGACTTATTTGACTTCGCGGTTCATTTTCTTCATAAGTTATGTGGTTTTGCGGGACTTGTAAGAGGTCCAAAGTTTATATGCGCTGGCCCTGGCAACCCGACCGGCCTACATTGACAGAGGGGGGGTTTTCCCCTACCATATAGGCCGTATGAATAAGAAAGTCGAAAAACCGGTAAAACAGGACTCAAAACCGGGAGAGCCCAAGGGCGGTCTTCTGGACTTGCTTTTCTCCCTTTTTTCCCGGGATGCCGATCCCGATAAAGAAAAAAAGCGGGCGCTAAAAGAACTGGCTAAAACCCTAAACAAAAGCCGGTTCAACTTCTACCTGCCCAAAACCGAACAGGTCCAGCCCAAGCTGGCCCGGTTTTTTCATTCTATTTATAAGCTAACCTCCCCCGCCTCGGTCCTGCTTGAAAATATGGAAAACTCCCCGGTGCTCAAAAACACCCTCATCGAGTCTATCCTGGAGGAATCCCAGGCGGCCCTGCGCTCGGAGCTTGAAGAAGAGAACATCCGCAAGGTCCTTGCCCAGGGGGGGGGCGGCAAGGCCGCCCAGGAAAACATCCGCAGCCGGCTGGAAAAATTCACCGCCCTCTACAATCCCGATGCGATTCAAAGGCTGGAATCCCTCTATGAGGCTTTTCATACTTTTTACGCCTTTATCAGCATGGATTACTACTTTTTCCTCCGCAAATTTGACAGCCGGTTCCCCGAAGGCAACCTTGCCTACAACCCCAACTTCGAGGCCATCAACGGCGAGTACATCCTGGACGACCTTAAGGACTATCTGGAGGTGATTCCCGCGGTGATCCTGCCGGTCAACTGGGACGCCCTTTTTGATTTTTTACTCAAATTAAAGGGTTCCGAAATGGTAGCCCGGCCTGCCTGGAAAAAGATGCTTCAGGCCCTTAAGGATGTCCATTCCAGCCAGATTTTGCAGCAGATTGTCTGCCACCTGGACAAAAACCCCTTCTACAAACCGGAGCTTATGACTATGCCGGGCAAAATTGTGGAGGACTATCTTTCCAAGCTCAAAACCCAGGTAGAAATGACCATCCAAATGGTGCTGAAAGAAGAGCAGGCGGGAAAGATGGGAAAACTGGTAGTCGAAATCTTCGGTACCGAAAGCGTGGTTAGGCTCAGTAATTACACGGAAAAGGCCAACATGGCCTTTAATAAAAAAAATATAGCCGGTTTTCTTTACCCGGCGCCCCTCAATTACCTTAAGGCTTTTATTCTGGATTTTGTTAAAAAGGATGTCCGGGAAGCCATTAACCTCCTCATCGTTAAGGGGGATTGGTCTGCCCGCGTGGCAAGCCAGCAGCTTTCCGAGGCCTTTGCCGCCCTGCTCCAGGTGGGGGAAGACCTGGTGCAGTTTGACGACCGCCTGTCCAACGAAGGCGACCTGGGGGCCGCCCTGTGGGCGGTGGTAAAGCGGGCGGAGAGGGACGCCAACGCAGCCTCGATCCTTAAACAAAAACTGAAGGACATAAACGAAAAGGCCCTGGATTTTATCCGCCGTTCCGGCGCGGCCTTTGTTACCATCGCCAAAAATTTAAAGCTCTGCATGGACGACCGGGAGAAGGCAAAACCGGAACTGATTACCAACTGGAAAACCCTGGATTCCCTTTCCTCGGGGGAAATAAAAACCCAGATGAACGACTGCTACCGCAAAATCTATTACTTTGTCCAGCTTCTTCAATATTACATCCCCAAGAAAGGCGACTAAATTGAGTTTCCGCCCCTTAAGCCCCAAGGAAATCCGGGCCCTGGGCGCCCGGGGCTGCTATTCCGAAGACTGGTCCGCCCTGGAGGTGTCCCCGGACTTTGACCCGGGGCGGCTTAAAAATTCAGGTTTTTTTGGTCCGGTGAAGATCGGAAGCCTCCGGGGGGAGGCGGTTTTTCCCGGAGGATTCACGGCGCCCTGCGGGATCGAAAACGCGGTGATCCGCAACTGCACCATAGGCGACGGGGTTTATATCCGCAACATCCATTCCTACCTGGCCAATTACGATATTGCCCCAGGGGTGATCCTTGACGATGTTCAGCGGCTCTTTGTGGATGGGGAAAGTTCTTTTGGCAACGGCGTCCGGGTTAAGGCGGCAAACGAATCCGGAGGGCGGGAGATACCCATTTACGATCACCTTTCCTGCCACATTGCCTACCTCCTCTGCTTTTACCGCCACGACCTTAAGCTCCTTTCCTCCCTGGAATCCATGATTGCCGCCTACGCCGGTTCTGTCCGCTCCCGCCGGGGCTCCATAGGCCGGGGCGCCCGGATTATGAACTGCGGCATCCTGGAAAACCTCCGCATCGGGGAAAGCGCCGTGTTAGAGGGGGTTTCTTTACTTTCTAACGGCACTATATTAAGCAAGCCCGGCGCTCCGTCCTACGTGGGGCCCAAGGTTATTGCCAGGGATTTTATTTTTTCCACCGGCGCCGTGGTAACGGATAACGTGATAATCTCCCGCTGCTTTTTAGGCCAGGCCGCCGAACTTGCCCGGCTCTACAGCGCAAGCGATTCGGTTTTCTTTGCCAACTGCACCGGCTACAACGGCGAGGCCTGCTCGGTGTTTGCCGGTCCCTATACCGTCTCCCATCATAAATCCACCCTGCTGATTGCGGGACTTTTTTCCTTTGTCAACGCAGGTTCAGGTTCCAACCAGAGCAATCACATGTACAAACTGGGGCCGGTTCATCAGGGGATCGTGGAACGGGGCTCCAAAACCGCCTCGGATTCCTACATGATGTGGCCCATGCGGGTGGGGGCCTTTTCCCTCATCACCGGCCGGCACACCTCCAACAGCGACACCAGGGATTTTCCCTTTTCCTACCTTACCGAGGTTTCCGGAGAAACCGTTTTGGTTCCCGGCATTAACTTAAAAAGCGTCGGCACCCTGAGGGACGCCAAAAAGTGGCCCCTCCGGGATAAGCGGCGGGACCCGGAAATTAATGATTTTCTCACCTACAACCTGCTCACCCCCTACACCGCCTCCCGGATGATCCGGGGAATGAAAATCCTGCACTCCTTAAAGGTAACTTCGGGCTATTCCTCCATGAGCTACTACTACAACGGCGTTAAGATTGAACGCTCCGGTTTGGAAAAGGGGCTGGTCCTTTACCAAATGGGGCTTACCCGTTATCTGGGGAACCTGGTGGTTAATATTCTGCGGAGCGCCCCTTTAAGGGGGCTTCCGGAAATTCAAGGCCGCTTTGCCCCGGCCCCCGGCGGGTGGGAAGACTGGCTGGACCTTGCGGGGCTTTATCTGCCCTGCCAAAAGGCGGAGGTTTTTTTTGAGGAGATCCGGTGCGGAAAGCTGGCCTGTCCGGAGGCAATTCGGGGGGAGCTTGAAAATTTTCATCGCCGCTTTGGGGAATATGAGATGGCCTGGGCGGGGGAAATCATCAAGCAAAGAACCGGCAAGGCTCCGGGGGAGTTTGATTGCCGGGATTTTATCCGGCTGATCCGGGAATGGATTGAAGCGGTGGAGGAACTGGACCTTCTCCGGATCAAAGACGGGGAAAAGGAATTCTCCCCCATTGCCCGGTCAAGCTACGGCATTGACGGCGGGGAACCGGAAAGGAACGCCGACTTTGCCCAGGTCCGGGGGGACAGCGGGGAAAACGATATTATCAGGCTTATCCGGGAAAGGCTCGACCTAAAAAAGAAGTCCGCCCGGGAACTCACCGCCCAGTTGGAAAATCTGGCGGCGGGGGAATGAAAGTCCGGTGGAAGTTTTGCTCCATGCCTGCTGCGCGGTTTGTTCGGTGGAATGTGTCAGGGCCCTTCAGGAAGAGGGCCTTTCCCTCCGGCTTTTTTGGTACAACCCCAACATTCACCCCTGGACGGAGTATAAGGCCCGGCGGGACTCCCTTTTGGCCTTTGCCGGGGAACAGGGGATTGAGGTACTGCGCCGGGATGAGTACGGTCTCAGGCCTTTCCTCACGGCCCTGGGCCCCCCGCCTCCGCCGGCCCCCCCGGAGCGCTGCGCCCTCTGTTACCGCCTCAGGCTGAACCTCACCGCCTCCCTGGCCGCCAAGGAAGGGTTTGCCGCCTTTTCCACCACCCTTCTCATCAGCCCCTACCAAAACCATGAACTGATAAAAGAGCTGGCCCGGGAGGCGGCCCGGGAGCATGGAACGTCATTCCTCTACCGGGACTTTAGGCCCCGCTACGCCGCGGGACAAAGGGCCGCCCGGGAGAGGGGCTACTACCGGCAAAAATACTGCGGCTGCCTCTTTAGCGAGGAAGAACGCTACCTCAAAAGCCCCGCCAAAAATTAAAAAATGGCGCCCCCCCTTGCCAATCAGTCCTCAGCCTTTTCATCCAGGTCCAACCGCCGGCGATAAAGGAAAAGAAAATCCGGCTCATCCAGCTTTAATGGTCCTCCGCAGGCGGGGCAGAAAAAATGCCCTTCCCGAATGTAAGGCCGGGCGCAGTCCACACAGAAGATTTCCCCGCATTCCCCGCAGCGCCCCGCGGGAAGGTCCCCGGGAATCTCCCCCCGGAGCTTTAGGGGGAGCTGTGCCCCGGGATTCCGGGGAAGACGCCACTGCCGCTCACAGGCGCCGCACCGCCGGACAATCTCCCCGGCCCCGTCAATCCGGTCCAAAAGGGCCTGACCCCGGCGGCCCCGGAGGGCGGGGGGAATTTTTTCCACCAGGGCCCGGGCCTGGGGGTACTGTTGTTTTAAGGCGTAAAGGCAGGCCAGGTTCAGCAGAAACAGGGGGTTTTCCGGCTCAAAGGCCAAGGCCCCCTTGTAGGCTTCCTCCGCCCGGTAAAACTCCCCCTTGATTCGGGCCAGGTTTCCCATGAGGTTATAGACCTCCGGATCCTCCGCCTCCCCCAGGGACAGGAGCAGTTCTTCCGCCCGGTGAATGTGGTCCGCCTCGATGAGGGCGCCCGCGGCGTTTAACCGGTAGGTCCGGTTTGAGGGATCACAGGCCAGGGCTTTTTCGTAGAACCGGGAGGATTCTTCAAATTCTTCATTGGCGCTGCAGAGGAATCCCAGTTGATTGTAGAGCATCCCGGCATTTTTAAGCTCCCCCTCCCGGGTTTCCCCCAGGGCCTTTTCCAGCAATAATTCCCGGCCCTCCTGTTCCCGCCCTTCCTCTTTTAGGGCGCAGGAATAATTAATGACAATCTGGGGGCTGTCCGGTTCCCGGTCCAGGGCCAGGGAAAGATAATCCAGGGCCTCCCCGCTCCGCCCCCGCTCCAGGGCCGCAAGGCCGGCCAGGTTGTTGGCCCAGGGATCGCCCTTCTCGATGGCCAGGGCCCGGCTTAGGTAGGGCTCCGGATCGAGGCCCCCCAGGAAAAGGGCCTCGGCGGTTTTAAACTGGTAAATGAACTCCCCGGTTTCCATATCCGCCGCCCTTTTGAGATTCTCCATCCCCTCCTCCCTTTGGGAAGGCCGGCCGGAGCGGTTTTGGAGAAGGCCGTAGAGAAAGTAAACCGAAGAATCCCCGGCGTCCCGGTCCGCCAGGCTTTTAAAAATCTCCCCGGCCTCGGTCCACCTTTCCTCCTGAAAGGCAATTTTACCCTCCAGAATATCGGCTTTCAGGGTCAGCTCCTCCCTGTCCGGCGGAGAAGCCTCAGCGGCAATGGCTTCCCTTGCCTGGGAGAGGTTTTGCCGGGCCTTTTCCGTATCCTGGGCAAGAAAGTAAAGCCGGGCGGTCTCCAGAAAAAAGCCCCCCTCGGTTTGGCCGAGCTTTTCCCTGGCCTTTAATAAGTTTTCTTTTACCAATGGGGAATCGGGAAGAATTTCCAGGGCCCGCTGATAAGCCTGGGCCGCCCTTTGGTAGTTTCCCAAGGCATACTCCCCGTTGCCCAGAAGGGGGTGGTACCACTCCTGGGCCGAAAGCTCCTCAGCATTGTGAATTAAGAAATCCCGTAATTCCAGAAACCGGTTAAGCTCGTAGAGGCAGATTCCCTCAATCTGCAAAATCTCCACCGGGGCGCCAAACTCTTCCCGGTAGCGCCGGACGCAGCCCAGGGCCTCCCGAAACAGCCCCGCCCCCAAAAAGGCCCGGGCCAAAAGAAGGCGTTCCTCCGCCGACAACCTCCGGAGGCGGCTTAATTTTTTTAATTGAATAATGGCGGCGGTATGGGCCCCGATAAGGTAAAAACTCCCCGCCAGGTTAAACCGCGCCCTCTCCCCGGAGGAGGCCGCGGAACCGGTCCATTCCTCGTAGGCCCCCTGCACCCCCAGGGGGCGGGACTCAACCCTTAACCGCCGCAGGGCAAGGCGGGCCTCGTCGGCCTCGTCGTAATTCTGAGCCGCCCAGGCCAAAAAGCCCAGGGGGGCCGTTTCGTCCTCCGCCTCGCCGGCCCAGCGGCCATTAATAATAAAAATAAACCGCCCCCCATAGGCTATGATTCGCAGGGTAAGGTCAAGGCCGGGCGCCCCGGAATCTTCCCGGTTCGGCCCGGCCGGGGGCGGATCCAGGGGTGTCCAGGGAATGATGATCCGGGGGTTGTTGTTAAAAACCTGATCGAACCTAAAAAACCCCCGGTTTGAAATTAAAAAATAATAGTAATTGCCTTCGTTTATCCGGCGGAAGGAAAACCCCAGGGCGGCATAGCCGGGGGTTCTAAAAGTACAATCCGCATCCAAAACAAAATCACCGTAGCGAAACCAGGGATCATCCGCCCAGGCAAAAATATTTTTTTTATTAAGGGTTAGCTCAAGGGCGTCCCGGCCCAGGGCGCATTGGTAGCCGGCCCCGGCCTCTTCTTTAAAACGCATAACCAGGGGATCCCGCCGGGGCTTAAAAAAGAGAAACCCCTTTTTAAGCCGGTCCCGGTAAATCCCGGCAAAATCCGCCTCCCAAATTTCCCGGGCTTCCTCGGAGGAGCCCCCTGAAAGTTCTAACTGTTTAAGGTTTCGGGGGAGAATCCGCCCCCGGCGGTTTAGCCGGTAAGGTTTTTTATCCCCGGCCCCTCTGGTAAAACCATCCATAGGTTTTTACTATAACGGGAAAGCCCCTTTTCGTCCACGTCCGGGCGCTTAATCCGGCGCCGCAGGAATTTTCAATTTAACCACCTTAACCACGGACCACACAGACCCCACGGACAAAAGAGGAATTTCAAACAAAAAGTCCGTTCGAAAAAGAATTTTTAACCGCGAAGCCGCGGAAGGCGCACAAAGGAAAGAGGGTCCGCGGATAAGAAAGAGGGAAACCGCGGAAGGCGCGAAAAACCGCGAAAGGGGAATAGGGCTTTATCCGATTTTCCCGTCCCTTCGCGTTTTTCGCGGTCTGGATTTTCTTTATAAGTTGGGTAGTTCCGGAATTTGTCCGTGGTTCCTGTCCGTGTCGTCCGTTGTTATCTTCTTTGGGTGGTCGTGTTCATTCCTAAATTGCTAAGGACTGGCGTAGACAAGAAAAGGACGGAAGGCTACACTCCTTTTATGAAAGATACAAAAGTAATTTCCCTAGGGGGGTCTCTGATTGCCCCCCAAGGGGTGGATATTCCTTTTTTGCAGGATTTTCAAACCCTGATCCGGAACTACCTTGATCAGGACCCGGAACGGCGGCTCATTTTTGTTACCGGCGGCGGAGGACCGGCCCGAAGCTATCAGGAAGCCTACCGCCGCCTGGTTTCCGCCCCGGAGGAAGACCAGCAGGATTGGATTGGCATTGCCGCCACCCGGCTAAACGGCCGCCTTATTCAGGGGATCTTTTCGGATTACGCCCCGGACCCCCTGGTTATCGATCCCTCCGGGGAGGTTCCCTTTACCGGCAGGGTGCTGGTCGCCGCCGGCTGGAAGCCCGGATTCTCATCGGATTTTGACGCGGTGTTATTGGCGCAAAAATTTTCCGCCCCCCAGGTGATCAACCTTTCCAACATTCCCCGGGTTTACTCCGGGGATCCCAAAAAGGATCCCCTGGCGGTCCCCTACGATAAGATGACCTTTGCCCAGCTTCAAAAACTGGTGGGGGAACGCTGGATTCCCGGCAACAATGTGCCCTTCGATCCGGTGGCCACTAAAAAAGCCGGGGAGCTGGGGCTTACCCTGATCATTGCCGCCGGGGGGGACATGAAGAATCTGGCCTGTCTCCTTACCGGCGGGCCTTTTACGGGAACCCTTATCCAGCCTTAAATTTAAGCCGGTAAGGACTTTGGGCATTGAACATCATTCTTTTTGAACAGGAAGAAACGGAACGTCCCCTCAGTCTCTCCGACCTCCGGGGGCGGCACATCCATGACATCCTCAAGCTGAAAACCGGAGATGAGTTTAAGGCGGGAATCATCAACGGGCCCCGGGGCCGGGCCCGGATTGTCAAGGCCGGACCGGAGGGCTACGCCCTGGAATTTGAACTTTCGGAGCCCCCCCCTCCCCCCTTCCCCCTTATCCTCGCGGTGGGGGCCGGGCGTCCCCCTTCAATTAAAAAAATTCTTAAAGAGGGGGCCGCCATAGGCTTTGCCGAAATTCATTTTTTTCCTCCGGGCCGGGGAGAGGCGGCTTACCTGGAGGGCCACATTTTTAAAAACCGGGAGTTTCGATCCTTCATTCTGGAGGGGGCCTCCCAGTCCGGCTGTACCACCCTGCCTTTGGTGGCCGCCCATGCCTCCTTTGCCGGAGCTTTTGACGCCTTAAATCAATTTTCATTAAATGAAAAAGGATGGACCCCCCTGGCTCTGGACAACCGGGACGCCGAAACCGGCCTTGCGGATTACCTGGGGGTTTTTTCCGGTTCCGCCGCCCAGGGGAGCGGGCCGGGGCCGAAGGGTTTTGTTCTCTGGGCCGGGGCGGAACGGGGCTTTTCGGAGGAGGAAAGGGAAGTCTTTGCCCAAGCGGGAACCCCCCGGTTAAGCTTAGGCCCCCGGATTCTCCGGGTAGAAACCGCCTGCATTGCCGCCGGCAGCCTCTGCCTGGCCGCCCTGGGGCTGTGGGGCCCGGCCCGGCCTGCTTAAATAAAACCGCCGCAAGCCTTAAAAGAAAATGGACCACGGACCTCGATTAAACCAAGCTTCCTTATGGACAGCACGGGCAAAGAAAGGATTCGGAGCTGATTCGTGCTACACCTGCCTTATTAAGCGCTCAACCAAAGAAAATACGGTGGTAACCGGATTTTGCTCCTTTAAGGGCAGTAATGATTGCTTGTAATAGAGTTTTTGCGCATTTTGAAAAAGTTTATCCTGTCCCATTATTCAGGGTTTCCAATCTGGAAAGCAATTTCGGTGATATACGGCTGATCTTTTTCGCAAATCGTTTTTGTCGGTCGTGGGGGTTGATAGGGGCTTCCCCCAACCTTAATGGCGGGCCTATCCCGGCTTCCTACTTTCTATCCCCGTGTGGGGATGATGGCTTGTTGGTTTGGATAGGGTATGGTATACTACTGAGGAAATGTTATGACCGAGATAGAAAAGTATTTGGCAATCAACCAACCCCCGCCGCGAATAAAAAAGGCTTTTTTGGCTTTAATTGGCTTATGGATAATATTCACCGGGTGTGATAATGGGATCTCTGATAATGGGATCTCTTTTGATGATCCGGCAATTCCTGATGCTCGTACCGAGCAATGGTGGATTGATAGACATACTGCTAAAGCAAATCCGGTAATTCAAAATCAGAAAATTATTTTTATTGGCGACAGCATTACCCATGCATGGGAAGGCACAGAAGCATGGGCAGCGTTAAACGCAAAATACAATAACAAAATTACTAATCTTGGTTTTAGCGGGGATCAAGTACAAAATGTAATTTGGCGGCTTGAAAACGGCGAATTTCCGGTTGGAATAAACCCTGAATATGTTGTTCTAATGATCGGAACCAATAATGGCAATGCACCGGAATCCACCGCGGCGGGAATTTGGAAAATCATTCAAATAATTAATAAAAATTCACAGGCGGCAAAAATAATTCTTTCATCGATACTACCCCGCGGAAGCGGCAGCAATGATGTCAACTCAATAAGAAACGCCGCGATAAATGAAATTATAAAAAGCTATAATGGCCGATTAAACGTATTATATTTAAACCTTTGGCCGCATTATATTAGGGATACCGGAGAATTAAAAGATGAATTATTTGATGACATTAAAGTTCACTTGACGGCGGAAGGATTTAATATTTGGAAAGAAAAATTAATCGAAATAATAGGGGACTGAAAAATTATGGACTTCATCCCTGGTGTACGTAAGGTGGTTAAATTTTGAATTCTTTAAACCCCGGCTTTCAGTTTCTTCTCCTTCGCCCGGGCGGAGCGCCTTAGGCGGGACCGGGCTTTGAGAAACCGGCAGAGGCCCCTAAACAAACGGCCGTTAAAAACCTCCACCATGGCCTCGACCATTTCCCTGTTAAAGGAGCCGTATAGTTTGGAGATTCCCCGGAAGGGCAGGTAAAAAAGAAAGAGAATCAATAAATTGGGCTTGCCTGTTTTTTCGGCCTTGGTTTTAAGGCGAATAATAGAGCGATAAACCAGGCGGCCCACCCAGCCCTTGGCGTAAATAAGCTGGCAAAAGGTGTCGTTAACCTCCAGGGGGGCGCGGCGGTCCCAGCGGGATTCCGGAAGGGGGCGGCCCAGGAGGGTCTCGAACTCCCCGGCGTCCACATTGGAGACCTTGCCTGCCCGGTAGCTGGGCAGTTCTTTGGGGTCGTAGGGCAGGGGCGCGCCGGTTCCCTCAACAAAAACTTCGGCGCTTAACCGGATGTCCTCCACCGAAGCCCCCACCTGCACCAGGTAACCCCCCCCTTCAATTTCAAACCGGCGGGTTTTCACGTTAAAATAGCGGAAGGCCTTGTCATCCAGGGGGATAACCACCCTCCGCTCTTCCCCGGAGCGGAGGCGGACCTTGGCAAAGCCCTTCAGTTCCCTCACCGGCCGGAAGACCTTCCCTTCCTTGGCGGCGATATAAACCTGGGCAATTTCGGCCCCCTCCCGGCCGCCGGTGTTTTTTAGGGAAAAGGAAACCTCCTTCTCGTCGGCCTTTATATCGGCATAGTCAAAGGTCGTGTAACTCAGGCCAAAACCAAAGGGAAACCGCACCGGAACCCCCGCGGTGGCGTAATACCGGTAGCCGATAAAAAGCCCTTCCCGGTACTCCGTGGTTTTTTCCAAACCGGGGAAATAGCGCTTTGCCGGGGTGTCTTCGCAGGCCAGGGGCCAGGTTTCCGCCAGTTTGCCCGAGGGATTAATCCCGCCGGTAAGGGCGGCGGCCATGGCCCCCGCCCCGGCCTGCCCCCCTAAGTAGCCGTGAATCGCCCCCCGGCATTTGTCCAGCCAGGGGGTTTCAAAGGGGGCGCCCCCGCAGAGTACCACAATAATGTTGGGGTTGGCCTTGGGAAGGGCCTCCCAAAAATCCCCCCAGGCAAGGGGAAGCCCCATATCCTTCCGATCCATCCCCTCCCATTCATCGATTCCTTCCAGGCCCAGGTAAAGGAGAACCACATCGGCCTTTTCCGCCAGGGCGCAGGCGGCCTCAAGCTGGCCGGGAACGCTGCGCCGGGAAACCCCAGGGGCGCAGCCGATCACCTCCAGCCCCGCCTCCTTGAGGGCTTCCAGGGGGCGCTCAAGCCGGGTCGGTTTAACGGTGCTGGAGCCATAGCCCTGATACCGGAACCTTTCCGCCAGCTCTCCCAGGATCGCCACTTTGGTACCGCCCTTGAGGGGCAGCAATTGATTTTCATTTTTAAGGAGAACGATGGCCTCCCCGGCGGCTTGCCGGGCAAAGCCATGGTGGGCCTCCTGGTCAAAGGGGGGAGGTTCCTCCGCCGGAACCGTGGCAAAGAGGACCTCCAGGTAATCCTTCACCCTCTCATCCACCAGGGACAGGGGAAGCCTCCCCTCCTCCACCGCCCGGACAATTTCCCCGTCGCTGTTCCCCCTTGTTCCGGGCATCTCCAACTGGCTGCCCGCCTCGAGCCCCGCCACCCGGTCGTTGCTGCCCCCCCAATCGCTCATCACGATGCCCCGAAAACCCCACTGGGAAATCAGAATATCCTTTAAAAGATGGGAATTTTCGCTGGCGTAGGTTCCGTTAATCCTATTATAGGAAGTCATCAGGGCCTGGGGCCGCCCTTCCTTAACGGCAATTTCAAAGCCCGTAAGGTAGATCTCCCGGAGGGTCCGCTCATCCACCACCGAATCGATATGCATCCGCAGGGTTTCCTGGTTGTTGGCGGCAAAGTGCTTGGGACAGGCGGCCACTCCCTGGGACTGAATCCCCCGGATAAAAGCGGCGGCGGTCTTGCCCGCCAGGAAGGGGTCTTCGGAGAAGTACTCAAAGTTGCGGCCGCAGAGGGGGGAACGTTTCATGTTAAGGCCGGGACCCAGGAGGATGCTGACCCTCTGGGCCCTGGCTTCCCGCCCCAGATGCTGGCCCAGGGTTTCGCACAGGGCGGGGTCCCAGGTGTTGGCCATAGCGGAGGCGGTGGGAAAACAGGTGGCGGGGAGGCTGCCCTCTATTCCCAGGTGGTCCCCCGCGCCGGCGGTTTTGCGCAGCCCGTGGGGGCCGTCGGCAAGGACCATCGAAGGAATCCCCAATCGGGGAATTCCCTTAGTGGTAAAGAAACCCCGCCCCGACAGGAGGGAAGCCTTCTCTTCTAGGGTCATGGCGGTTATGAGTTCTTCGATTTTCATCCGCAGCCTCCTTTCAACCGGTCATC
The DNA here is from genome assembly GCA_031273605.1 of Spirochaetales bacterium. GTDB lineage: Bacteria > Spirochaetota > Spirochaetia > UBA9216 > UBA9216 > JAISRN01. The sequence goes on along the minus strand of JAISRN010000121.1, from coordinate 3,375 downwards.
ATTGGGCCTAGGGACTATTATAACTTGACTCATCCTGATGGGCAAGGACTCTCCCGTGGAATATACTCTTTCCCCCCTTTATGATATAAGAACCTATGAAGAATTCTCTTAAATATAAGGCCCTCATTTTTGATCACGATGATACCTGCGTGAACTCCACCGCGGGCCTCCACTACCCCGCCCATGTCAAAGCCCTGAAGCTGCTACGGCCGGAAGAAAAGCCGGTGAGCCTCCAAACCTGGTTTGAAAAAAACTTTTCCCCGGGGTTTCTGCCCTTTTTAGAAAATGAGCTGCACTTTACCGAGGCGGAACTGGAAACCGCCTTCCTGGTATGGCGGGAGGCGTTGTCCACCACCATTCCCGATTTTTATCCCGGGATTCTTCCCTTTATGCGGGAATACCGGATGAGGGGGGGGCGGATTGCCGTTGTTTCCCATTCGGACCCGGAAATGATCCGCCGGGCCTATCAGGCCAAGGCCCCGGACCTCATGCCCGAGGTGATTTTCGGCTGGGACAACGACCCGGAAAAACGGAAACCCGCCCCCTACCCGGCCCTTCAGGCGCTGGCACAATTCAATCTGCCCCCCCAGGAGGTCCTGGTGCTGGACGATCTCTTGCCGGGAATTGAGATGGCTCAAAGGGCCGGCATCCCCGGGGCCGCCGCAGGGTGGGGACACCAGGTGCCCCTGATCCGGGAAGCCATGGAAAAAATTTGCCTTAGGTACTTTCGGACCTTTGAGGAATTTGAAGACTTCCTCCTGACATAGGATAATCATTGACTCGAAGCGGCCCGGCAGGGTATGTTTTTTTTATGGATTTAAAAGAATTAACCGACTCAGCCGCCCTGGCCAAGCTGGCCCTGGGAGAGGGGGAACTGGAGAGCTTTGCCGCCTCGGTGGACCGGATCCTCGGGTACTTTGCCAAAATGATGGAGCTGGACGTGGAGGCCCTCCCTCCCACCACCCATGCCTTTCAGAAAGAAAACGTTACCCGCCCGGATACCCCCTGGGAAGACCGGGAGGCCGCCCGGAGATTGGCGGACCAGCTTCTGGAGGAGGCCCCCGGCCGGGAAGACCGGTTCTTCACCATTCCCGGGGTACTGTAGGAACAGCCATGGAACCCAAGGAAAAACCGGTTCCCTTTGAGCGGGGAATCTTTAATAAAGATTTTGTAAACCACGCCGTCCAGGGCAACGCCCGCTGCGGCGCCTTTCTGGAGCTGTCGCCGGAAAAGGGGGCCGCCCTCTGGGGGGAGTACCAAAACGACGGCCCCCGGCCCCTGGAAGGGCAGGTTTTCGGGGTTAAGGACAATATCGCCGTTAAGAATTTCCGCCTCACCTGCGGGTCCAAAATCCTGGAAAACTTTACCGCCCCCTATACCGCCTCCGTGGTGGAACGGCTCCTCCGGGCGGGGGGGGCGATTCTGGGCAAAACCAACCTGGACGAGTTCGGCATGGGCTCCTCCACGGATTCCTCGGCCCTGGGGCGCACCCACAACCCCTGGGACCCCAGCCGGGTTGCCGGGGGCTCCTCCGGGGGTTCCGCCGCGGCGGTGGCCGCGGGGCTTGCTGCCTTTGCCCTGGGCTCCGACACCGGGGGTTCCATCCGGCAGCCCGCCAATTTCTGCGGGGTCTACGGCCTCAAGCCCACCTACGGCACCCTTTCCCGGTACGGCCTGGTGGCCTACGCGTCCTCCCTGGAAGTCATCGGCATCCTGAGCGGGGACCCGGAACTCCTGGCCCTGGTTTTTAAAACCGCCCGGGGGGCGGACCCCCTGGACAATACCTCCCAGGCCCACCCGGAGGACGAAGAACCGGGGGCTTCGCCCGCGGCCCTGCAGCCCGGGGATGTGATTGCCGTCCTCAAGGGGGAACTGGGGCTGGAACCGCCGGTGGCCCTGGCCTACGACAGAGCCCAGGAAGCCCTAAGGGAGGCGGGGTTCAAACTCACGGAAGCCCGGCTCCCCAGCCTGGAGTACGTGGTGCCCGCCTACTACACCATCGCCACCGCCGAGGCTTCGGCCAACCTGGCCCGTTACACGGGGATTAAATACGGCCTGCGGGTCCGGGACCCCCGGGACGCGGAAGACCTGGTGATCCGCAGCCGCAGCGAGGGTTTCGGCGGGGAGGTAAAGCTGCGAATCCTCCTGGGAACCTATGTCCTCCGGTCGGGCTTTCAGGATCGCTTTTACATCCGGGCCCAAAAGATTCGTACCGCCATTAGGAAGGACTTTGACGGGCTCTTTAAGGACGCCCGGGCCCTGCTGATGCCCGTTTTTCCCAGCCAGGCCTTTCCCCACGGCGAGGAGGGGCTGGATTCCTTTCAGCAAAAGGTGGCGGACCGCTTCACCTGCACCGCCAACCTGGCGGGCATCCCGGCCCTAAGCGTTCCCACGGGGCTGGAGGGCGGGCTTCCCGTGGGGGTTCAGTTTCTCTCCCCCGCCTACGGGGAGGGGATTCTTTTTTCCGCCGCCCGGAGCCTTAGAACCATCCTTCCCCCCGCGGCGCTTCCCGGCGCCCAAGGACGGTGGTTATGTTAAAGGGAAAAACCGGAAGGGAGTATCAGAGTTTCATCGGGCTGGAGATTCACATTCAGCTCCTCACCCAAACCAAGGTCTTTTGCCGCTGCCCCAATGTCTTTGGGGCGGAACCCAACACCCATATCTGTCCCGTCTGCCTGGGCTATCCCGGCGTTCTGCCCTCCCTAAACGAGGAGGCGGTTAAAAAATCCTACCAGGTGGCCCTGGCCTTAGGCTGCGTCTTAAATAAAAAAGCGGTGTTTGAGCGCAAAAATTACTACTATCCCGACATGACCAAGAATTATCAGATCTCCCAGTTTGAGTCCCCCATCGGGATTAACGGATTTTTGGATCTGGAGCTCAAGGACGGCAAAACAAAGCGAATTCGCTTTCACGATGTTCATCTGGAAGAGGACGCGGGAAAGATGATTCACCGGGGCCTTCAGTCTTTTCTGGATTACAACCGCGCCGGAACCCCCCTCCTGGAAATTGTTACCGAACCGGATTTAGAAACCGGAGAGGAGGCGGAGCTTCTCCTTCAGCAGTTCCAGAGGATGATCCGCTACCTGGGGGTTTCCGACGGCAACATGGAAGAGGGCTCCATGCGGGCGGACGCCAACGTTTCGGTCAACGAGAAGGGCCTGGGCCTGGGGGTTAAGGCGGAGGTGAAGAATCTCAACTCCTCCCGGCACGTCCGGCTGGCCCTGGAGTACGAAATACAGCGGCACCTGAACCTTTTGGAATCCGGCAAAACCGTGGTTCAGGAAACCCGGCTTTGGGACGAAGGAAAGGCAGGCACCCACCCCATGCGCTCCAAGGAATCCGCCCAGGACTACCGTTATTTTCCCGAACCGGACC
>JAISRN010000061.1 GCA_031273605.1 Spirochaetales bacterium | reverse complement strand
CCCTGGATGCCCAGGAGCTTTTGATGCGCCTGGGGGCCGGGGAGTCCGCGGCTCAGGGGGCGGCCGCGGCGGAAAGGGCCTCCCGTACCCATTGGACCCTGGTTTACCTGTCCCGCCGGGTGGGGGAGGTTTTTCAGGGGGTAATGCTGGCCAGGAAAGGGGAACGCCGGGGGGTGGTCCTGATTCCCGCCCTGGCTATGGAAACCCAACTGGCCCTGCCGGGGAGCTTTAAGCCCAACGACCCGGTCGGCCTGGTTTTGAAAAGCGTCAATGTTCCCCGGGGGGAGGCCGTCTTTGTTCCCGAAATACCTTAGGGTTCCCCAAATTCAGGCTGGCGGAAGGGGAAATTCAAAGAAAAGGGTCCCGGAATCTACGGAAAAGGTCAATTTTCCCCAAATTTTGCGAACTCTTTCTTGACATCCCCTCTGTTCATGTTAAAATCTATGGGGAAATAGTATACTAGGGGGATAATATGTTTTATGTGGATGAAATATTTATAAACGGCATTATTTACACTCTGGATCCGGCCAACCCCAGGGCAGAGGCCCTGGCCGTCAACCGGGGGGAAATTCTTCTTGCCGGCCGCCGGGAGGACTGCGAAGCCCTCAAGGGGCCTCAAACCAGGGTAACCGATCTGGAAGGGCAGGCCATTCTTCCCGGCTTTAACGACGCCCACTGCCATTTGCTCTCCCTCAGGGGGCAGCAGCTTCTTCAGATTGACTGTTCTCCGGAAAAGGTTTCTACTATTGAAGATATTCTGGAAATTATCCGGCGGGAGGCGGCGGGGACCCCCAAGGGCGCCTGGATTTTGGCCGGGGGGGTGGACGCCATGAAGGTCCGGGAAAAACGGGTTCCCACCCGCTGGGAGTTGGACAAGGCGGCGCCGGATCACCCGGTTCACCTCAGGTCTCAAACCTGTCATTACGGGGTGGTTAACAGCCTGGGCTTTAAGAAGGGGGGCATAACCCGGGACACCCCGGACCCTCCGGGAGGGGAATTTGACCGGGACGCCCAGGGGGAGCTGACGGGAATCTGCCGGGAGGAGGCCCACTTTCTTTTTGTCAGCGGCATGGGGAACGCCGATAGTTTTGTGCCCAGCTACACCGACGAAGACTATCTGAAGGCCCTTAAACTGGGCTGCCGGGAGTACAACAGCTACGGCATTACCAGCGTGGGGGACGCGTTGTCGGGCCCCCCGGAACTGCGGGCTTATCAGCGGGCCTATCAGGAGGGGGCTCTCACCGTCCGGGCCTACCTGAACATGCTGGACATTCACCTTCCCCTGATCAAAGAACTGGGCCTTGCCACCGGATTTGGGGATGAGTGGGTTAAGGTTGGGGCCATTAAAAGTTTTGTGGACGGAGCGGTGGCCGGGCATACGGCCTGGTTAAGCGAGGCCTACGGAAACCGGCCGGATTACTATGGCATTCCCACCAAAACCCCTGAGGACACTAACGCCCTGGTGGAAGCGGCCCACCGGGCCTATCTTCAGATGGAGATTCACGCCAACGGAGACCGGGCCATTGACATGGTGCTGGATGCCTACGAAAAGGCCCAGAAGGATTTTCCCCGGCCTGACCCCCGGCACCGGATTGCCCACTGTACGGTGATTAACGACCGGATTCTTAACCGAATCAAGGCTTTGGGGGTGGTAGTTCTTCCCTTTGCCAGTTATGTTTATGAGCACGGGGACAAGATGGCCCCCTACGGCGACCGGATTGAACGGATGTTCGCCCACCGGTCTTTTCTGGATAAGGGCATCCCCACGGCGGGGAGCACCGATCACCCCTGCGGAAGCCAAAACCCCTACCGGGCCCTTCAGGGCATGGTTACCCGCCGGGACAAGGAAGGCCGGGAGGTGGGTTTAAGCCAGCGGGTCAGCCTGGAGGAGGCTTTAAGGATTTACACCTCCGGGAGCGCCTACGCGACTTTTGAAGAAAACCGCAAGGGCCAGCTAAAGCGGGGGATGTTGGCCGATTTTATCGCCCTGTCTCAGGACCCTTTTAAAACCGAATCCGAAAGGCTGGGGGAGCTTACAACCCTCAAAACCTGGGTAGGGGGAAGGTTAGTTTACAGCGCTTAAGACCGGTCTTGTAAAAGACGGTATTTTAGAGCCAACCCAAAAACTTTAGTTTTGGGAAAGCTTTATTTGTGCGGTTGATTATTTTTCATCAATAATGGAGGAGATTTATGGCGAAAAAGAGTTATCCCGGCAGAAAGCTGCTCTTTCTGCTCATCTTCATCGGGTTTCTCATTATGGAGTATCCGGGGATCTATTTTTTTAACCGGATTGATCCGGTGATTTTCGGCTTGCCCTTTATTTACAGCTTTACCCTCATTATGTGGGCGGTAATGGTAGTCCTGATGCTTATCGGATACCTTACCAACTGGGGCAAGGGCAAAGACTTTACCGGCAAGGAATCCTAGGAGGAAAACATGACAGTTACAGTTTCGTTATTAATTTTAGCTTTATTCATGCTGATTCCTCTGATCATGGGAGTAGTAGCCAATAAAAAGCTGCTTCCCACCACCGAGGATTTCTTTGTTCAGGGCCGGGCCATGGGTTCGGTGGCGGTGTTCTTTACCGTTGCCGCCACCTGGTGGAGCGCCTTTGCCTTTCTTGGCTCCAACGGGTACTTTTACGCCCTGGGTCCGGTTTACTGGACCGCCATTGCGTGGAACATTCTTTTTGGTATGCTCTACTTTGTGATAGGCAAGCGGGTATGGTTTTTCGGCGGCAAGGGCAACTACATTACCGCCAGCGATTTTTTCCGGGACCTTTACGGCTCCCCGGCCCTGGCCAACCTGGTGGCCGTGGTTATGCTGGTCTTTACCCTGCCCTATCTTCAGATTCAGCTTACCGGCGGTTCCTACCTTATTGAAGTGGCGTCCCACGGGATCATCCCCTGGAAGGTGGGGGGCCTCATCTTTTACGCGGTCATCGTGATTTACGTGTGGGTCGGCGGTCTGCGGGCGGTCGCCTGGACGGATATTTTTTACGGGGTTCTTTTGTTCTTTGGGATGATCTTCGCCGGCTTTTACCTGGCCGCCAAGATCGGCGGGCCTGCGGAACTTTTCCGGCAGCTCCGGCAGACGGTCCCTGAATCCTTAACTCTGCCCGGCCCCCGGGGAACCTACGGACCCATGATGTGGGTGTCCATGTTTATTGTTACCCCCCTGGGTTCCTTCATGGGCCCCCAGCTTTGGACCCGGATGTATGCGGTTAAATCTTCCAAGCTTTTTAACCTCATGCCTCTGCTCCTTTCCTTTGCCGCCATTGCCTACATTGGTTCTATGCTGGTAGGAAACTCCGGCATTATTTTGGAACCCGGTTATCCGGTTCCGGATCAGATTCTTCCCACCATGCTTTTTAAGTATGCTCCTCTGGTGCTGGCGGCTCTGATCTGCGCCGGCGGGGCGGCGGCTGCCATGTCCACCGCCAACTCCCAGATTCACTCCATGTCCGCCGTTTGGACCGTTGACATTTATCAGCGCTACATTAACAAGACGGCGGATCATAAGAGGGTCCTCATCGTGGGCCGGCTTGCCATTCTGGTTTTTGGCGTTGGGGCTTACTTTATGTCTATCTTTATCCCCGGATTTTTGGTGAGCATTGGTTTAGTGGCCACCGCGGGAACCGCCCAGATCATTGTTCCCACCGCGGGGCTGCTTTTCTGGAAACGGTCCACCCCCGCCGGCGCCTTTGTGGGCCTCCTGGCCGGGGTTCTTTTGATCGCCCTCCTTACTTTTGTGCCGGCCATTAAGGCGCCCTGGGGCATGCATGCGGGCCTCTTTTCCCTCATAGTTAACCTGGTGGTCTTTGTGATCGTGAGCTTGGCAACCCCCCCCCGCAAAAAGGAAGTGGCAGAGAAGTTTGCAGCTCTCAAAGCCGAGTACGACGAGAACTACGCGTAGGACTTAAGCGGGAAACACAAGATTTGGTTTTAAGCCTGGGCCGTCCGTTGGGCGGCCCTTTTTTTATGGGCTTGCGGCACCGCAGGGGATAAAAGGCCCCCTTCGGGCATTGCCAGGGCCAGCGCATATATGAATTTTTGTCCAAGGATTACACGGATTACAAGAATTAAGAAGAAAATCTGTGGTTTTTAACTTCCATACCTCCTTGCGCTGCCCATTAAGAACCGCGATCATTCCCTAATTCGCGTTAATTCGCGTCCATTCGCGGACTCTTTTGTTTATATGCGCTGGCCCTGTCGGGCATTGCCAGGGCCAGCCCTTTGGAGTATACTTTTTCTTATCATGGCAAACTACCTTGACATTCAAAAGGAAGAAACCCTCAAGGCGACGGTCTTTCGGGACTATTTTGACAAGGCGAAATTCGCTTATGAACCCAACATCGGGAACATAGATTTTGTCGTAACCGATGCAAAACTTGCCGCCGGAGGGCTTTTCAAAGTCCACTATCTTTGGGCGGAAGCTAAAAAAGGCGAAGTTGACGAAGTTTCCATGCTCACCCAGTTGATTTTAACCTGCAAAAAAACCTATGACAGCGACGAATACCTTCCCCCGCCGTTCATCGGCTGTTTTGATGGGATAAAAATCGCCTTTGTGTCTTTCCACGACATACTGCCAGTTTTTGCCGAGAGTGATATAAACTGGAACGCTACTCCAAGTAATTACCTGTCCGATGATTTTATTAAGGTGCGAAAAAAAATTGCAAAACTTGTAAAAAATATTGCTATCTTTGATTTTGATGAAGATGCTGCCGAAATAAAAAATTTTATAAAAAGCTCTTTTTTACTCGGCAATATAACAACCAAAAGCCCCATAACAAAAAATAATTTCCCGCACATTTACAACCGCTGGATAAAAGAAGTTAAGCCGACCATAAATCTATCCGCCGAGCGTTGGCAGCGGTATAAAAAAGAAGGGCTCTTAGACTGCGATTTTTTTCGCGCAGATATGATGAGCAAAAACGGGACCACTATAACCGACCGCCTAAAAATTGTTCTTGAAAACGATAAATATAAATTGCAAAAAGATATTGAAGGCGAATTGTTTAAGTCAGATATTAGGTTTACCGACGGCGGGGAAGCCTACCGCCGCTTCTGGAACAAATACGAGCGTCCGCCCGCCGAAGAATACCAGCAATACATCATTGACCGCCGTGATTTACTCGTGCCGCAAAATATCCGCGAAGTAAAAGGATCGTTTTTTACTCCTGCCCTTTGGGTTGAAAAATCGCAAGAATACATTGAAAAGGCAATGGGGGCAAACTGGCAGGATGAATACTTTATTTGGGATTGCGCCGCCGGAACGGGAAACCTTTTAGCGGGGCTCTTAAACAAATACAATATTTGGGCTTCTACTATTGACCAGCCCGAT
>JAISRN010000219.1 GCA_031273605.1 Spirochaetales bacterium | reverse complement strand
CCCCCAAGGCTCTCCCCAAGCCCCTCGGCAAGCCCCAAAGCCGGACTCAACCGAATACACCCTTCCCCCCGTCCCCTTCCACCCACCACCCTTCTTTCGCGGTTAAAAAGCCATTTCCTGCAAAATTTTTGTTGACAGCGATAGATCATTATGTTATCCTGCTTATGATAAAAGATAGTTATCTTTTTAGTTTTGTAAAGGGATCATCATGGCTTTATCACATTCCGAAATTGCCGGCCTCATCGATGTCAGTTGTGTCCGGGCCAATGTTTCCTACCGGGAACTAAACCAGGTTGCCGGGGCGGCTATCAAGCATAACTTTATTTGCGCCTTTGCCATGCCCTGCCATACGGAAAAACTGCGGGATCTTTTAAAGGGCTCCCCGGTTAAGCTGGGCGGGGTGGTGGGCTTCCCCTCCGGCGCGGATACCGCCGCCCAAAAGGTGGAGGGCGCCCGGTACATGAAATCCATCGGCTGCCAGGAAATTGACATGGTTATCAACGTGGGGGCGGTCCTTTCCGGGGATGATGACTACGTCCGGGAGGAGATCCGGCGGGTTATTGAGGCGGCCCATCCCCTGCCGGTTAAATCCATTCTGGAATGCGCCTACCTAAAGGACGAGGAAATTGTCCGGGCCTGTCGGCTGGCCGTTGAAGCGGGGGTGAGCTTTGTAAAGTCCGGAACCGGCTGGGCCAATAAGCCCACCACGGTAGAAACCATCAGAATAATGAAAAAAGCCGTGGGGGACAAAACCCAGATCAAGGCGGCGGGGGGAGTCAGAACCCTGGCGGCCCTGGAAGAGATGTACGCCGCCGGCTGCCGGAGATTTGGCATCGGCCTAACCTCGGCTCTGGCCATACTGAAAGAGGTTTACCGGCGGGAAGGCGAGCCCTTTGAAGAAATTTTTTGAGGCAATTTTAACCGGGCGAAACCGGGGGGCAGCCCGGAAATTATTTTGTTAAGTCGGCAGGAGAAAACAATCTATGCAGTATATCATTGCTTACGATTTAGGAACCGGCGGGCTCAAAACATCCCTGTTTGATGCCCAGGGAAAGATCCTTCAAAGCAACTTTCAGCAGTGCAGCACCTATTACCCCGCCCCTTCTTTTCGGGAACAAAAGCCCTCGGAATGGTGGGGCCTTTTAAAGGCCGGCACCGGGGAACTCCTGGCTAAAAGCGGGATTAACAGCCGGGAGATTGTCGCCGCCGCCTGTTCGGGACACAGCCTGGGGATCGTTCCCATCGGCCGGGACGGAACAGTTTTGTGGGACGACATTCCCATCTGGACCGACGCCAGGGCCTCCGCCCAGGCCGGGGAGGTTTTCTCCCGGATTAATGAATTGGAGTGGTACAAAAAAACCGGCTCAGGGTTTCCCCCCCACCTCTATTCGGCTTTTAAGATTCTCTGGTACAAACAAAATAAACCTGAACTGTTCAACCGGGTGGATAAGTTTATCGGCACCAAGGATTACCTGAACTTGAGGCTTACCGGGGTGGCCGCCACCGATTACTCCTATGCCTCGGGCAGCGGGGTCTACGATCTGCTGCGCTGCTGTTACGATAAAGATTACATAGCGGCCTTTGATCTGCCCCCCGGCATTTTTCCGGAGCTCTATGAATCCCAGGACATCCTAGGAACCATCCTCCCCGAAGCCGCCAGGGAACTGGGGCTGCCGGAGCATTTAAAGGTAGCCTCCGGGGGGGTGGACAACGCGTGCATGGCCGCCGGGGCCGGCTGCGTGGAAGAGGGCGCGGCCTACACCTCCCTGGGAACCTCCGCATGGATTGCCGTTTCCTCCTCCCGGCCGGTGATCAACGGAGAAACCAAGCCCTACGTTTTCGGGCATCTGATCAAGGGGATGTACGCATCGGCGGAATCTATTTTTTCCGCGGGAAACACCTTCCGCTGGGTGCGGGACACCCTTTGCCCGGACCTGGGGGCCGCGGAAAAAGGCGGGGGAGAAGACGCGTATCAAGCCATGGACCGGCTGGCCGCCTCCTCAAGCCTGGGGGCGGGGGGACTTTTCTTTACCCCGACCTTAGCCGGGGCCAACGCCTTGGACAAATCCCTCAATGCCAAGGGGGCGATCATCGGGCTGGACCTAAAGCACACCCGGGCCGATATTATCCGGGCCGCCCTGGAAGGGGTTTGCCTGGGGCTTAGAATGGCCCTGGAAGAACTTAAGAAAGACGTTACCCTGCATGACGAGATGCTCATAGTGGGAGGGGGTTCCAAAAGCCCCTACTGGCGCCAGCTTTTTGCGGATATTTACGGCATGACCATCACCGAATCCCCGGTGGGAGAAAACGCGGGTTCCCTGGGGGCCATGGCCTGCGCCGCCGTGGGGGCCGGTCTCTGGAAGGACTTTAAGCCCCTCATCAAGCTCAACAAGCCCATCAGCATGTGCAAATGTCAAAGCGAAAATAAGGCGCAGTACGACCGGATCTACCAGGTGTTTAAGAAAGTAAGCGAACAGCAAAGTGAAATCGCTGACTTTCAAGCAAATAGTTTTTAGGAGGCATTTTATGAAAAGGATCTCTCAATTCACCGGGCTGCTCTTGGCTGTGATTTTGCTTGGGCTTTCGGCAGCCTGTTCCGGCGAAACCCAAAGCCCGGCGGCCCAAACCGGCGCCCCCGCCGCCCAAGAAGCCGGAGCCAAAACCTTCAACGTTGACGGCGCCGGAAAAGTTGTGGGTGTAGCCACCCAGCACATGGGCAACGCGTGGAACAAAAATTCGGTTCAGGCCATCAAGGACATTCTGGAACCCTACGGATTCAGGATTAACCACCAGGACGGCGGAGGCAACACCCAGGCCCAGGTGGCCGCGGTGGAAACCTTCATCACCCAGCGGGTGGATTACATCATTGTTTCCGGCGGCGAGGGAGGGGCCTTTAATGCGGTTTCCCTTCAGGCCCAGCGGGCGGGCATCCCCGTGATAGCCATTGATATGTTCCTGGACGGGGGCATTACGGGAATCATGTGCGACAACTGGAGCGGCGGCGTTCAAATGGGCATCTATGCGGTAAACCAAATGAAAGGGGAAGGCAAATACATCCTTCTGGACACCTCGGGCTGGGCCACCCTGCTTGACCGGGGCGAAGGAGCAGAGTCCGTTCTTTCTTCCTTTAGCAAGATCACCAAAATCGGTTCCACCAGGGAAGTGGCCGCTTCGGACCCGGTAACCCAGGGCTATCAGATTACCAAGGCGGCGCTGCAAGCCAATCCCGATATTAAGGCTGTTTTGGTTACCTGGAATATGCCGGCCATCGGAGTTTACAATGCCCTGACGGAACTGAACAAGGTGAACCAAGTTACCATCATCAGCGCCGACACCGGGGATGACGTGATTAGCGCCATGCTGGAAAGGGGCGCGGGGGCCTGGGGTTTTATGGGACAAAACTCCTATGAGCTGGGCACCCTGGCGGCCAACTCCGTGCTGACCCACATCACCGGAGGAACCGTTCCCTTTGCCCAGATTGGAACCACCTATTTTGTTACCAATGACGATTATATCCACGGGGACATTAAAACCGTTAAAATCCAGGACCCCCAGGAACACTGGAAGGAAGTTCTCGAACCTGTTCTTGGTCCCCTGCAGATCGATTAAGATCGATTAACAACGGCGCCGGGCCCGGAACCGGCCTTTAGGCTGCGGCGGCAATCACAGCCGCTGCGGTCTTTTTGTCTCAGGTTTTTAAGGATAGGCACAGAATGGATAACAACCTGCTGACCATGAGGGGCATTAAAAAATCATTTGGGGCTACCCATGCCCTTAAGGGCGTCGATTTGGATATCCGGGCCAATGAGATCCACGCCATAGTCGGCTCCAACGGCGCCGGAAAATCCACCCTGATGAAAATGCTCGCCGGCATTTACGCCCCCGACGGGGGAAGCATTATCTTTCAGGGAGAGGACATTACGGGACTTTCGCCGGTGGAAACCCAGCGGAAGGGAATTCAGGTGGTTCACCAGGCCCTCAATATCGTCCCCAGCTTAAGCGTTTTAGAAAACATCCTTCTTGCCAAACCGCCGGTTAAAAAGGGCTTTTTATTTTGGAGCGCCGGGCAAAAAAAGGTTCAGGAAACCCTGGACCTGCTTAATTTTCCCCTGGACCTAAAAATTCCCGCGGGGTTTCTTTCGGTTTCCCAGCAGCAATTTATTATTTTTGCCCGGGCCATGGTGAACGAGGCCAAGGCGCTGGTTCTGGATGAACCTACCGCCAGGCTTAGCCTTGATGAAACCACTAAACTTTTTACGGTCATCAGAAAAATGAAGGAACACGGGGCCACCATTGTTTATATTTCCCACCGAATGGAAGAAATTTACGGCATTTCCGACAGGATAAGCGTGTTTCGCGACGGCCTCTGCGTCAAAACCGAAGATACCCGCAGTTTTAGTGAAAATGATCTGGTAAGCGCCATGCTGGGAAAAAAGATCGAAGTTTTTTTTCCGAAACAAGAAGTTGCCAAAGGGGAGGAGCTTTTATCGGTAAAAAACCTGGGCTTTCAGGACCGGCTGCGGGGAGTTGACTTTCAAATTAAAAAAGGCGAGATAGTCAGCCTGGTGGGGGCGGTCGGCGGGGGCCAAACCGAAGCCATCAATTGTCTTTTCGGCGTCATTAACGCCACCGCCGGGGAAATCACTTTTAACCGCCGAAAGCTGCCCCTGAGGCGTACCCCCGGGGCTTCCATAAAAGAAGGGATTGCCCTAATCCCCGAGGACAGGGCTTTGGAGGGAATGATCAGCGATTATGATATTAAGAATAATATTACTTCAATTAAAATGGAACAGATAGCCAAAAAGCAGATCTTAAGCGCCCCCTTAGAAGCGGCCCTGGCGGAAAAAATGACCGCCCGGCTTTCCATCGTCCCGCCGGATATAAATTGTCCCCTCTCTTCCCTGTCCGGGGGAAATCAGCAAAAGGTGGTCATCGGCAAGTGGCTTACCGATTCCTATAAACTGTACCTGATGAACGAAGTTACCGCCGGGGTGGACATAGGCGCCAAGGCGGAAATTTATAAAATCATGGGGGCCATAGTTGAATCCGGAGCCTCTATTCTCCTTTCCACCGGAGATATTGAAGAGGCCCTGGGCATAAGCGACCGGATTATCGTGTTTTATTCTAAAAATTTTAGAGATTGTCAGGTAATTGACAAAATGATGTTTATGATATTACAATTCAAATATGGAAGGTAATTTTTTGCTTAATAATAATGACCGTAACATATTGGAAGAA
>JAISRN010000114.1 GCA_031273605.1 Spirochaetales bacterium | reverse complement strand
AAGCTGGCTCTGGACCGGGAAGTTTCCGGCGAGGAGAATGAAGGATGAATATGTTTATCCTGGTAGCCGTTATTGTTATCTTCCTGGCGCTTACCACGTATCTGGGTTACCGGGGAATGAGAAATACCCGTACCACTTCGGATTACCTGGTGGGAGGAAGGAGCATCCACCCCTATGTTATGGCCATGTCCTATGGCGCCACCTTTATTTCTACCTCCGCCATTATCGGGTTTGGGGGTATTGCCGCCCTTTACGGAATGTCCATGCTGTATCTGGCGGCGGCCAACATTGTGGTGGGAATTTTTATTGCCTTTGTGCTTTACGGCAAGCGGACCCGGCGCATGGGCCTCAACCTGGATGCCCACACCTTCCCCGAGTTCCTGGCCCGCCGGGTGGATTCCCGGTTTATCCAGTTTTTTGGGGGCGGGGTGATTTTTTTGCTCATGCCCATTTACGCCGCGGCGGTTTTAATCGGCGCCGCCCGTTTAATGGAAGGGCTGCTCCATATTCCTTATGTGTATTCGGTAACTATCTTTGCGGTTCTGGTGGCGGCTTACGTGATCATGGGGGGCTTAAAGGGGGTTATGTACACCGACGCCCTTCAGGGTAGCCTTATGCTTGGGGGCATGCTTCTGCTCTTGGTGGTGGTATACTCCAAGCTGGGGGGGATTCTCACCGCCCACCGGACCCTTACGGAAATGGCCGCCCTGGTTCCTCCGGAGCTGGCCGCCCAGGGCCACCAAGGCTGGACCGCCGCGCCCAAGCTGGGGAGCCCTATCTGGTGGACCGTTTTTTCGTCCCTCCTCTTTGGAGTGGGGGTGGGGGTTTTGGCCCAGCCCCAGCTTGTGGTCCGTTACATGACGGTAAAATCCGACCGGGAGCTTAACCGGGGGGTTCTCATCGGCGGGCTGTTCATCCTGATCACCGTGGGAACCCCCTACGTGGCCGGACCTCTGGCCAACGTGTTTTACTTTCAGTCCCAGGGAAAGCTGGCGGTAGAGATGGCCCTGGGGAACCCGGACTCCGTTATCCCCATCCTTATCCGGGACATCATGCCCTCCTGGTTTGGTTACGTTTTTCTTCTGGTGATTCTTTCCGCCGGCATGAGCACCCTAAGCTCCCAGTTTCACACCGTAGGAACCGCCATCAGCCGGGATTTTTACCAGTTTGGCATTCACCGGGGCAAAAAAATGCCCCAGGAGATTCTGGTGGCCCGGACGGGGATCGTGATCTCCATCCTTTTAACGGTGCTCCTGGGCTACAACCTGAATGCGGGAATGATAGCCCGGGCAACCTCCATCTTTTTCGGCCTCATGGCCGCCGGTTTCCTGGCCCCCTACACCGCCGCCCTTTACTGGAAACGCCTGACCCGCCGGGGCGCCATCGCGGGGATACTCTCCGGCTTTGCGGTCAGCGGGCTGGGTTTTCTCTTTCTCCACGAAAAGGAAGCGGCCTTCTTTGGCCTGGCCCGGGCCCTCACCGGCCGGCCTACCCTGTTGGGGGGTTCCTGGGGCATAGTGGACCCCCTGGTTTACGCCCTGCCGGTTTCTATCTTTTTTACCATCCTGATAAGTCTCTTAACCAAGGTTGAGAATCCCGGGGTGGTGGAAAAGAGCTTTGAAGGCATAAAATGAACCAGCTCATTCTTTTGGGGGATGAAGCCCTTGCCCTGGCCGCCCTGGATGGGGGGCTTTCCTGCGCCTACGGTTATCCCGGCACCCCCTCCACCGAGATCATGGAGTATCTGGAAAAAGCCCAGGCCGGCCGGGGAATCCTGGCCCGGTGGTGCAGCAACGAAAAGACCGCCTACGAAGCGGCCCTGGGGGTAAGCCTGGCGGGAAGGCGGACCCTGGTTACCATGAAGCACGTGGGCCTCAATGTGGCGGCGGACCCCTTCATTAACTCCGCCCTTCTGGGGATTCACGGCGGCCTGGTTTTGGCGGTGGCGGATGATCCGGGGATGCACTCCTCCCAGGACGAGCAGGACAGCCGGTTTTACGCGGACTTTGCCAAGATTCCCTGCCTGGAACCCAGGAATCATCAGGAAATTTACGACATGACCCGGCTGGCTTTTCAACTTTCGGAACAATTCAAGGTTCCGGTGATGGTTAGGATGGTTACCCGGCTGGCCCATTCCCGGGCGGCCCTGATCCCCCGGGAGGCTGAGGAGCAGCGCCGGGTTAGCAAGGCGCCGGACCCCCGTCAGTGGATGCTCCTTCCCGCCCTGGCCCGGCAAAACCTGGCGGCCCTGCTGGAAAGCCGCCGGGAGTTTAGCGCCTTTACCGCAGCCTATCCGGGGAATGACCTAAGGCTCACCGGCGCCGAATGGGGGGTAATTACCACCGGTTTGGGGGGTAACTATTTTGAGGAGAACCTGGAGGAACTTTCCCGGCTTGCCGGGACGCCCTCCTGGCTGCATATTAATGCCTATCCCGTTCCGGTAGAAAAGATTCGCCTTCTTGCCGCCTCGGTAAAGCGGCTGGTGATCATCGAGGAGGGGGAACCCTTTGTGGAAAGGTACCTGCGGGGCCTTTTGGAGATTCCCCTTTCCCTCGCGGGCAAGCTCACCGGGGAGGTTCCCCTTATCGGCGAATTAAACCCCGACAATATCCGCCCCGCCCTGGGCCTGCCCAACCGCCGGGGCCTGCCGCCGGAGTCCGGCCTGCCCAACCGTCCGCCCCAGCTCTGCCAGGGCTGCCCCCACGGGGATTCCTACCAGGCTCTTAACCAGGCCCGGCAGGGCTTTCCCCAATCCCTGGTAACTTCGGATATTGGCTGCTATGCCCTGGGGGCCTCCCCGCCCTATTCGGCCATTGAAACCATCGTTTGCATGGGGGCCTCCATCGGCATGGCCCGGGGAGCCGCGGAGGCGGGCTTTTACCCGGTGGCGGCGGTTTTGGGGGACAGTACCTTTCTCCATTCCGGCATTACCGCCCTGGTGGATGCGGTGCAGGCCGGGGCGGATATGACCCTTCTCATCTTAGACAACTCCACCGTGGCCATGACCGGCTGGCAGGAAACGATTCTTCCCTCAGAAAAGCTGGAAAGCCTCATCTTAGGCCTGGGGGTGGACCCGGCCCATTTTCATAAGATCCTGCCCCTGAAAAAAAACCTGGAAGAAAATACCGGGATAATCCGGAAGGAGATGGAGTATCACGGCCTTTCGGTTATCCTGAGCGTCAGGGAATGTATCGTGGCGGCCAAACGGCGGCCCAAGGGGAAAGCATGAAGTACGACATTATTTTAGCCGGCGTGGGCGGCCAGGGAGTGCTTTCCGCGGCGGTGATCATCGTCCGGGGGGCCATAACCGCCGGCCTTCAGGTGAGGCAGTCGGAAGTGCACGGCATGGCCCAGCGGGGCGGGGCGGTGCTGTCTCACCTGCGCCTTTCCGGAGCCCCCATCCCCGGCGACCTGGTTCCCCTGGCGGAGGCGGACCTCATCCTGAGCATGGAACCTCTGGAGGCCCTGCGTTACACCCCCTACCTTAACGAAAAAAGCCGGGTGGTTTGCTCCCTTCATCCCTTTATTAATATTCCCGATTATCCCCCCCTGGAGGAGATTCTCCTGCGGCTTAAAAAACTGCCGGGGTTTTTGGGGGTGGATGATGCGGGGCTGGCCAAACAAGCGGGCAGTCTCCGGGCCGCCAACATGGTCCTTGCCGGCGCCGCCGCTCCCTTTCTGCCCATCCCCAAAGAGGCCCTCCTTGAGGCGGCGGACTGGCTGTCCCGGGACAAGGGGCCCGAAACCGAAGGCATAAACCGCCGGGCCTTTTTGCTTGGTTTTGAGGCGGCCCAGGGCGGAACTAAGGAAACGACATGACCGAACAGCGGACGACAATACGGTACTGGAACCGGGAGGTGGAAACCCTGCCCCGGGGCGAACTGGAGGCCCTTCAGCTTAAGCGGCTTAAGGAACAGGCGGCCTGGGCCTTGAAGACTCCCTTTTATCAGGAGCAGTTTAAGAAGGCGGGAATTACCGGCCCGGAGGACTTTAAAACCCTGGGGGACCTGCGGCGGCTCCCCTTCACGGAAAAAACGGACCTTCGGGATTATTATCCCTACGGCTTTTTGGCGGTTCCCCGGGAGGAGGTTGTCCGGCTCCACGCCTCCTCGGGCACCACGGGGAAGCCCACGGTTATTTTTTTAACCGCCGACGACCTGGCGGCTTCGGCGGATATTACCGCCCGGTCTATTGTTTGTACCGGGGCCGGCCGGGAGGATGTCTTTCAAAATATGATGACCTACGGTCTTTTTACCGGCGGCCTGGGGCTGCATTACGGCGCGGAAAAGCTGGGGATGATGGTGATTCCCATAAGTTCCGGAAACACCCTTAAGCAGTTCAAGATGATGAAGGATTTTGAAACGACGGTGGTTCACGCTACCCCCAGTTACCTTCTGCACATTCATACCCGCATGGAGGACTGCGAGGTCCGGCCGGGGGACCTGAAACTTAAAAAAGCCTATATCGGCGCGGAGCCCCACAGCGAAGACATTAGGCGCAAGATCGAAGAACTTTACGGCATTGACGCGTACAATTCCTACGGGCTTTCGGAAATGAACGGTCCGGGGCTCGCCTTTGAGTGTATTTATAAAACGGGAATGCACGTTTGGGAAGACGCGTACATTGCGGAGATCATCAATCCCGACACCCTGGAAGTTCTCCCCGACGGCGAAGAGGGGGAACTGGTCCTTACCATTTTAAGCCGCCGGGCCATGCCCTTGTTCCGTTACCGCACCCGGGACTTAACCCGAATTATCCCCGGCCTCTGCCCCTGCGGACGCACCCACCGGCGGATTGCCCGGATTAAGGGCCGGAGCGATGATATGCTCATCATTAACGGGGTTAATGTGTTTCCCAGCCAGATTGAAGAGGTGATCATGCGGCTGCCCGAGGTGGGCAACAACTACCTTATTGTTGTTGAAAAAGACGGCGCCCTGGACAAGCTGACTGTTAAAACCGAAGTAGGGCCCGGCATGGCCACCGATGATACCCGGGTTCTCTACCGGCTGGCCCAGAAGATCAAGGACCTTCTTAAGGCCAGCATTACCCTGAGCCCCCACGTGGAGTTCCACGAACCGGGCTCCCTTCCGGTGTCCCAGGGCAAGGCGGAACGGGTGCAGGATCGGCGGAAGGAGCCGGTTTAAGGAATAACCTCCCCCGGCCTTCCCGCCGAAAGATTCGGCAGGAAGGGGGGAGGGTTTTAGCGGCCGTAACCCGGCACGGCAAGGCCGTGGGGATGGTTAGGCAGGGAAAAAACCCATTTAACTTCAAAGGTCTGCCCGTCGAGGACCAAAAGCTCTCCCTTGTTGTGATTTCCCAATTGAACGGTGGTGAGGAACAGGTACTGTCCCGAAGGGTCATAAATCTCGTGACTCATGGGGCTTAAAGGGCCGTAGCCCAGATCGGCGCCGTCGAGATATTTGACCACCTTGATAGCTTCGTAATCCGGGTTTGGAGAGTTGAGGGTTTGTATATCAATAAACCGGAGAAGCGGGGTGGTGAGGAGGACATTTCCGAAGGCCTCCAGGTTAGTTAGGTAGTCCTGTTCGTTACAATCCTGGGCGTTCCACTCGCTGGAAATAAAGTAACGCTGATCCGGGCTAATCTCGTAATTATGGTTTCCCCCGGGAATAACCTTAACCGCCTGAAGTTCGCCGCCCCTTAGGTCCACAAAGGTATCAAAGGCGGCGCCGCCAACCGGGACGCCGGGATTGTTTTCCGTCGGCTGATAGGCCCCCACCACCGCGTATTTTCCGTTGGGATGTACCAGAACGCCGTGGGCTGAAGCGCCGCCGGTATTAAAGACCCGGCGCCGTTCACTGGGCAGCCGCTGACCAATCCTATCTTCCGTGGCGGTCCGGGCAATCTCCGCCAAACCGGAAATGTCAAATTCAATCAACAACTGAGCGGGGTAATTGGTGGTGTAGAGGTAAACTCCGTCGTGCGTGGTGTCGTAGTTATGGGGGCTTCCGTCCAGTTCAATATACCCCAGGTAGCGCTGGTTTTGGATGTCAAAAACGTTGATGTTCCGGTGGGCCGTTTGTTCGGAGGAACTGAAAAACCAGCGGCCGTCATGGGATATGTGGTTCCCTACCCCGGCGCCGACCGGCCAGGTTTTGACAATTTCATGGCTTAACGCGTCCACCACCTGCACGTAGCCCGCGTCCGGGGAAATATCTTCGGAGGTCCAGATGTACCTGCCGTCGGGGGAGACCGAAATAAGGTGGCTCTGATTTTTGGAGGCAATGTCGTTAAAATAAATCGTGGTAACTTCGCCGGCCCGGGAACTGAATTCGTTTAGATCCACAATGGTAATGCTGGGGGGGGTTACGTTGGCGATGTAGATCCGGTTTCTTAAATCCACCCCGGGGGAGCGGCCGTTTCCCTGGGTAGAGCAGGCGCCCATTCCCGCGGCCAGCAGCGCCGCAGCCAGGGTTGTTAAAAGGGCTTTTAAATTTTTCATAGGGGACTCCTTTAAGCTGTTGTTGGGAATAAATCCAATTATTCCCATGTATTTAATAGGTTTTATCATGTTTGCTTTGGTTTGATCAAGGGGAATCGGGAAAAAATTTAAAAAAAGGGGGAGAGGGTTGCCGGATTGGGTGTTTTTAAGCGGCCTACGGGGCAGGAGGTGTTTATTGCGGGATATTGAGGAATGGCTTAAAATACGGTATGATAGGAAAGGGCTTTTGGAGGCGGAGGGATGAGAAGATTTTGCCATGATATGGAAAGTGTAAAGTATCAAAGAATAATTTGCGAAAATTAGCGTAATTCGCGGACAATAAAGAAGGAGAGGAAGAAGCAATGGATGTCCCAGACTCAAGGCCATTTTTGAATTTAAAAAAAAATATCATAGAAGAGCTTGATGTTATTAAAAATGTTATTGTCAATACTATTCCTGTAGAAAAAATATATCTTTTTGGTTCCTATGCTTATGGAACGCCGAATGAAGACAGCGATTTTGATATCTATGTTGTCATGAAAAACGAGGCTGAATACCTTCCCCTGGATGCAATGAAAATGATAGGCAGGGCAATTCGGAATTACAAAAAAAAAGAAATAGACATCCTGGTTCTAAAAAAACACCGCTTTGAGTACCGCTGTGGCGCTCCAACCCTTGAACGGGAAGTTGCCGAAAAAGGAGTTGTCCTCTATGGCTGATAATGAAATGACCTGTTCTGAATATGCGGCAGAATGGCTTTCTGTGGCTGATATGGATTTACAAAGCGCTGAATTTTTATTGCAAATGCGGCCAATCCCTATTGAAATAATCTGTTATCACTGCCAACAAGCCGCGGAAAAAATGTTTAAAGCGTATCTCGTTATTAATGGCGCCGATCCGCCGAAAATTCACGGCCTGGATACACTGTATCGTTTATGCGAACCTTTTATTCAAAACAAGAAAGACATTTGGGATGAAATTGATGATCTCAATCAATATAGTATAATCCCCAGGTATCCCCATGAATTGGAAATAAGCGAACAGACGGCTAAAAATGCAATTGCCAATACAAAAACCATTGCGGCATACATTAAGCCCTTATGTAACCAGGGTACGGATAACAAAGATGACCGATAAGCTGGTAAATTCCATCGCGGGCCGTTTAAGCCTTCGTGAACCTCTGCGAAAAAGCCTTGAGATATTGGCCCGGATTACCGAAATTACCCCCGTCCTCAAAAAGGCCTAGTGCTTTTTCCGAATGTCCCTGACATTAACGAATTTTTCATCCAGTTCAAAAAGCCGGGTGGCCCGGACAAGCTCGCCGAATTTTTTATAGCCGTAGTTCCGGGGATCAAAATCC
>JAISRN010000093.1 GCA_031273605.1 Spirochaetales bacterium | reverse complement strand
TATACCCACGGCGTGATGGATGCGTTTTTACCGGACGGAAAAACGCCGTTGGCCGCCGGATGGGCCCTCCAGCATCCCCGGGATTATCTGGAGGTGCTGGAAGATACCATCCCCCGGGCCCTTGCGGAAGCAGATCTGCAGGCGAAGGATATTATCGGCCTTTCCATCGATTTTACCGCCTGTACCATACTGCCCATAGACGCATCCGCGGCGCCGCTCTGCTTTCAGGAAAAATATGCTTCCCGGCCTCATGCCTATGTGAAACTCTGGAAACACCATGGGGCCCTGGCCCAAACCGGGCGGATTAACGAAGTTTTGGCGGAAAAGGGCCTTATTGACCTTCCCCTGTATGGGGGAAAAGTGTCTTCCGAGCTGTTTTTTCCCAAAATTTTGCAGATTTTGGAGGAGGACCCGGAAATTTACCATGCCGCAGATGCCATTCTTGAGGCCTCCGACTGGCTTGCTCTGCTTCTTACAGGGAAAAAACGCCGTTCGTTCAGCATGGCATCCTATAAAGCGATGTGGGACGGGGAAAAATACCCCTCCGCCGGGCTGCTTCGGGCCTTTAACCCCCGCCTGGAACGGGTGGTGGAGGAAAAAATGTCCGGCGAAGTGGTTCCCGTGGGCTCCAAGCTGGGGGAATTGAACAACGAATGGGCTGGACGCCTGGGACTTCGGGCTGGAACGGCAGTGGGGGCCGGCATTATTGACGCCCACGCGGGACTTCCCGGCTGCGGTATCACACAGCCGGGCCGGATGATGCTTATCATCGGAACTTCCAGTGTGCAGGCGGTGTTGAGTGAAAAGCCCTATTCGGGGAAAGGAGTCATGGGGGGAGTCCGGGGAGGGATTATCCCCGGTTACTACGCTCTGGAATCCGGACTGGCCGGGGTGGGGGATATTTTTGAGTGGTTTATTACCAACGGGGTACCGGAGGAATATGCGGTAAAGGCCCGGGCCGAGGGAAAAAGCCTTTTCCGGTTACTGGGCGAAGCGGCGGCGCGAAAAAAGCCGGGAAAAAGCGGGCTTTTGGCTCTGGACTGGTGGAACGGCAATAAGACCCCCTTTGTAGACGCCGGTCTTTCCGGACTTCTGGCAGGATATACCCTGGCCGCCCGGCCCGAAGACATATATCGGGCCTTGATAGAAGCCACCGGCTTTGGGACCCGGGCGATAATGGAGGTATTTGAGGAAGCGGGGGTAGAAATAAGCGAAATCCGGGCCTGCGGCGGCATCGCGGAAAAAGACCGGCTGCTTATGCAGATTTACGCGGATATTACCAATCGGGAGATAAAAGTCTCCGCTTCCGGACAAACCGCCGCTTTGGGAGCGGCCATGTACGCATCGGTGGCCGCCGGAGCCGGACGCGGGGGATATGATTCAATTACCGAAGCCGCTCAGGCAATGAGCCGGACCATGCCGGAAACGTACAAACCAAACCGGGAAAACCTGGACGTGTACAGCCGCCTGTACGGAGCCTTTAAAACCCTCGGCGCTTCCATGGCGGAAAACGGAATCATGCGGATCCTGGGGGAATTGCGCAACAGGTGAGCGGATTTCCGGCTTTTGAAAAACGGATGCGGGAAAATTTCATAATGCATGAAAATAAATTTCATAAAAAAAATATTCATAAAAAGTGTTGACAGGTGAAAAAAGACAGCGTATAATCCTTTCATGACAGAATCGGTGTCTATGGTAGCCCTTCAAATCAAGAACCATTATTCGGAATTTAATCCGGCCATGAAGCAAATAGCGGATTTTATTCTTTTTTCCGGAAACAAAATGTCCTCCATGGGCATACGGGAGCTTGCGGATGCCAGCGGTGTCAGCGATGCCTCGGTTACCCGGTTTGTCCATAAACTTCAATACAAGAGCTTTAAAGCCTTCCAAATGGCCTGGGTCAAAGCGGCCGTACCGGCAGACGAAAACCCCTCCGCAAAAAAACAGGGCGGGGAAGATGTGGTTTTTGAATACGGCGGTACTTCTCCGCGCGACTCCGCGGAAAAAATTGGGGAAAAGGTCTTCAAAAGCAATATACAAATGCTGTCCGATACCATGAAGATTCTTGATTATGGCAAGGTTGAATATGTTACAAAGCTGATACTGAAAGCCCGCAACCTTGTGTTTCTTGGGGTTGGGCGTTCTTTTGTTACCGCCGAAAGCGGGAGAATCCGGTTTAACCGCCTGGGTATTAATTCATTCTGTTATTCCGACAGTCAGGAAATTATTGTTTCGACCACCACCTGTACAGCGAAGGATGTTTTTTTTGGGATAAGCAACTTTGGGCGTTCCGCAGCGGTGGTGAACAATCTTGTACATGCCAAAGAGCGGGGCGCCGCAACGGTGGGAATTACCTGTGCCGAAGGATCTCCCCTTACCCAGGTGGTGGATACCTGTTTTTTAACAGCCTTTAATCACACCAATATGGAATACCATACGGGCAAACAGATATTTGAACCGGCATGTGAAAATCTTGCCCAGATGGCCCTTCTGGACTGCATTTATATGAATGTTGCTTTAAAACAGGATAAATCCTGCTATGACATGTTTCATAACACGGTAAAAGTTCTTTACCGGGAAAAACTATAACCTATTTGGGTACTATGCTCCTTGTGGAGTATAAATATTATTGGTTTTATTAGGAGGAAGAGATGAAAATCAGGAAAATGTTGCTGATGGGGTTGATTTTACTGACGATCTGCGGCCTTGTATTCATGGGCTGCAACAAGCAGGGAGAACAGGAAAAGGTGATCAGGGTTGGTTACGCGCCGACAACGATGAACAATCCTTTCTGGCTTGCGGTACTGGACGGGGTAAAATCGGTACTTGAACCACAGGGGGTACAGATTGTAACCATCGATCCCCAAAACGATCAGTCCAAGATGAATGATCAGATAGGGGATCTGCTTGCTCAGGGTATTGATGCGCTTTTGGTTGCTCCTTTTGATTCAACCGGCATAAGGCCCGCCCTTGTTGCCTGTCAGGAAGCGGGTGTGCCGGTTATTAATTTCGATACCCCGGTTGTCGATAAGGATCTGGTTTCTTCCATTATCGCCTCCGACAACGTTAATGCCGGCGTGGTAGTTGCCAAGGATATGATGGCTCGGCTTCCCAGAGATTCGAAAATTGCCATTATCCATTCTCCCTCCGGGCAGGCCTGTATCGACCGCTATGACGGATTTATGAGTGCCTCCGCAGGTTATTTCAACGTAGTATTGACCCCCGATGGCAAGGGCGATACCGGCGTAACCATGCCCATAGCCGAAGACATTCTTCAGGGAACCCCGGATCTTAAAGCTTTCTTTGCGGTTAACGATCCTTCCGCCATCGGATGCATCCAGGCTATAGCCGGACGCAACGCTTCCGGAATTCTGGTTTATGGCGTGGACGGCGCTCCTGATGCCAAAAAGGCGATCCAGGAGGGAACCATGACCGGCACCGGCGCCCAGTCACCGCTTAACATCGGCAAATTTACCGCCGAGACCGCGCTTAAGGTCATCAACGGCCAATCCGTGGACAAGAACATTGTGGTTGAAACTTTTATCATCAACTCGGATAATCTGAGCAGCTACAATGTAGACGGCTGGCAATAACAGCGTTTTTGCTTTAAGGTGAGGCAGTTCCAAAATGTCAGATTTTGGAACTGCAACCTTGAAAATCGCGGTTTCGTAAGGCTTTAGCCTGAGAAACTGCAAGAGCCGGTTCCAAAATCGTGCGCGTGAGCGCATAGT
>JAISRN010000042.1 GCA_031273605.1 Spirochaetales bacterium | reverse complement strand
CGGGGAGAGTAAATAGTCCTGGAATTTTTTGAAAAATTGTTCTTTTTTGGAATCCCCCTGGTCAATGTAACCCAAGGGCGAATCGGCCATGGCTACCCCTTCTTTGGGATAAATGACGTAGAGGGGCTCCCGGCCATCCTCTTTAAGCTGTTTGTTGGCGCTTATGATGAGGGTTTCATAGTTTACCATGGCATCGTAATCCGAGGCTAAAAACAGATCCTTTAGCCAGTCGGAGCTGCCGGAGGAGCGGTTAACCCCTTTAAGCAGTTCGCTTACATCCCGCTGCAAATCCGGGTTATCCAGATCGCCGGAGCTTATCATTTCCGGGTTCCCGAGGAAGGCGTACAAAAAACTAATATACGCGCAGGCCCCCGAATTGGACTGGGTCGCGCTGGTCATACAAAAACTAAAACGCCCGGCCTGTATAGCCTCAAGGATGTCCTTGAGGGAAACTTCTTTTGAGATAAAACCCAGATCCTCCGCGATGCTTTTTTTTATTCCGAATACCACCGGTGTCTGATAGATACTGGCCGTGTGCTTAACCTTAAAGGAGGTATCCCCCAGGGAAATCCACATGCTGTTCGCCGGCCAGACGGCGTCGTAGTCCCCGCCTCCCTGCTCCAGAATTTTCATAATATCCAGGGAGCCCATATAGGTTATATTGATTGACCCATTATTTTTATCACCGAAGTCTTTTAATAAAAATTCCAGTTCCCTGTTTTCCGATCCGGACACAATCCTTAATGAATTTTTACCGGAATCATTTATACATCCTGACAGCATGACAGATAACAAAATGATAAACAGGCGGCCCGGTTTCAAAGGATTCATGGGCATGACAAACTCCCCCCATCAGCCAAATATATTCATGGTAATTTGTGTGTGTTAAGATATGGTGAGAATTGTGTGAAAAGCCGGTTAATTCTTCAGGGTTTTCCAAAACCCTGAAGCCGCCGGGGATAAATTTCCCCAAGATAGGATGTTCCGGCCTCCGTTCCTTCTTCTGAATCCGGGGCCAGGTAATCCAGGGCCGCGGCTCCGGTGTCCCCCAGGGTTTCCCGGCCTCCGATAAAGCCGGGCTTAAGGTTTTTCCCGTAGAGCAGCAGGGGAGTTTTTTCCCTGGTATGCCGGGGGTGGCCGATCAGGGGATCGTTGCCGTGATCCCCCGTAACCGCCAGGATATCCTCCGGCGCCATCTGCCTAAGAAGCTCCCCCAGGCCCCGGTCGGCGGCGGCAAGCCTTTCGGCGTACAGGGCGGGGTCCTGCCGGTGGCCCGCCAGGTCGGTTTCCTGAACGTTGACGCAGAGAAAGCCGGGGCGGTCTTCCCTCTGCAGCCCCGCAAGCTGCCGACGGGTTTCCTCCAGCGCCCAGGGGGTATCGACTCCGCTTAGGCTTTTACCGTGGGGGTTCTCCACAATGTCCGCCACCTTGCCGATGAGGATGGTCTCTATTCCCCGGCGGGCCAAAAGGGAAGGAACCTGCCTGTCCGGGTTGACTCCGAAACCCAGGTGAACCACCTGGTATCCCCTG
Source organism: Spirochaetales bacterium (assembly GCA_031273605.1). Classification (GTDB taxonomy): domain Bacteria; phylum Spirochaetota; class Spirochaetia; order UBA9216; family UBA9216; genus JAISRN01. The sequence goes on along the minus strand of JAISRN010000042.1, from coordinate 18,109 downwards.
CGGTAAACCCCGGAGTCCGGGGCGCTGACCCCGGCAAAGGCGCCGGAGGAACGGTAGGCCCCCAGGAGATTTTCAAGTCCTACCCCCTCTCCTCCGAACACGATGACCCGGGAGGACCGGACCAGGGACCGAACCAGGGCGCCGATTTTCCGCACCTCCTCAAAGGGGAGAAGGTCCAGGGCGGCGGTAACGTTATAGTTATCCCCCAGGTCGGTTTCCAGATTGTCGCCGATGGTGAGGGCCTCCTCCACCACAAGAATATCCGCCCCGCCTCCGGGCCCCCGGTAACGGCGCGCCCGGCGTCCCTCCTTTTTCAGGGCCTCCTCAATCGCCCCCAGCCGGGAGGCAATGGGGGCCTGCTCCCCCTTGAGAGGTTTGGTTCCCATGAGTTCCTGGTGGCCCCAAAAGGTGTCGGCCCCAAAGTGGGCCAGCCGGTGAAAGCCGAAACAAGCCTCCGGACCGGCGGGCCCCGGCCCCGGTACCGGAGGGTTCCCGGCGCCCCCCGCGGCGGCCATGGCCGGACCCAGCCCCAGGCGGGAAAGGACGGGCAGCTTAAGATCGGGAACCGCCTTAAAGAGGGAGGCGGCGGTGTTGGCCCCGGCGTCCTCCGGGCGGCTCCGGGGAACATCCTCCATAGCCCCGATGCCGAAACCGTCCAGCACCGCGATTAAAAAGCGGCGGCTCACGGGGAAATCCTCTCTCCCCGGGAGTCCCAGATTCCCGCCAGCCTGGGCCGGGAGGAGGCAAGCCCTTCCGCCACGGCCAGGCGGCTCCGGGTTACGAAGATCTGGGTCCGGAAGGCCATGCATACCCCGGTTCCCGCGGGGAAATTGCCGGGGATTCGCAGGTAGTAGTCAATGGCCCCGGGCTCCGGAATAACCGCCCCCACCCATTGGCCGCCGGAGGTGAGGGCCTTTTGAAGGCGGCTCCGGGGGTAGTAGCCCCCCCCAAAGCAGGAGGACAGCCCCCCGGCGGTATGGGAAACCTCGGTCATGTAGCAGAGGGCGGGAAAGAGGGGGTCGGCCTGGGAGGGATTATCCGGGCTGGTTCCGCTCAGGCTGTGCCCCGGCTCCACGTAGGCGGCCCCCAGGGAAGCGGCCAGGGGCAGGGAGCCCGGAGAGTTGCAGGAGGGCATATTGAGTTTAAGGCCCTCAAAGCCCAGGGCGGCCAAGGCGGCGGCGCTCCGGACCAGGGTTTCCCCGTTGGGGGTGGGAAGAACCTTCCCTTTCTCCTCGTCAAAGAGAAAGCAGGGAAAGGAAGTGAGCCCCCCTATCCTGAGCCCCGGCAGGGCGGCAATCCTTTCGGCCTCCTTCGGGAGTTCCTCCGGGGTAAAGCCTCCCTCCTGCCCCGGATAGATCAGGTCCCCGGGGCCGCTCATCCGGAGCAGTACCCCCTGGGTCCGTCCCCTTCCCGCGGCGGCCTGGGATAACTCCCGGGCCTTGTCGTAGGAGTAAAGGGTGATGAATTGGGGTTCCATGTCCAGGGCCTCTTCCCAGCGCCGGCTGGGTACCTGAACCAGGTGGCCCAAGTGCCGCACCGGAAGTCCGGCCCGGTGAAGGACCCGGGCCTCCCGGAAATCCACCGCCACCATGCCCTCAAAGGAAGGCCCCCCGGCCTCCAAAACCCGGCGGCTTGCCAGGGGGTTGTGTCCCAACTGTTTAGCCATGAAGTAACACCGGAGGCCCAGGCCCTCCGCCGTTTCCCCCAGACGCCGGGCGTTTTCCCCCAGGCGGTCCAGGTCCAGCACGTAGGTATCCGGTTCAATCAGGCCGTTCCTAAGGAGATAAAAACCGTAATCCACCAGGGCCGGATTGTGGGCGGTGAGGAATTCCAAAAACATAGACCCTAGGCCTCCAAAGCCCGGGAGAGGATTCGGATGATGGTGTCGGCGCCGCTGCGCATGGGGTTGATCCTAATCATCCGGTCCGCCAGGGTGGGATCGCTTTCCAGAAAGGTTCCCGAAACCCGGTAAAACAGGGGGGCAACCTCGTAGCGGGATTCCGAGCCCACCGGGTAGGGGGCGGCCCCCAGGGTTTCGGCCTTGACCAGCGCCTCCCTGGCCCGGGGCTCCTCCAATTCCACCAGAATCACCCGGGACTGGGCGTTCACCACCACGGCCTCCTTCACTCCGGGGACCTCCCCCCGGCCCAGCCTTTCGGCGGTCTCCGAACAAACCTGGGCCTGCAAAGCCAGGGCCACCGGGGCGTACACCAGGCCCCGCAGGGCTTCCAGGGCTTCGCTGCCCTGCACCTGAACTCCCCCGGAATAGTGGGTTTTGCGAATTTTTTCGACCCAGATCTTTTTCCCCGTTACGCAGCCGATCCCCGGAGGGCCCAGGAGCTTAAAGAGGGAAAAGCAGCTTAAGTCCGCCCCGGCCTCGCAGCCTATCCGCTCCACCTTCATTACCCCGTAGTTGTCGTCGGTAATGAGGGGTTTGGAGGAACCCTCCTTCAAGGCTTTAATGATTTTTTCATAATCGTAGGAATCTTCGGGGCGCTGCCGGGCCAGTTGAACCAGCGCTCCCCCGGCGGAGGAGCCGCGGTAGGCCGCCTGCGCTCCGGCAAGGTCGTTAAAATCCCCCTCCGCCTTCCCCAGGCCCAGTTCCTCAAAACTAATCCGGGTGGTGGGATAAAGGGGGCTTGTGTGGACAAAAACTTTGTCCCCCGGAGCAAAGCAGGCCGCCAGGGCCGCCCGGATGGCCCCGGTGCCGGCCCCCCGGAGAAGCGCCGCATCCTCCTGGCCAAAAAAATCCGCCAAAGTTTCCTCGGCCCGGGCGGTGTCCCTGGGCCGACCCAGGCCGCTTACCAGCCCCAGGTCTCCCCCGGACAAAAAGGCGGCGCCGTTAAAATGCCGGGTAAGGGCCTCCACCAGGGCAAACTGCTTGGCCGCCGCCTGGGCTACCGTGAGGAAAGGCAGGGGAAAAGTTTTCATTTAAGCCTCCCCCCCAGGACCTCTGCGGGGTTCCCGGTGAGCATCCGCTCTATGGCCCTTTGGGAAACCCCCGCCTCCTTAAGGGCGGGCAGAAAGCTGTCCGGGAGGTAGGCGTATCCGGGGCCGCCGTTGGCCCGGAGATGGCTTTTCCGGGTAATGTCCATGGAAAGGAGAAGCTGGTTTTCGTAACCCCGGAGGCAGCAGGCCCGGATAAACTCAACCCTGGTTTCTTCGGGAAGGTATTTCGTTTTTCCGATGGTGTCAAATTCCACGTAAACCCCCATATCCAAAACCCGGAGAATGGCATTAAGGTTGTTGGCCAGATCCAGATGGCCTATGATGATCCGGGAAGGCTCCACCCCCAGGGTGGTGAGAAGCCGGGCCTGTTCAACCCCCAGGGTTCCTAAGGTTGTGTGGGTAGAAATAGGAACCCCCGTCCTTTCGTGGGCTAGGGCCGCGGCGCGGAAGACCTTTTCTTCCATAGGGGTCATAAGGCTTAAACTCGTGCCAATCTCCCCGATAAGGGCGGCCCGGCGGCCGGAGCCTTCGGCCCCTTCTTCAATGTCCCGGATAAAAATTTCGGAAAGCTCCTGAACATTCTTTTCAATGGCCTCGGGGGGCAGGAAGGGTTCTTTGTAGAAGCCCGTGGAAACCACCAGTTCAATTCCGGTCTGCCTTTCCATCCGATCAAGGTAGTTGTAGTCCCGGCCCATTCCCCGGCAGGACATATCCACAATCCGCTTAAGCCCCCTCTGAGAAAGCTCCCCAAGCTCCCCGGCAATCAGATCAAAGGAGTCCAGAAGGCAGTCCTCGTCCCCTTTTTCGCGGGAGAGATCCAGCCGCAGGTGTTCATGCATATAGGTCATCATTTTCTCCTTGCCCGGGGCGCCTTTAGTTAATATTCCGGCAGCCGGCTTCCCCGGAGAACCGCGGCCTGGGTTTGCCGCACCTTCTCCACCCTAAGACGCCGGGTAATAAAATCTTCGGTAATCATGTCGTCCGCCCGGATGGCCAGAACCGCTTCGGTCTGCTCCCCGGCCGCCGGTTCCAGGGGGCTGTGATAGAGGGGGGGGTGATGTTCCCGGATGTAGTCTAAATTCCAGACGGCCCCGTCGACCCCTCCGGAGGTCAGGTGATCGATGATATGACTGTAGGGGAGATTCCGGACCTTCACTCCGGGGTGGTTTTTTAAAAATGACTTAGCCAGAAGAACCTGGTCCAGGGATTCCCTGTCCATCCCCAGGGTTTGAATGTTTCCGGGATTCTTAAACCGGTGGAGAAGGACGTGCTTTTCCAGGAACGAACCGGGGCCGTAACACGCGGCAATCCGGATAGCCGCCCCTTTGCGGATCAGATGCAGGGCGGCCGCCCGGGAAAGGAGGGCGGCGTCGTAGCGGCCTTCCATGAGGGCGGCAATTCTCCGGCCGGAACCGTTCATAAAGGCCAGGTAAAGCCGGCTCTCCCCCCGAAGGCTGCCCAGCCGGGAAAAAGCGGTGGCCAGGCCCTCGTAGCGCCGGGAGTAAGGCAGGGGCATAACAAAAGCCTTGGCGGTCTGCCCCAGGAATTCCTGGAGGGCCGCGTAATCCACGGAATCCACAAAGGTTCCCAGGTGGCCCCGGACGGTGAGGCAGACGAGGTTTTTGTCCCGGAGAAAGCTAAGGCCGCACTGGGTTGTGCCCACCGAAAGTTTGAGCCGCCCCGCGAGATCGTTAATCCGGGGCAGCCTGTCGCCGGGGCGGAACCGGCCTATTTCCTGGGCCAGCCTGAGGGCGGCCAGGCCGTTTTTGTGAAGCAGCTCCTCATTAACCTTCATAGATGTCGTCCAAAATCAGGCAAATATGGATGATCAGGTAATCCTGCTCTTCCTCGATCAGATCGAGGGAAACATGGCTAAAAAGATCCCCGGTAATGGCTCTGGCCTTTTCAAAATAGGGGCTGGCCTTAAATTCCTCAAAATGCTCCCGGGCCAGGGGGTTTACCGGGGATTCGGTTTCCTGGCGCATGAGGGCCCCCGCCAGGTGGGTAATAAGGCGGCCGCCGTTTTCTTCCGTAAGTTTTATCCGCCACTGCCGGTCAAAGCGATCGATTATCCGGCGGACGGTATTTTCCGCCGCCGGGGAAATGACTCCCCCGTTTACCAGGATAGCCAGCCGTTCTTCAAGGTCCATTAGCGCTCCAGTATTCAATATTCTGAATATTGATTAGTGAAACTATACGCCGGGACAATAAAATTGTCAAGAAAGTTATTTCAGCGGGAAAGCAAAAAATTAAACAAAAATGAAACAAAAAAAACTTGACGGCGCTGAAAAACCCTGGTAAAGTTAGGCATCGGGAAAGTCAACACAAGGGGGCGGGGAATGAAATTTGTCGTGGGCGGCCAGATGGATAAAAAACTTATCAGCGGCCTGTTGGTTAAACTGGCCGGAGACGCGGCCGAAGTAACCGTGGCCACCGATATTGAGGCCACCCTGGCGCTCAAAAACGGCCAGGCGGATTACTACTTTGGCTGCTGCGCCACCGGCGCCGGAGGAGCCCTGGGCATTACCATGGGCCTTTTGGGCAAGGACAAGTGCCTCACGGTAAGCATGCCGGGGCGGATCCTAACCCAGGAAGAAATTTCCAAGGCGGTGGAGGAGGGCAAGGTGGCCTTTGGGTTTGTCAATTACGACGCGGAGAGGGTTTTGCCCATGCTGGTAACGGCCATCCGGCAAAAGGCCGGTCTTTAGGGGAAGCCCGGCTTAAAAAGTTTCGTGCATTTCCAATTAAAGGAGGAAATATATGGCTTTTGACATTAATCTTTTAACCGTTCTTGTTATGGCGGCCTTCGGAGGGATCTGCGCCTACCTGGCCAACCAAAACATCGCCGTATTTAATGACGGCATCCGCCCCATGTACGGGCCCTACATCAACGGCGAGATTGACCGGAAGACCCTCTTTGCTTCGAGCTTTGCCCTGTCTTTCGGGCTGGTGGTGGGCTTCGGCATTCCCACTTCCATTGCGGGACGGATCATCATCGTTCATGCGATCATGCTGGCCTGCGATATTTTCGGCGCTATGTTTAAGGACACCAAGACAGGCGCCCTGGGGGCTACGGTGGTAGGCGCCCTTTTCGGGGTTATTCTCATGTTCGGCATGGAAGCGGTGATGCGCCTCTTTGCGCTTTTGCCCATTAATTTCCTGGGCAGCCTGAGTACCGTGGGGGGGCTTATCATCGTTCTTTTCTGCGTGTTTCCCGCCATAGCGGTGGCCTATCAAACCAACGCGTTAACCGGGCTTATTGTTTTGGTCCTTACCATGCTGGTAAAACAGCTAACCTCTCTCTTTGGAAAATTTACCGCGGGGGACGTGAACGTCGTCCTCAATGCCGACGGCATGGCCCTGCTCTTTAGCATTGTCGCCATGGTTTTTGTGGCGGTCCGGGCCTCCAAAAAATCCACCGGCGGCGGGGCGGCGGCAGCCTTTGCGGTTTTTGAGAAAAACATCGACCGGATCAAAAAGAACATCCTTCTCTTGGCGGTTTCCGGCGGTATTGTGGCCCTGGCCACTACCTTGCTCTTGGTTGCCGAAGGCCCCGCTTCCCTCACCCTTACCGCGGAGGGCAAGTACAGCGAGGCCGCCATTGTCTCCCTGGGCCGCTGCTTAGGCTTTATTCCCCTGGTAATGACCACAGCGATCATCTCCGGGGTTTACTCCCCCGCGGGAACCAAGGCGGTTCACGTTCCGGCCATTTTGTTTATCAACCTGGGGATCATGGGCCTGGTGGGCTCCTTCGTAACGGGGGCCCTCATCATGGTTATTGAAGTGCTTCTCCTGGGCTTTATCGCCAAGGGGCTTGACCGCTTCCCCGGCATGAAGGAGCTGGGGGACAATACCCGGACCGCCATGAGCAAGATTTTAGACATCTCCCTCCTGGTGGGGGGAATGTTGGCCGCCAACGCCATTGCGCCGACCATCGGCTATATCTGGGTGGTGGGGCTCCACTTCCTCAATCAGAACTCCAAGAAACCCGTTTCTTCTATGGCCATCGGCCCTATCGGCGCCATCAGCATGGGCATCATTGTGAATGTGCTCCACCTGATTGGCCTTTTCCCTGTGGCTAAGTAAAACGGAAAAACAACGGAGGAAGGGTGCGTTTAATTGTCCGCCGGGATTATGAGGATTTGAGCCTGTGGGCCGCCCGTTACGTGGCCGGCAGAATCCGGAACCGGGGGCCCGCTCCGGCCGGGCCCTTTGTTTTGGGGCTTCCCACCGGTTCAACCCCCCTGGGGCTTTATCAGGAACTCATTAGGCTCCACCGGGAGGAGGGGCTTTCCTTTGCCCCGGTGGTTACCTTTAACATGGATGAGTACCGGGGCCTGGGGCCGGATCACCCCCGGAGCTTCCGGTACTTTATGCAAAAACATTTTTTTGACCACATTGATCTAAGGCCGGAAAACATTCACTTCTTGTCCGGCCTCTGCCCTGACGAGGAGGCGGAATGCGCCGCCTACGAGGAGCAGATTCGCCTTGCCGGGGGGATTGAGCTTTTCCTGGGAGGGGCCGGGGAGGATGGTCATCTGGCCTTTAATGAACCCTACTCCTCCCTAAGCTCCCGGACCCGGCTCAAAACCCTCACCCAGGGAACCCGGCAGGCCAACGCGCGGTTTTTTGAGGGGGACCTTTCCCAGGTGCCCCGGACCGCCCTCACCGTGGGCATCGGCACCATCTTAGACGCCCGGGAGGTCCTCATTGCCGCCTCCGGCCAAGCCAAGGCCGAGGCGGTCCGGCAGGGGGTGGAAGGGCCGGTGAGCCACCGCTGCCCCCTGTCGGCCCTGCAGCTTCACCCCCGGGCGGCCCTCCTCTGCGACCGGGACGCGGCGGCCCGGCTGGCCCCGGAAACCCTGGACTACTTTAGCCAGATCTCCGCTCCCTGCCAGCCCTTCTCAATTTAAGATATAACCACCCGAGGAAAACAACCACTTTTTCCCCAAAGAGGGACAAAGTGATTAGTGATTAGTGATTAGTGGTTAGTGGTTAGTGTCCAGACAAAGAATAAGAATAACCACGAAAATCACACGAAAGGACGCGAAAATAAGACTTGGACCACACGGACGGGACGCGGACAAAAATACCCAGGAGGAAGAGAACCACGAAAAAACACGAAAGACACTAAAAAGAGAGGCCAAACCGCAAAGTCGAAAAAGTCGAAGATGGAAAACAAAAAAGGGGGCCGTCCCGGGAAGCGGAGTTTGGGGACGGCCCGTTTAAAATTCCTTATCTCACGAGGGTTCGAGGAGGGCTTTGACCGTTTCCAGTTCCCTCAGTTTCAAAATGGTCTTGTTTTGAATCTGCCGGACCCGTTCCCGGGTAATGTTGAGTCTCCGGCCAATCTCTTCCAGGGTGAGGGGCTTCTCCCCTCCCAGGCCGTAGCGCATCTCAATCACCAGGCGCTCCCTTTCCTCAAGCTGGGACAGGACGCTCCGGAAAATGTCCTTAAGGCTGTTCCGGAAAACCTCATCAAAGGGGCTCTGGTATACCTCCGATGCGGGAATCAGGTCCACCAACTGGGTTTCGTTGGTTTCGTCCACCGCCATATCCAGGGAGCCGATTTCATTTACCGATCCCACCAGTTTTCTCACCTTTTCCGGGGGCAACTTCATGTAGGCGGAGAGCTCCCTTAAATCCGGTTCCCGGCAGAGTTCCTGGGTAAGGAGGCTGCCGGCTAAGGTGCAGTTGCGGACGCTGTTAAGAACGTGGATGGGGATGCGGATCATCCGGCTTTTATCCGCTATGGCCTTGGTAATGGCCTGCTGTATCCACCAGGTTCCGTAGGTAGAAAACTTGCAGCCCCGGGTGTAGTCAAACCGTTCCACCGCCCGGATAAGGCCGATGTTGCCCTCGTTAATCAGATCAACCAGGTTAAGCCCGCAGTGCTGGTATTTTTTGGCGATAGAAACCACCAGCCGCAGGTTGGAGGTGATCATGATGTTCCGGTAGTGATCTACCCGGATTTTGAGTTTTTGCTGACGCCGGGAGTACTCCGCCTCGGTAAGTTTCCCTTCCTGCTGCCGCTTTTTTAACAGCTTGAGAAGCTCCTGAAGGCGGGAAATGTCGTGTCCGATTTCCAATTCCCGTTCTTTGCTGAGAAGGGGATAAGAGGAAATTTGCTTTAAATAGATAGCCAGGGGATTACTTTGATCGCTGTCGCCGGATTCGATGTTATCGTAATCAATCTCAAGGCTAAGCCGCGTTTCATAATAACCGATTTCTTTCATACTTTTAGTATTTTCGATCCGGCGGACCGCCGCAATCAGGGGGATTTGAAATCGGCAGAAGTCCCGGCCTGATACCGGGCATAGGTGTTTCTTGACACAAACCCTAGGGGAAACCGGCAGGCCAGTCCTTTTCAATTTAGGCATGAACACGGATTAAAAACAACCACGGACCACACGGACAAATCCTGCAAACTATGAAGAAAATGAACCGCGAAAGAACGCGAAAGGAGGTCCAACCTCCAATCTCCACCCTCCTTTAGCTCTTTAAGGGGGGGGTCCGTTTTTTAAGCCACAGGTAAAGCCCCAGGCCAAAAATTATCATCAAGGCCGAAAAGATCTGCCCCGTGGAAAAATTAAAAAAAGAAATTAGCCGGGCCGTTTCTCCTCCGGTGTACACCAATTCAATGGGAAAACCCATGTCCCCGTCGGGCTCCCGGGTATACTCAATAAAAAAGCGCGCCAGGCCGTAAAAAACCAGGTACAAACTAAAAAGGGCCCCGTGAAATTTTTTCCGGGGACGAAAGATAAACCAAAGAACCCCCCAGACGAAAATCCCTTCAAAAAAGGCCTCGTAAAGCTGGGAGGGGTGGCGGGGCAGATTGACGGTTCCCATTGCCCGGGTAAGCTCAAGACCGGCGGCCCCGGCCATTTCCCGCACCCAGGGCCGGGAAACCGGAAACCCCGGCGCCAGGGGAAAGATCATCCCCCACCGGACCGAAGTTACCCGGCCCCACAACTCGCCGTTGATAAAGTTCCCCAGGCGGCCAAAGGTGTAGCCCAAGGGGATGCCGGCGATCACCGTGTCCGCCCAGGCCAGCCACTTGAGCTTTTTCCGGCGGCAGTAAATAACCGTTCCCAGGACGGTTCCGATGAGGCCGCCGTGGTAGGACATTCCCTGGTAGCCCACAAAGGCGCCGGTCTCGTCAAAGGGCCAAAAGATAAACCAGGGGTGGGTTAGGTAGTAACCCCCGGGAACGTAAACGGTGGTTCCGATGATCCGGGCCCCCAGGATGAGCCCTAAAATTCCCGCGGTAAAAAAACCGGAGATGGTGGACTCCTCCGCCCCCGGAAGGGAATCCGGGCTGCGCCGGACCTGATAAATAAAGAGGCCGTAGGCAATGGCAAAGGCCACGACATACATAAGGCCGTACCACCGGATAGGGAGCCCCGGAATCACCTCAGGCTTTAGCCAGGAGGGAAAGTTAACAAACCCAGGATTTATCATTTTTTTTCCTTTAATTCTTGATGGACAATCTTTCCCGTTTCAGGATCGAAAACAAAACTGACCTTGGAGTACTCCTTGGTAATCTCAAAAACCCGCCCGTGACTTTCCAGCGCCACCCCGGGGTAAAGGGTTCCCCGGACGTTCACCGCGGAAAGGTGATGCTCTTCGAATTTATCCCTCAGCATGAGGGCGCGGATGTTTCGCTTTTCCAAAGCCTTCATTAGTTTGAGCTTTTCTCCCCGGCAGCGCTCCAGGGCCCCGGCGTTTTTTTCCCGCTCCGCCTTCTCTATGGACAGGCTTAGGGCGGCAATTTGAGGGGTGAGCTTGTCAATCTCCCTCTGTTCCAGTTCAATCTGATCCTGAATCAGGTAATCCTGGCCAAAATAAACCCAGGTCTTTACCTGCTTCGCGGAGCCTAAGGTATGGGCCTCCACCCCTCCCCTGGCCCGGATGGTTCCGCCGAACACCACCCCCTTATCCCCCTGCACCACCAGGCGGCCGTTGGTCTTAACCGTGCAGAGCATGCAGCTTTTTTTTAACACAATGTCCCCCACCGCCAGCAGGGTGGCCTGCTCGGCAAACCCCGCGGTAATGCTGTCCCGGGCCCTAAGCACCGCCCGGCCGCCCCCCACGATGCCCTGGCCCACGGTAATGGCCCCGCCGGAGGACAGGAGGGCCGCCTCCACCGTGTCCTTCACCTGAATGGACTCCCCGGCCATAACGAAGTAGCCGCTCTGCACCAGCCCCCCTACCCTCACCGCGCCGGCAAACCTGATGTTCCCCGAGTCCTTGCCCACATTGCCCTGAACGGTATGAACATTGAGCACCGAAAGCCGGTTGTTTTGAAAAATCACCTCCCCCCCGGTGAGGGCGACGTACAGGATTTCACCTTCCGTTTCCCGGACCTCCACGTTGTCCCCCGGTTCCACCTTTTGCTGGGCGGGCGCCTTGGCGGGGATGGTTTGCCCGGTAATATCCCGACCGTCCTGGTATTGAAGGGAAGAGGAAGGAAGGCGGGCAATGGTTTGGCCCTTCTCCACCAGGGAGATCCGGTCCTGGTTGCGGTAGTCCGCCCGGCCATCGGTTTTAATGGTAACTCCCTTGCCCTCGCTTAGATTAACCAAAAACTTTAAGGAGGCTTCCCCGGCGTTCCGGGGCAGCTCGCCGTGGGCAAAAACCAGGTCCTCCACAGTTTCCCCCCCGGCAACCCGCTCTAAGGCCCGGGAGAGGATCTCCTCCTCGATGCCGGTAACGATGTTTTTTTCTTTAATAAGGCCGTTTATCTCCTCCCTGGTAAGGGGAAACCCGGTGCCCAGGGCCGGGCTTAGGCTGATGGACCCGGTCATCCTGTTGGCCGCCACCTTGATCTCCGCCGAGGCGTCCTGGTGGGTCCGGACCCTGAAAACCGGCCCCTTCTCCCGGTCCCACTGCTCCAAAAGGCCCCCGGTTAAGGCGGTAATCCGGTTTTCCTGGCGGGCCGTCCCCGTTAAAAGGCGGATCCCCGAATCCGCCTCCGGGGGCAGGCTGATGACCCGGCCAAAAACATCCTCCCCCGGCCGTCCCGGCGGCCGGGTAATCTCCGCAATCACCGTCCCCGGTCGGACAAAGGCCAGGCGGTCCGCCCGGTCCGGAGGATAGTCCTTAAGCCCTTCCAGCCCGGCAAAGCCGGGGCCCTCGGGGCCCCCCTCCTTCAAAAGGGCGGCGGCCCGGGCCCTAAGCCTATCCGCCACTTCCGGCTCCAGGTAGCGGGCGGTGTAAACAATGGTCCGCTCCCCCGGCGGCGAAGGGGGAACCCCCTGGGCCAAAACATAACCGGTAAGTTCCCTTTGGCGGCTCCGGTAAAAAGCCAAAATTTCATCCTGAATCTTTTTTAAATTAACGTTTTTAAAGTTTTTTTCTTTTAAGGCCCGGCCAAATTCCTTAAGCCCCAGGGGTTTGCCCCGCCCCCGGCCCTTCTTCATGTACAGGACCGCCGTCAGCCTGTCTTCGCTTAGGGTGATCTCAAACTCCGAATCCTCATCGGTGGAAAGGGGAAAGTTGGTTAAGTCCTTCCGGGAATCCAGGACCTGCTGAAGGATATCCGCCAGTTCCAGGGGACCTATCAGGCTGTCCGCAGAGGAACCTTCGGGGGAGGAATCTTCGCCCCCCAGGAGGGCCTGGGCTTCGGCGAGAATTTCCGGGGCCCCGGGCAGGGGAAGAACCTTTTCCCCGGGGGTAAAGTTGAGGAGCGCCGTATTCTGATCCCCCGACAAGGCCAAACTCCACCGGTGAAGCCTGAAGGGGAGAATCTCCACCCAGTTGTCCCCCCGGCGGAGGATGCCCCCCTCCCCGGCGATAAGGCTGTCCTTCTTGCGGACCACCCCCTGGCCTATGATAAAATTAGCCCCCGGCCGGGGCGCCATCAGGGGCCGGCCGAAGATGTCGGTTCCCTCCTTCCCCGGCTGCCCGGGGAGGATGCCCCCCAGGAGGGCCCCCGCTTCAGCCCAGCCCCAGGCCAGGGTCTCCGGATTAGCGGGAAGGGGAATCTTCACTTCCCTGGTTTGGGGGGGAGCCGGCTTTTCCCGCCCCCCAAAGAGGCCCTTTTTTTCCGGCGCCTTGGGGGGAAGTTTTTCAATCCGGACCTCGAAAAAGGCGGGGGGCGGAGCGGCTTTCAGGAAGGCCCTTCCGGCGGCCTCCCATTCCGGGGGAACCGGGAGTTCCTGCCAGTCGAAGGACTCAGGGACCGGGGGCGTGGCGGGGGTTCCCCTGGCGGCGGGAACTAAAATCTCCGGCTGGGTTTCCTGGGCCTGGGGATCAGACAATTGATTAAAGGCTGAGGCCAGGGAAGCCTCGGTCCAGCCGTGCTTGATTCGTTTTTTTTCCAGGAGGTCCCGGAGGGCCTGGGGAGTCCATTCCGGGCCCTGGGGGGAAGGGTGAAAGATAAAGTCCGCTTCCAGGTGGGAGGGGTTTATCGTGATATCCAGGGCGCCCTTACACTCTTTCATGGCCTAAACTGAAAAACCCTGCTCCACGGCCTTGCTCAGTTTGACCTTTAAAAGCTGATTTTCCTGCCTGAGGCTCGTGATCTCATAGGTCTGGGTTTTAACAATCTCCATAATATCTCCGGGACTTAAAGCCCCCGTACGGAGGAGGTTTTGAATTTCCGTAAGCCGGGCGGAATAATCGGTCTCCGCTTCCGCCGCGGCGGGGGAAAAACTCTCCTCCCCCCGGGAGGAGTCCAGGGGGCCCTCCCCCTCTTCCAAATCCCGCTCGATTATTTTTTCCGCAATGCGGTGGATGGACTGGGCAATGACCGAATTGGGCTTGTAACGGAGGATGGGCAGCCGGGACCGGAGGGCAATGTCCTGGTTGGAATCCCGGTAAATGATCCCCAGGTGTTCCAGGTTTAAGGCCAGGTACTCCGAACAGGAACGCTTGATCTTTTCCCCCTTGTCCACATCCTTGGGATTTTCCAGCATATTCATCACCAGGAAGGGATGAACGCCCTGCATTTTCCGGCTAAAGGCCTCGTAGGAAACCGGATCCAACTGCCCCAGTTCCTCCAGCAGTTTGGGAAGGTAGACCTGCTGAAGGGCCCGGCCGTCCTTGCGGAGAAGGTCGAGCCTCTCATAGGCGGGGCTTTTCTTTTTAAAAGAAGAGTAAAGGAGCCTGAAAACCACGTTTTTGAGGAACAGGTACGCGTTTAAGGTGGAGGTTAGGCTGGGGGCGGTGATGATGATCCCGTAGGGGGAGCTGAGAAAAAAATCGATGGTGTTAAAGGTTGTGCCGGCCCCCAGGTCCAAAACCAGGAAGTCCGCCTCCAGTTTCCGCAGTTCCCGGAGGAGCCGGTTTTTTTGGGTTAGCTGGAGGTTGGCCATTCCGGGAATTTCCGTGTCCCCCAGGAGAACCCGGAGGTTTTTGTAGCCCGAATCCAGGACACATTCCCCCAGGGAACCCTGCCCCCGGGTGAGAAAAGTTCCGATCCCCGCCTCGGAACGGGGAAGCCCCAGGATCTGATGAACATTGGAAGCCCCTAAGTCCAGATCGGCCAGGATAACTTGTTTGCCCGCCTCGCCCAGGGCAAGGGAAAGGTTGGCCGCCAGGAGGGACTTGCCTACCCCTCCTTTGCCGCTGGCAATGGGGAGGATCTTCATGGGAGTTCTCCTTGAAGGGAGGGGTTAAGTTTAGCCTTTCGTTCCCCCCCAAAAAATAGCAGTACAATTTCAAAAAATAAATCCCCCGCCCCCATAAGGAGGAACAGGAGGGGACCGGCGGCCCCCAGGGAGGCGGAGCTTGTTAAAACCAGGGCCCCCTGGCCGGGAAGGCGGCGGGTAAGAAAAAGAGCCCCCCCCAGAAGTTCCGCCGCCAGACCGGGGAACCGGCAGGCCGCCAAAAACCCCCAGCCCTTCCCCGGAGGGTAGGCCCAAAAGGCCCTGGCCCAGAGCAGGGAAAGGGCGGGCTGCCCGGAAACCCCCAGGAGGGGAAGGAGAAAATTTCCCTGGGCCATTCCCACGGAGAGCTCCCCCCCAAGCAAAACCAAGAGGAAGAGGAATCGCAACAGGTCCCAGCAAAACCCGGCCGGCAGAAACAGCTTTCGTATTTCCATACCCCTTTAGTGTAAGCAAGGGGCTTTACCCTGTCAACGCCACAACGCCACACAACGCCACGGAATGATTGACAAAAAAAACTCCCCCTCTTAAACTAAGGGCATGAATTTCTCCCGGAAAAAACTGGAGGGCTACTATAACCCCCGGCTTTCCCAGTATACCGAAAGTTACCAAATTCTGGATTGGGAGAGTCCCGAAGCCCAGCGTCTCCGCTTTAAGGCTTTGGCCGGGGGGGTTCCCTTAAGCGGCTTAAGCCTGTTGGATGTGGGCTGCGGCTGCGGGGACCTCTTTGGGTTTTTGAAGGAGGAGGGAATCGAAACCGACTATACCGGGGTGGACATCCTGCCGGGGATGGTGGATAAGGCCCGGGCCCTTTATCCCGGCGGACGTTTTTACTGTGCCGATGTCTTTGCCGATTCTTCCCCTTCCTCCGATTCCCCCAAGGCCCCCCCGGCCTCCGGGGAATTTCATCCCGCCTCGATCTATGATGTGGTCTACACCTCCGGAATCTTCAACCTGAATCTGGGCAATAACGAGGAATTCTTCCTCCGGGCCATCCCCGTCCTGGGAAGGCTGGCGAAACAGTACCTGGTGGTAAGCCTGCTGGATACGGCTTCCCCGGATCGCCGGAACCGCTACTATTACTTTTCCCCCGGGGCCGCGGCCAAGACGCTCCGCCGGCAGGGCTTTGAAATCGAGGTTGTTAAGGAGTACCTGGGGAACGATTTTACCCTGGTGGGCCGCCGGCCGGGCCGAGAGCCAGAGCCGGGCTCCCTTCTTTCTCATAGAAGGGAATAATGGCCGCCCCCCGATCCCCGGCCCGAACCGCCGCCCTTTCCCTGGCCGCCGCCTTCCTGGTCCTGGGCTGGGGCTGTACCGGGCCGGGCTGGACCGAAAGGCGCGCCGAGGCCCGGCGGCTGGCGGCCCTTGATCCCCGGGGCCGGGAGCTTACCATAGCTTATCCCGAAGGGGACGAACCGGCCCTGGCTTTTTTGGAAACCCTCATCCGGCGCTTTAATGGGGAAAATCCCCTGGCCCTCCGGGTGAGGCTCCTCCCCCCGGCGCCGGCCCTCCTTCCTAACCTGCCGAAAAATACTCCGGGGGACATCCTCCTGGTTTCCGCCTTCCCCGGTTCGGAAAGGGAAAAAGCGGAAGGGGTCAATCTGCTGCCCTATGTCCGGAATTTTCGCTGGGGCCTGGAATCTACCCTGGGGCTTTCCGCCACCGGGGCTCTGCGCCGGGGCCCCTTGCGGGAGTATGGGGTTAAAACCGGGGAAACCGATGCGCTGTACAGCCTGCCGGTTCTCCGGGATGAACCCCGGCTTTACCTTAACCCCGGCCTGCTGGAACCGGGGCTTTCCCATTTTGAAGCCTATTCCCCCGCCAGGCTCAAAGCCCTGGCCCTGGGGTTTTCCCGGCGGCAGGGCCGCCCCGCCCTTCTCTACACCGAAGATTTTGCCGCCGCCGTCTCCCCTTCCCTGGCCGGGGTTTTGGAGGAGCTTACCGGGCAAAACGGAGCGGAGGTTTCGGATTCCCTCTCGGCCTGGATGGAATTTGCCGGGGGGAACCTGCCCCTCCTGGTCCGCCGGGGATCCGCCGAAGCCTACCTCAGGCAGAGCATCGCCCGGCTGGGGCCCGGCTTTCCCCTCCGGTCCGCCGGCCTTCCCGGGGGGGGCGGGTACTCCGACCTGGTTTTCCGGCTCGCCCCCCAGAGGGAGGAGGAACAGGAACTGGCCGCCTGGCTTTTTGTCCGCTGGTTTTTGAGCCCCCCGGTTCTGAATCCCGCCGGGGCGGCCTTAAACCGCCGTTCCGTTCTGCCGGAGCCCCCAAGGGCGGCCCCATGAAAGAGGACCTTCAGGAGCGATTCATCGACATTGGGGTCAACCTCCTCCACTCCGCCTTTGACCGGGACCGGGAAGAGGTGATTGCCCAGGCGGCCCAGGCCGGCGTTTCTCCCCTGATCATCACGGGAACCAGCCTTGCCGTTTCCCGGCGGGCGGCGGACTACGGGGCGGGCAGCGGGGGAAGGCTATGGTGTACCGCCGGCGTTCATCCCCACGAAGCGTCCACCTGGTCCGCCTCTACCGGGGAGGCCCTGGGGGAACTCTGCCGCCGGGAGGAGGTGAAGGCCGTCGGAGAGTGCGGCCTGGATTACTGCCGGGACTTTTCGCCCCGGCCCTCCCAGCGGCGCTGTTTTGAGGAACAGTTGGCCCTGGCCTGTGAGCGGGGGCTGCCCGCCTTTCTTCACCAGCGGGAAGCCTTTGACGACTTTTATGGCATTTTAAAAAACGCCGCCCCCCTTTTGCCGGGCTTCGTGGTTCATTGTTTTACAGGAACACAGAAAGAACTGGAAGCCTTTTTGGACCTGGGGGGCTGCATCGGCCTTACCGGCTGGATCTGCGATGAACGCCGCCGGGGAGACCTGCCCCGGCTCGCCCCCCTCATCCCCCCGGACCGCCTCCTTCTGGAAACCGACGCTCCCTTCCTGAAACCCAGGGACCTCCGGGGGGGCGGAAGCCGCAACGTTCCGGCTAACCTGGCCCACATAGCCGCAGTGGTGGCCCGCCTCTGCGGAAAAAGCCGGGAAACCCTGGCCCGGGAAACCTTCAGCGCCTCCTGCCGGTTCTTTGGGTTGGAGGGTAATTTAAGAAAATGAGGCGCTTCCTGCCTCCGCTTGTCTTCATAGGGTTTAAGGTGTATTATGATCTTAAGGAATCACTAATGCCAAAGATCACCGTGGAAAATATTGAAATCCGGAAACAAATAGATGACCCCAATTTTAATCATGGCGAATTCGCCATAATTAAAAGTCAAGCAGGGTTGAACAGTTTTAAGGTGAGCGTAAAAGAACTGGTTGAAAAAAAGGAATTCCAGCGTCTCAAAGAAGCCGAGCAGAAGCTTCTGGGCTGGTCTGCCAAGCGGGAACTTGCAAAAATCAACTACCATCTCCATACAGACGCCATAAAAGAGAATCTTATCCCTTCAGAACTCACTCCAAAACAGGCATCCGTCATTTACGCCGACGAAGCGGACGTACTCAATGTCGCCCTTTTTGGCATAACCGCCCGTGAATGGCGCGACAAGAACCCCAATAAAAAAGGCAACCTTCGGGA
>JAISRN010000028.1 GCA_031273605.1 Spirochaetales bacterium | reverse complement strand
CTGGCCCGGGAAGTGGACTTTTTCAGCATTGGCACCAACGACCTTACCCAATACACCCTGGCGGTGGACCGCCAAAATGAAGCCATCACGGAATTTTGCGATCCCCGCCACGAGGCTGTCCTGCGCTTAATCCGTACAACCGTGGAAAACGCCCACAAGGCGGGCATAGAGGCCGGCATTTGCGGTTCCCTGGCCGCCGACTCAAGGCTTACTAAAACTTTTGTGGATATAGGGGTGGATGAATTGTCGGTGGTTCCCTCCGCTATTTTGCGGCTGCGGCAAAGCATCGCCGGACTTGACTGATCGGCCCACCCGGAGCAATCGGGGGTCCTCCCAGGAAGTTAGGAGCGGAAGGAGGGACATCCCTGTAAAAAATCCAGGAGAATCCCCCTCCACGGCGCCCCTTGATCTTCCCCGGCCATCGGCGGGGCCGCGTCATGGAGGGCGCAGAACCGGCGGAACAGGGACAGGACGTAGGCCCTAAGCTCCCCGGCCGTCTCAATACCCCGGTTAAGGAGAAGGCCGGCGATAATTTCCCCGGCGGCGTCCCGGGAAAAATCCGCCGGGTACAGGGCATGGAGAAAATAAAGCCCCGCCGCCACGCAGTTTATGCTGTGCTGCTTGACCGTTAAAATGGTGTCAATGATGGCCCGGGCCTCCCCCAGGGCATAGGCCGTTTCCAAATCCTCCCCAGGCTTGAGAAGTTTTTTCATCATAAAAAAGTTATATAAAACCACGCTCACATGAAGGCTGGGAACGCAGTGCAGGTGGGGATCGAAAAAGTGAACCAGATAGAATCTTAAATGGCCCCGGGCCTGGCTTAGGGGCGGCCTTGCCGTGGCGGACTGCCGCTGCCGGTAAATGAGGCCGGCCTCCCGGTAAAGCCGGCCCAGGCCCCGGAGGTAAGCCAGGGTTTCTTCCAGGGCCTTGGCTTTTGAGGCCGGCGTTTTCCCCCGTTCCCGCAGCCGGGTGTAAAGAAAATAGGAGAGGGATTTCATCCACAGGGAAATGAATTCCAGGTATTTTTTTATATCCCCCGGAACAAAGGGGATGGTTGTATCCAGGGGGTGATCGACCCTGCTGACGGGCCGTTTTTTAAGGCCCAGCCTGGTTTCAAACTGGAGCCAAAAAAACCAGTAGAGGATGGTTCCCAATAGGCTTAACGAAGGCAGGCCAAGCCTTAGGGAAAATAAACAGCGGAGAACCAGGTATAACCGGGAGGCCCCGGCTATGGCGGGGCCTCCTTTTCGCATGCAGTTCATTAATATTTAAGAATACCCAATCTTTGGGGCATATACAATCCGGACAAAGAGAGATATTATTCCCTATGGTTTCAATTCAGGATGATTCTGCCCCGCCGGGGCCGCAGACAGTCGAAGAGATTAACTGGAAAGAATGGCAGCCTTCGGAAAGGGCGGTGATTGTTTACATTGTCGACCGCCCTGGGAACAAGGTTCTCCTTATCCTAAAAAAACAGGGCCTGGGGGCGGGAAAGATAAACGCCCCGGGGGGCCGGCTGGAGCCGGGGGAGACTTCCCTTCAGGCCGCCGTCCGGGAATGTCAGGAAGAGGTTGGTCTGACTCCCCTGAATGGGGAAAAACGGATGGAGCTTCACTTTCAGTTTACCTCCGGGTATGCCCTTTACGGCGAGGCTTTTGTGGCCGAAGCCTGGGAGGGGGAACTTAAGGAAACCGACGAAGCGGCCCCCTTTTGGTGCGATTTGGACGACCTTCCCTGGGATAAAATGTGGGAGGATGACCGGCACTGGCTGCCCGGCGCCCTAGGGGGGGACAAGCAGCGGGGTTATTACATTTTTGATGATGACCGGATGCTTTCCATGAAGCAGGAAAAAATTAAGCCTTAGAACCACGCCGGAAGGGGGCTTAGGCGGGCCTTGCTTTTTATAAGAAAATCCGGTTTAATGTTTCACAAATACAGGAGTTTTTATGTTTAAGATTCTCACCTTAAATTCGATTTCTCCCACGGGGATTTCTTTGTTTCCCAAGGAGAACTACCGGATAAGCGATCAGGAAAGCTCTCCCGACGGCATTATCCTGCGTAGTTATAAAATGCATGATATGGAGCTTCCCCCCAGCGTGCTGGCGGTGGCCAGGGCGGGGGCGGGAACCAACAACATCCCCTCCAAAGACTACGCGGAAAAGGGGGTGGTGGTTTTTAATTCCCCCGGCGCCAATGCCAACGGCGTTAAGGAGCTTGCCATTTTAGGCCTGCTTTTGGCTTCCCGGGATGTTCACCGGGGGATAAACTGGATTCAGGGCTTAAAGGGCAAGGGCGATGAGGTGCCCAAGCTGGTAGAAAAGGGCAAGGGTGAATTTGGCGGGCAGGAGATTCGGGGCAAACGCTTAGGGGTTATCGGCTTGGGGGCCATTGGGGTTATGACGGCCAACGATGCTTTGGCCCTGGGGATGGACGTTACGGGTTACGATCCCTTTATTTCCGTGGAGGCCGCCTGGGGTTTGTCCAGCTCGATTAAAAAGGCGGGAACCCTGGAAGAACTCTACCGGGAATCCGATTACCTAACCCTTCACATTCCCCTTACCGAAGCTACCAGGGAACTGATTAACGAAAAGGCCCTTTCCTGCATGAAACCGGGAGTCCGGCTCTTGAATTTTTCCCGGGGCGAGCTGGTAAACGACGCCGCCCTTCTCAAGGCCATAGCCTCCGGGCAGGTGGCCCGGTATGTTACCGATTTTGCCGGAGAGGCCCTTTTGGGACAGCCGAACATTATCCCCATCCCCCACCTGGGGGCTTCCACCTGGGAATCCGAAGACAACTGCGCCGCCATGGTGGTCCGGCAGCTTAGGGACTACCTGGAACGGGGCAACATCCGCAATTCCGTAAACTTTCCCAACTGCGAAATGCCCTTCAGCGGCAATCACCGGATTTTAGTTCCCGGACGGAACATTCCCGGCATTTTAAGTTCGATTACCGCTTTTATCGGCGATCAGGGGATTAACGTTTCGGGAATGATTAATAATTCCCTGGGGGATTACGCCTATACCATTGTGGATGTGGAAGATGAAATATCTCCGGAGGTTCTGGGAAAAATTAAAAGAATCGATGGCATCCTGGGCGCCAGGGTTATTACCATTAAATAAGATGAATTTTTAAGGAAGGGCTTTCATGGGGGTTTTTTGCAAAAAAAACAAATTTTTAGGGTCCCTGCTGTTAAGTTTGTTAGTTTTCTTTTTTTTCCCTTCTTTAAGCCTATCCTGCAGCCGGTCCGCAGAAAAAAATCCAATACAGGACGATACCATGCCAGAGAACTATGACAACCTGCCCCCCGGGGTTTACGCTCAAATTGAAACCCCCCAGGGGGTGATTCTTGCGGAACTGGAATATCAAAAAGCGCCCATGACGGTGAGTAATTTTGTGGGCTTGGCGGAGGGTACCATTGCCAACACCAGGGGCGCCGGCCGGTTTTTTGACGGCCTCACCTTTCACCGGGTGGAAAGTGGCTTTGTGATTCAGGGGGGGGACCCCCAGGGCAACGGTTCCGGGGGGCCGGGATACGCCTTCCCTAATGAAATTGATCCCTCCCTGGGGCACACCGAACCGGGGGTTCTGGCTATGGCCAACGCCGGGCCGGGCACTAACGGCAGCCAGTTTTACATTACCATGGCCCCCGCTCCCTGGCTGGATGGGCAGTATTCCATCTTTGGCCGGGTGATTCAGGGGCAGGAAAGGGTCCAGGCCATCCGCCCCGGCGACCGGATCGAAAAAATCCTTATTATCCGCGTCGGGGAAGAGGCGGAAGCCTTTAAGCCGGACAATCAGAGCTTTCAAACTCTGGTGCGGGAGGCCGTTCAAAAAGAAGCAGACCGGCGAAACGAAGAAAACAGGCAGATTCTGGAGGAGATTGCCCGCCGCTGGCCTGATCTGGAAAAAACCCCCACGGGCCTCATGTTCAAAATTCTCCGGCCGGGGCAGGGGGGAGCTTCTCCCCGGATGGACCAGCGGGTAACGGTGGACTACGTGGGAACCTTCCTGGACGGAAGCCAATTTGACAGCTCCTACGATGAGGGGAAACCCGCGGTTTTTCAGGTTGGCCAGGTTATTGAGGGCTGGAATGAGGCCCTTCTAACCATGAAAAAGGGGGAAAAGAGGCTCCTGGTTATCCCCCCCAACCTGGGTTACGGTGAAAGGGGTTATCCGGGGGCCATTCCGGGGAATGCCTTTTTGGTTTTTGAAGTGGACCTCCTGGATTTTTAACGCCTCTGTTAAAATAATTTTTCTCCAAATCCTCCCCGGCCCGGAAGCAGGATTAACCTAAACCCCGTCTTTGGAATCAGGTATGGCAAAAAACAAACCGGCTTTTGAATGTTCCTCCTGCGGCCACCGGGAACCCAAGTGGATAGGCCGCTGCCCCCAGTGCGGGGAATGGAACACCTTTTCCGAAGCCTCCCCCCTTCCGGACCCTCCCAGGGGAAGGTCCCCCGGAACCGAAGGCTTTTCCCAGCCCCTGTCCGCCATTGATTTGGGGCGGGACGGGGAGGTTAGGTTTATCTCCGCCATTGGGGAGTTTAACCGGGTTTTGGGGGGCGGCATTATGAAGGGCTCCAGTATTTTAGTGGGGGGGGAGCCGGGGATTGGCAAATCTACCCTTATGCTTCAGGCCGCCGATTCCTTTCCCCCTCCGGGCCGGGTGCTTTACGTTTCCGGAGAGGAAACCCCGGGCCAACTGAAGCTCCGGGCGGTCCGGCTGGGGGTTTCCCGGGAGGTAGAGGTTTTCTGCGAAGCCGAGTTGGAGCGGATTATTAAGGTTTTGGACAACCTTAAACCCCTGCTGGTGATTGTGGATTCCATCCAAACCGTCTACTCTCCCCTGGTGGGGGCTTATCCCGGGGTTCCCAATCAACTGCGCTGCTGCTGCCATGAGCTTATCGAGTGGGCCCGCCTCCACGGAGCGGCGGTTTTTCTCGTGGCCCACATTACCAAGGAGGGCCTTATTGCGGGTCCCAAGGTAATTGAACACATGGTGGATACGGTTCTTTACTTTGATTCCAGCGCCACGGATGTCCGCTTTCTCCGGGCTTCCAAGAATCGCTTTGGGTCGGTGGATGAGATAGGCCTTTTTACCATGACCGAGGAGGGGCTTAAGGAGGTCCGGAACCCCTCAACCCTTTTTTTGGTGAGGAGAACCGAAGCCCTGCCTCCGGGAATTGCCACGGTCCCGGTTCACGAAGGGTCCCGGGTGCTTTTGATGGAAATTCAGGCCCTCACGGTTCCGGCCCAGGGCGGCCTTTCCCGGTGCTCCTCCGACAGAATAGACCCCCGGCGGGTTTCCCGGATAGCCGCGGTTCTGGAAAAGCATATCGGCATCAAGTTTTCCGATCAGGACCTTTACATTAATGTCGCCGGGGGCATCAATCTTAAGGAAACGGGGATTGATCTGGCCCTGGCCCTGGCCCTCTACTCCGCCCGGACGGGTCTTCCCCTGCCCGGAGGAACCGCGGCGGCGGGGGAAATAAGCCTGGCCGGGGAAATTCACCCCATTCCCCACCTGGATCGCCGAATTAAAACCTGCCGGGAGCTGGGGTTTCACCGGATTGTCGGCCCTCCCCCGGCGGAAAGTCTTCCGGATTACCTTCCCGCTTTATCCCTGAAAGAGGCCATTTCCCTGGTTTTTCAGTCCTAGGAGCCCTTCGGCATAACCGGTTTGAAACCGCTTTCCGGGGCTTTTTTCCCGGTTTTTGGGAAATTCCGCCGAATTTGGCCTTGAGTCCCTTGATTTTTCTTTGTTAGATGGATAAATTTTTATAATGAACGGCCCTGTCGCTCATACCTTTGGAAAGCAGTCATGCCCGGCCCGCTCTGGGGCGGGGTGATTGATTGAGGGTTTGTAGATGGATAGTATTGAAAATGTCTGTAAAGAGTTAGACAAAATTCTCACCGCCCTCTCTTCCGGGGATTTAGCCAAACCGGACCCTTCTATCCCCGAAAAACTAAAAGCTGCCTCCGCCGCCGCCGAAAAACTCAACATGGGTTCCGGCAAAAAACTCATTGATAACCTAGCCGATATTGTCGGCCAGTTAATAGCCGGCACGGCCGATGCGGCAAGGGTCGGCATCAGAGTTACGGCCCTGGACTTTTATGTAAAGAAGATCCTCGCCGGCGATTCCGGCGCCATTGAGGAACTCTAAATAGTTCCCCCTGTTTACCGAGGCGTTTAAAGCGGACCGGAGCCTAAAATTAATTCCCATTCAACATCAGGAGCTGTTTTGCCGTATTGACATATTATGGGGTTATTTCGTATTTATAATAGGTTGCTTTAGCAGCCCATGTCATCTACTTGAATCGCGTTGGGGGTAAACGCTAAAAGAGGGAAATACTATTGAAAGGAAGCCGGGTCCGCGTTGAAGTCGTGGCTAAGTGGTTTGACGATTTTCAGGCCCTGAAAGATGTCAGCCTTGATATTAAAAAAGGGGAATTTTTTTCTATCTTGGGACCTTCAGGGTGCGGGAAAACTACCCTGCTGAGGATCATAGCCGGTTTTGAAGACCCATCCGCCGGCCTTGTTAGCCTGGACGATCAAAATGTGGTTCCCCTGCCTCCCAACAAACGGCCTTTAAACACCGTTTTTCAGAACTACGCCCTTTTTCCCCATCTTACCGTTTTCGATAATGTGGCCTTTCCCCTTCAGCTAAGGCGGGAAAATCCCAAGGTAATTGAAACTCAGGTGAGGAAGTACCTGGCCATGGTTCACCTGAACGGCCATGAGGAGAAAAAGCCCGGCCAGCTTTCCGGGGGAATGAAACAGAGGGTGGCTATTGCCCGGGCCCTTATTTCGGAGCCCAAGGTTCTTTTGCTGGATGAGCCCCTCTCGGCCCTGGACGCCAAGCTCCGCCAGTCTTTGCTTATGGACTTGGACTTTATCCACGATGCCATCGGCATCACCTTTATCTACGTTACCCACGACCAGTCCGAAGCCCTGTCGGTTTCTGACCGGGTGGCGGTAATGAACGAGGGGGTTGTTTTGCAGGTGGGCACCCCCTACCAAATTTACGAACAGCCGGCAAACCCCTTTGTGGCCCGGTTTATTGGAGAGAATAATCTTTTGGAGGGGGTAATCCTGTCCAAAAACGGGTTCTGCTATACCATAGACACCGACGGCCTGGGGGCCCTTAAAGTTACCTCCGAAAGCCGCCTGTGGGAGCCCGGTCAGCGGGTGCTCCATACCATCCGGCCGGAAAAAATATCCATAACCAAAACCAAGCCGGGGGGGCTGTCTAAGGATTACAATCTTCTTCCCGGCCGCACTTTTGAATCTATCTACTCGGGGTTTCAGTCTAAATTTTTTGTTCATCCTGAGGCCAATGAAAAGATGCAGCTTAAGGTTTTTAAACAGCACGAAAGCTTTTTGGAAAGGGGGCCCGATATTTCCTGGGATGAGGAGGTTTTTCTTTCCTGGGATGCCGACGACGGCTATATTGTGGAGGCGATCCCCCAATGAAGGGACGCGCCGGGGTTCTTTATACCCTTCCTTTAATGCTGTGGAGCTGCATTTTTTTTATCATCCCTATAATCATAGTTTTTATTTATTCTTTTTTAGCCAAGGGCCTTTACGGCGGCGTGGTTTGGCAGTTTTCGTTAAAAGCCTTTTCGGCCCTTTTTAGCTGGTCTTTTTTCCGGGTAAGTTTGGTAACCCTGCTTATTGCCGTACTTTCGACAATCCTTACCCTTCTTATTGCCCTGCCGGTGTCCTACTATCTGGCCCGGACAAAGAACAACACCCTGCTTTTGGCCCTGGTGGTGATTCCCTTTTGGGTTAACCTTTTGCTGCGGGTTTACGCGTGGATTGCCATCCTGGGCCGGGAGGGGTTTTTAAACCACCTTATGACTTTTTTGGGATACCGGGGGGAGCCGGTGCAGTTTCTTTTTAATTTTTGGGCGGTGGTGATTGTTCATGTGTATACCTATCTTCCTTATATGATTCTGCCCCTCTACTCTAATATCGAAAAATTTGATTTTGGCCTTTTGGAGGCTGCCCGCGATTTGGGGGCGACTCACATGGGCTCTCTTGTCCGGGTGATGCTGCCCAATATTAAAGGCGGCATTGTTACGGCCATTTTGTTTGCCTTTATCCCCACCATGGGCTCCTATGCCATTCCGGATCTGGTGGGAAGCACTAATTCCCACATGCTGGGCAACAGCATAGCCTACAACATTCGAACCGCGAATAACTGGCCCCTGGCTTCGGCTATTTCCCTGGTGCTTACCTTGATCTCCGCCCTGGGGATAATGATTTATTTTTTCTTAAACCGCAAGCCGGCCCGGCATAAGGTACGGGAAGCCCCATGATAAAAAAACCCCATGCCCTCTCCAGGCGAATTTATTGGCTTACCGTGGTTTTCCTTTTTTTGCCCCTGGCGGTGCTTATGCTTTATTCATTTAACGCAAGCCGGTCTTTTAAGTTTTCGGGGTTTTCTATTAAGTGGTATTACAGCCTTTTTTCCCGGTGGATTGCCCCGGAAAAGATCGCCGCGGTGTTTCCGGAGCTTGGCGCCCGGGAGCTGGCCCAAATTGTTGAACGCTCAAAAAACATCTGGACGGCGGTGCGGAATAGTTTTGCCATTGCCTTTGCGACCGGCCTGGTTTCTACGGTAATCGGCGCTTTGGGGGCCATTGGTTTAAGCTGGTACCGGTTTTCTTATAAAAAGTTTCTCCAGGGGGTAAGTTTTGTTCCCCTCCTTTTGCCGGAGATCATTACCGGGGTCAGCCTGCTGATCTTTTTTTCCTCTATCCTGCGCTTAAAACTCAGCTTGATAACCGTTCTTATCGGCCATATTTCTTTTTGCCTGCCCTTTGTGCTTTTAATTATTATTGCCCGGCTGGAAGAATTTGACTATTCCATAATTGAGGCCGCCAGGGACCTGGGCGCCCGGGAAAGGGATATTCTTTTCCGGATCATCCTGCCTATTTCTGCGCCGGGGATCCTTGCCGGGTTTGTCGGCGCTTTAACCCTGTCTTTAGAAGACTTTGTGGTAACGGTTTTTGTTCAGGGGGCCAATTCGCCTACCCTGCCTGTTTTTATTCATTCCCTGATAAAACGGGGGGTTCCGCCGGAGATCAATGCTTTGTCGGTTTTTTTGATTCTTTTTACGGTGGTGTTGATTTTGTCCATCCGTAATTTTATTAAATATATCGGAAAGTGAGCTGGCTCAAGTATAAAGTTTTTAGGGGCTCTTTTAGTTGAGCCCTATAATGATAATTAAGGAGACGAAATTGAAAAAAAGTGTTTTTGGTTTAGCCGCGGCATTGCCGCTGCTTTTCCTGACATCCTGTGCGCCTGAGAATGTGTCGGAAGTTAACGTGTTTAACTGGTCCTACTATATTCCGGAGGATGTCCGGGCTCAGTTTGTCCAGGAAACGGGGATTAAACTAAACTATGAAGAGTTTGACACCAACGAGGCCATGCTGGCAAAAGTCAGAACCGGGGTTAATTATGACGTCTGCTTTCCCGGCGCTGAATTTGTTCCTGTTATGATCTCCGATGGATTTTTGGAAGAGATCGACTCCGCCAAACTTTCAAACTATAACAGCATTGATGAAAGTTTTTATCAAAAGGCGGATAGTTTTGATCCCGGCAACCGTTACGCCGTGCCCTACAACGTAGGCACCATAGGCGTCGTTTATTGGAAAGACGAGATTCCCAACCCGCCCCATTCCCTTTCGATTTTGCTGGATCCGGCTTATAAGAACCGGATAGCCATAATGGACGATACCAGGGAGGTTTACGGCGCCGCCATGGCCTATTTGGGCTTTTCCGGCAACTCAACTAACACCGGTCAAATTGCCCAGGCTACCCGCCTGATTCTCCGGTGGAAGGCCAATGCCCTTAAGTTTGAAACCAATCAAATGGCCACCCTCTTTGCCAGCAAGGAAGTGCTGATTGCTTTAAACTTTCCTGAAAATATCCTTAGCGAGCTGGACCCGGCCCTTGCGGATAACGCCGCTTTTTTTCTGCCCCGGGAAGGCGGGCTGGCCTACATGGACTGCATGGTGATCTTGAAAAACGGGAAAAATAAAGAAAACGCCTACGCTTTTATTGATTTTATTTTAAGGCCGGATATTCTTGCCCGGATTTATGACGCGTTTGGGTTTCCGGGAATTTCGTCCCAGGCCAAGGTTTTGCAGACCGGGACTCCTTATTATACGGCTTCCGATTTGGAAATGCACAATATAAGGATGCCCCTCTACGAAAACAACTATCTTTATACGACCCCTTGGGAAGAGGAAATAAAGATAGGCAATTGAGCCATTCCAAAATTTAATATTTTGTAAACACCCATGACTCCCCGGGGCCGGCCGGATTTTTGCTTAAAGCGGATCCGGCCAGGCCCTGCTTTACTTTGGGCTTTCTATTTTTTCGAGGGCTTCTAAAAACCAGCCGGGCAGATCCTTGGGGGGAACGGGGGGGCGGGATTCGTTTATTTTTTGCAGGGTTTTGTAAAACCATACTTCCTTGGGGCTGCGCCCCCCTTCGGGAAATCCTATCCTTAAAGTTGTCCAGCCGCCGCCGGTTTCAAAGCGCAGCAAAAACTCATCTGCGGGATTGTAGTTTTCTATCAATGTGATTTCTTTTGTTCTGCTATTTTTGATATAATAATCCTTGGTGCAATAACCGGCAATGGCGCTGCCGTTTTCCTCAAAGAGTACCACGGTACCCCTTCCTTTGGCTTCGTATTTGTCGTACGCGTAGAAAGAGATGCTTTCCCAGTCTTGTAAGACGTTATCTACGTAAGCCGGTATTTCCTGATTCATACTTTCTGCTCCCACGGCCAGTCCCGGGAGACTGCCAGTATGAATTTACCCCAAATTATAATTTTTTGCAAAATTTTTTTAAAATGCATGAAAATTTTTAGTTAAAATTGCAGAAATGCACAATTTTTGGCTTTAGGCTAATTCTGTTTCTTTGGGAAGGGAAACTAGGAGGGCTAAACTAAAAGGGCGGTTTTAAAGAATTCTTCCGGAACCGGCTAAAGTGTCCCGGACCCTGATTTGATGAACCAGCGCTAAATTCCCCTGATTTTGCCGCAGAAAATCCATGGGTTTTACTTCGGCCCCTTCTTTGTAAAAATAAAGCAGGCCGGCGGCATTAAGCATGGTATACACAAAGTGGGAGCAAACCATGATGTTGGGGCGGTAATTTTGGCGGGTAAGAATGCCAATGAGGTTGTAGCCGCTACCCCTTTCGTTAATTTGCCTTATGCGGTTTATGATAATTTCCTTTTGCTCCCGGCTAGAGGCCAGTTTATAAACGGCGACAGCGGCGTCGGCCTTTTGGTAAAAATCTTCGAGGCGCTCTTGATTTAGCCCGGGGTTGTTCCTTCCGTTGCCTCCGTTGTAACTGACCATGGTGGCAAGGGCCTCGTCAAAAGCCAGGGAAACATGGTTGTAAAGGTCCTTGGTGAACAGGGAAATTAGCTTGCTTCCCGGACTCCCGGTGTCGGAAAAGATGAGATAAATATGAGGATCATCCAGGGTTTGCCCGGCGGCTTCAAAGTAGTCCGGGCTAAGGGTGTCCCGGTTGATGTATTCTGTCCCATTGTACCGGGGAATATCCGACAGCAAGAGGGCGGCGTCTTTTAACCCAAAGGTGGAACAGGACCCTATGCCCAAAAGAAAAAGGCCCGCTGCCGCCGGCAGCCCTTTTGTTAACAGCCCCTTTTTCATACATAAGCAGTTTGATTTAATCCCGGCTTCTTGTCAATGAGATAGGCGCACAGGAAGGACAGGGTGTTTTTGGCGTCTAATTCTAAAAAATCCATAGGATGAACCTTGGTACTTTCTTTATAAAAATAATTTAAGCCGGCCTCGTTTAACATGGAATAAACAAACTGGGAGCAAAACATAATGTTGGGCAGGGAGGATTTTTTGGTAATAAGGCCGGATAAATTATAGGAACTGCCCTCCCGGTTAATTTTTTCGACCCTGGAGAGGATGGCTTCCTTTTGCCGCCGGCTTGAGGCAAGCCGGTAGACCGCCACGGAGGAGGTTTCTTTTTGGCGCAGATCGAAAAGCCTCTCCTGGTTTAGCCCCGGCTTGGCGGATTGGCCGCCTCCGTTATAACTTATCATG
This sequence comes from Spirochaetales bacterium, assembly GCA_031273605.1. Classification (GTDB taxonomy): domain Bacteria; phylum Spirochaetota; class Spirochaetia; order UBA9216; family UBA9216; genus JAISRN01. The sequence continues at coordinate 1,444 of JAISRN010000028.1, read as the reverse complement.
GTGGCAAGGGATTCATCAAAGGCCAGGGAGACATGATTGTAGCGCCGCCGGGTAACCAGGGAAATCAGCTTGCTGGCGGGGCTTCCGGTATCGGACAGGACGATGTAAACAAAGGGATCCTCCAGGGACCGGCGGGCCGCGTGAAAGTAATCGCCGGTTAGGCTTTCCTGGTTGATATACTGAGAGGAATTATGCCGGGGAAGGTCCTCCATAAGGCGGAGGGCGTCCTGGAGGGTAAAATCCAGGATGGATTCTTCGGTTAGGGGCAGGAGGGCGGCGGTCAGGGCCAGCAGGGCGCTTCGCCCCAGGGCCGGGAGGTCTCGAAAAGGTTCCCCCAGGCGGAAAAGCAAATCTTGAAGGGGATAATAATTTTGGGTCATTTCTTTTGCCATTCCCTAGGTTGTTAGAGTTACTGATTCCATGCATAATCCGTGCCAAACCCAGGGGAGGCCGACAAATTCTCAATTTAGGATAACCATCAGTCGCTGGAAAAAGATAACCACGGACTACACGGACAGGACACGGATTGAACCCCGGGCAGAAGGCTAAACTTGACCCCAAACCCCTAAATAATTGAGTACTTTACTTTGTATTCCTTGGCTTGCCCTCCCTCAAGGCTTATCACCTTCGTCCGTGCTGTCCGTGAGATCAGGAGTTGAATTGAGAATTCTCTCCTCTTTTTAGGAATTTGACCATTTGCTTTGGTAAAATTCCCAATTACCGCGAAAGAGTTTGAGGGGAAAAAGTGGTTAATCCTTAATTTAGAATTGCTTTTTATGGGCTTGCAATACTTTCGGGGTTTTTGTAATATGCTGGGTATCGGCTATTTGTTTTATCAAACCGGAGCCGCATTAAAAATAGGCAAAGGGTGTATGAAAAATATCCCTAGTTTGACACATTTTTTAATTTTTCCGCTGTTTTGTGCCGCTTGGCACGGTTTTTGCTCTCTCTCTCTCTCTCTCTCTCTCTCTCTCTCATTAACACCCGTCTCTATTAAAATTTTATTTTTAAGACATCTTTACTTACTCAATACTATTACCCATCCTGTCCTGCGGGAAGCCGGTAGGCTTAAAACTTCCTATGCTATATCCTTTGCGGACTCTATAGGACTTGCAACCGCCAATGACCTGTCTATTCAGTTTGTTACTTCTGCCGGCGAATTTAAGCCCGTTGAACAGGCTGAGAATATTAAATTTTTCTGGTTCCGTCCGCCCAAACTTAAAAAATAACATACGGACGCCTTACGGAAGACCTTGGCCGAGGGCGCTACTGCGCCCGAAGCATATACAGACCTGTTGAGCAGTTGGACTATTTTATGTTTTTTATTTTTTTAATTTCATTACTTATTTCTTCGATACTTAATTTATCCAACCAATTATGCCGTTCCTTGGTATAATCTCCATATCCAGAATCGAATTGCCGCATAAATTCAATCATCCCAACA
>JAISRN010000208.1 GCA_031273605.1 Spirochaetales bacterium | reverse complement strand
AAATCATTTTATATTAATACGCCGGTTGGCAATTATAATCCTGATTGGGCCATTGCTTTTAAGGAAGGTTCTGTCAAACACATCTATTTTGTCGCAGAAACCAAAGGTTCCATGAGCAGTCTTGAACTTCGGAAAATCGAGGAAGCAAAAATCGCCTGCGCCCGCAAACATTTCGCCAAAATCGGCGCGGAACTTGTTATCTACGACAAAATTGACAGCTATGAAACCTTGTTGAACAAGGTAATGCGATCATAACGCCGGAACTGACGCCGGGCGCCAAAAAGGCTCACTATTACCGTCTCCCCCCGGCCGCCCCCCGCTGGACCAGAATTCAAAAACCGGTTACAGTAAGGCATTATGGAAAATTCGAGGAATGCCCGCCCCCCGGCCCAGGGGGTCTATTACGAAAACTACCTTGTCCGCTCCTACGAAACCGGCCCCGACGGGCGCGCCTGTCCGGCCGCCCTCTGCCGCTATATCGAAGACATGGCCGGCGCCCACGCCTCCCTCCTGGGTTCGGGGCTGCAGGACCTGCTGGCCCAGGGCTGTACCTGGGTGCTTTCCCGGCTGCGGGTCCGCTTTTTTCGCCGCCCCGCCTACCGGGAGGAGGTGTTTGGCGAAACCTGGCCCACAGGGATAGACCGGCTCCTGGCGCTGCGGGACTTTTTAATCCGGGACAGGGAGGACCGCATCCTGGCCGCGGGGAACAGCGCGTGGCTTATCATTGATCTGGAAAAACGCCGCCCCCAGCGGCCCGGCCCGTTCGTCGAAAAATTTTTCATTAACCCCCGCCGGGCCTTGAACCTTGCCGGCGGCGGGGCGGAAAACGGGGAGGTCTCGGCCCCCCGGCTTGAGTACCCCGGGGGCGGCGAAAAAACGGCCGGCCTTAGGGTTCCCTACAGCGCCCTGGACCTTAACAACCACGTCAACAACGTTAACTACATTACCTGGGCGCTGGACGCCCTTGGGCCGGAGTTCCGGGGGGGGGGGGAAATAGCGGACCTGGGGGTCAACTTTTTATCCGAGTGCCGGTGCGGCGAGAATATCCAAATCCACACGGTGGAGCGTCCCGGTCCGCCGGACATCGCCGGAACCGGTCAAACCGGGGCTTTGGAAACCGTCGTTTCCCAAAAAATAACCCGCCGGGCCCCGGAAACAAAACCGGAAACCCCCGGAGACCCGGAGGCCCCGGTTTGCCTGGTGGAAAGCCGCTTTCAAAAAACCGGTTAAACCGGCGGCCCCTAGGCGGGTCCCATTAATTCCTTAAGCTGCTTAACCGCTTCCTCCCGCTCGGTAATGCCGGTTTTTTTAACCGCCTTGCGGAGTACATTGTCCCATTGCTTTTCCGGGTGATCTTCCTTAAGGTCTTCCAAAAGCTCCAGGATTTTTATTTCGCTTTGTATATTGTAAATTTTTTTGTTATCATGAAAGAAAAGTTCCGCCAGGTCATTGATGTACTCCCCCACCGAAGGGGTTTCACTTTCTTCCCCCCGGGCCACCCGTTCCTGCTTTTTTTGTGCCCGCCTGATTTCCCGTTCCCGCCTGAGTATATCCGTTTGTTTCATAGTTTCCTCTCCGATTGTCAAAGGATAAACTATCACAAAAAAAAGAGAAAAACAAGCGGCAAGTTTAAGGGGCGGGGCACAGACAAAAGGCCCTAAAACGCCCCTAGGGAACCCTGGGAAAAACGGGACCCTCCGCAAAGTTCCCCGGCCGGTAAGCGGCATTGGTAAGGGTAAAACTTTCAAAGAGCCCGGAGGTGATGTAAACCCTATTGTCTTCATCCACCAGGACCGCCTCGGCGCCGGGAAGGGATTCAATTAAGGCGAGTCCTTCTTCCAGGCCCAGGAGAAAAACGCTGGTGGAGAGTCCGTCCCCGTCAACGGAGTATTCGGAAACAATGGTTGCCTGCAAAAGGGAGTTTTCTCCGGGATAGCCGGTGGAGGGGTCCAAAACGTGATGATAAATCCGATCCCCCACCTGGAGGAACCGTTCATAGGCGCCGGTACTCACCACCGAGCGGTTTCCCGGAAAGGTTAAGATTCCCACCATGCTTCCCCGGACATCCCTGGGGTCCTGAACACCGATGCGAAAGTCCGATCCATCGCCTTTGTAGCCCACCACCAGGACGTTGCCCCCCAAATTCAGGAGGGCCTGATCCTTCCCCCCCTGCCTGAGAAAGGCCGCCATCCGGTCCGCCACGTAGCCCTTGGCAATGCCCCCCAGGTCAAGAATCATCCCCGGCTCTTCCAAAAAAACCGTCTGTTCCCCTTCATCCAGCTTAACCCGGGTCCAGGATATCAGGGGCAGCGCCGCGGCAATTTCCTCCTCCCCGGGAACCCTGGCGTCCTCATAGCCGATGTGCCACAGTTCAATCAGGGGGCCGATGGAAATATCAAACCTTCCCCCGGAAAGCCGGGAATAGTCCAGCCCCCGGCGAATCACCTCAAAGGTTTCCGGGCTGACCTTAACGGGGGCCCTTCCGGCGGCCCGGTTTATCCGGTTTAACTCGCTGTCTTCGATGTTGAGGCTGAGAAGGCTCTCCAGCCGCCGGACCTCCTCAAAGAGGGGATCAAAAATATCCTGGCCGCCGTCGTACAAGCGGACCTCCACCACCGTGCCCAGGAGAAACCGGGTATCCTCCAGTACCTCTGCCGCCGGGGCAGTGCGGGCCGGGCAGGCGGAAAAAACCATAACCAGGGTAAGGGCGAGGGAACCAAAAATAATGAGCAGCCCGACGACCGCCAGAAACCTTTTCATTTCTATTCTTCGATAATCGTTATGGCCGCCGCCGCCCTTAGCTGATCCGTGTAGGAGGCCAGGGCTTCTTCCATCTTTTGGTACTGAAGATACTGCTGAACCTGAACCCGCACCGGCTCAAGTTCCATGAGGACCTGGTCCACCTTCTCTTCAACCCGGATGATGTGAAACCCAAAGGAGCTTTGCACCACCCCGCTCAGTTCCCCCGGCGCCAGGGCAAAGGCCGCCTCTTCAAATTCCTCTACCATCATGCCCCTTTCAAAAAACCCCAGGTCCCCCCCCTCCCGGCCTTCCGGGGATTCGGAAAACTCCATGGCCAGGGCCGCAAAATCTTCGCCGCCCTCAAGGCGTTCCAAAATATCCCTGGCCTTTTGCAAATCGGCGGCGGTTTCGGCGGCGTCGTTAAAATCATCGACCCGGATCAAAATATGGCTTGCCCGGACCTGGGCCGGAATTTCGGTAAAGGAATCGGGGTTTTCGTTATAAAAGGCTTCAACCTCGGCATTGGTTACCGGAAAACCCGGCAGGAAGGATTCCTCCACAAAGTGATTCAGGGCAAAATACACTTCCATGTCCTCACGCAGGGTTTCTTCGGTAAACCCCTGGGCGGCCAGGGCGTCCAAATACTCCTGATTCGAGGCAAACTGGCTTTGAATATCCGCTATTCCCTCCTCCACCTCCCCGGGGGCCGCTTGAAAGCCCCTTCCCGCGGCCTCTTGATAGAGAAGTTGCTGGTCAATGAGGTTGGCGATAATCTGCTCCCGGAAGGTTTCCAGATACTCCGGGGGAATATCAAAGCCCTGATTGAGATACTGCTGCCGGGTAGCCCCTAATTGACGCTCCACGGCCTCCCGGGTAATAGGAACGCCGTTTACCCACGCGGCGGCGTTTACCTGGGGAACCGGCACGGGAACCGGCGCAGGGGTTTCCGCGGCGGCCGGCGGGGCAGAAACTTCCGCCGCGACCGGCGGGACCGGGGGGGGCGGAGTTTGGGAAGGGGCCTCCGGTTTGGCCTTAGCCGTCAGGGATAGACCCGCAAAAAGCAAAGCCAGGACCATGGCCCGGCGAATTATTCTGTTCATGATTCCTCCGCTGTAATAATAGCCGATACCGGCAAAAAGTTCAATATGGAGTATAACGCAAATATTAAGTTACCCAATTCGCAAGGCCGGAAAGCCCTAAGACAAGGCCTCCTCCAGGGCTTCAAAGAAAAGCTCCGGAGCATCGGTAATGGGAGAGTGGCCGCAGCCGGGAAAGGTAACAAGCCGGGCCCGCCCGCCCAGGAGCCGGGCGGTTTCCTGGCCCCAGGCAAGGGGAACCACCAGGTCTTTTTCCCCATGAAACACCGTTACGGGACACTGCACCGCCGCCAGCCGGCCGCTGCCCGGGGCCGCCAGGCTGGGCTCGCCGGTCATGTTAAAGGTTAAAAGGGCGTAGTCTAGGTCCACCAGGTTGCGCTGCTTAAGGGTGGCGCTTATGTATTCCTCGTAGTCCCCGCTGTCGGGGAGGCGCAGGTTGTAAATAAGGGCTTTCCAGATAGCCCCCATCACGGCGCGGTCCCCCTTGGCCAGGGCCGTGAGGGCGGGGATCACCTGAACCGGGTCGGCGGCCACATCTTCCTTGGTTTTTAAAGAAACCCCGGTGGGCTTTCCCGCGGCGTCTTTTTTAAACATGGGGTAACCCGTGGGGGGCACGCTGTCCAAAAGGGCCGCCTTTTCCACCAGGGCGGGACGCTCGGCGGCCAGCTCCAGGGCCACGCCGCCCCCGGTACTCCAGCCCACTACCCGGCACCGGGAAATTCCCAGGGCGTCGCAGAACAGCCCCATGTCCAGGGCCAGATCCTTAAGGGAATCAAAGGGGGCTTGGTAAGTGGAATCCCCAAAGCCCCTCATGTCGGGGGCAAAAACAGTCCACCGGCTTTCCAGCCTCTCCATGGTGGTCTGCCAGTGTACCGAGGAACTCATGTTTCCATGAATCAGGAGAACCGTTTCGCCCCCGGTTCCCCCCCGGCGGTAGGCCAGCCGTTCTCCGTTAGGCAGACTCACAAAATCCGGTTTGTAGTCTTTCATTCCTGGTTCCCCTTAAGTTTTTGAGATAAGTTCTTGAGAACGGCGGGATTTGAACCCACGACCCCTGCCTCCGGAGGGCAGTGCTCTATCCAGCTGAGCTACGTTCCCAAAAGGGTAAAAAATTCGGCCTTTACCAATGACTAATCCTATCATTTTTGGTATTTTATTTCAAGGGGAATCTGATGATTGAATACAAAACCCGGGGAACCTGTTCCCGGAGGATTTTTTTTAACCTGAAGGAAGGCCGGGTTTATGATGTCCGGTTTGAAGCGGGCTGCAACGGCAACCTAAAGGCCATCGGCACGCTGGTCGAAGGCATGGAGGCCGCAAAGTTGATTAGCCTCTTCAAAAATCACACCTGCGGGAAGCGCAAAACCTCCTGTACCGCCCAATTAGCCCTGGCCCTGGAGCAGGCCCTTCACTCTCCGCCCGCCGGAGAATAGGAATTGACAATTTTAACCCTTGGCCCTAGGCCGTTTTGCCGGATCTGTCCGTAAACCGCCCGTGAGGTCAGGGTGGCCCGTGGTTCATCTTTTTCTTCGACTTGAGTGAATTCGACATTCCCGGTCAATTTCTTCCTAAAAAAACAAGATGGGGAGGGGGTACTTTAGCAAAAAAGAAAAATCCTATATAATATAGAGTGGCTTCACTGATTTGCCAGGTTATGAGAAAAGGAGTACGGCAGTGTCCTATAAATACTTTGTTATTCTTAATCCTGCCGCCGGTAAAGGCAAAGCGCAGAAAGAACAACCCCAGGTAGAGGCTTTTTTCAGGGATTCCGGCCTAACCTACGAGATCGTGAACACCAAGGGCCCGGGAGACGCCCTCTCCATTGCCCGGAACCTCCCCTGGGATGAGGGGACCGCCGTCATTTCCGCGGGGGGCGACGGTACCTGTAACGAGGTGGTTAACGGCCTTTTATCCCGGCCCCCGGCGGCGGGAAAGGCGGCGCCCCTGATAGGGCTCCTCCCCCTGGGGCGGGGAAACGATTTTTCCTACAGCGCCGGGATTCCCGGCGGCCTGCCCGGCGCTATGAAAACCCTGGTTTCCGGAACCGTCATCCCCCTGGACGCGGGGCGGATAACCGGGGGCTACTACCCCCAGGGCCGGTACTTTATTAACGGCGTGGGCATTGGATTCGATACCATCGTAGGCCTGGAGGCGGCCAAATTAACCCACGTTCAGGACGCCTTTGCCTACATTATTGGGGCCCTCAAAACCCTGATCCGCTTTGATCCCTCCCCGGTTTTGGAAATTCGCTTTGAGGATCAGATGATCACCCTGGACGCCATCCTGGTTTCCCTGATGAACGGCAAGCGGATGGGGGGAACCTTTTTCATGGCCCCGGAGGCCCTGATTAACGACGGCCAACTGGACGCCTTTATCGTGGAAAGGGCCAACAGGCGGAAAATTCTAAGGGCCATCCTGCGGGTTGCCAAGGGAACCCAGGCCGGATTTCCCGGGGTTTCCATGCCCAGGGCCCGGAGCTTTTCCCTAAAGGCCCTAAGCGGAGGCATGGTTTGTCACGCCGACGGGGAAACCATCTGCCTGGACGGGAAGGAGCTTTTCGTAGAAAGCCTGCCCCAGGTTCTTAGACTGCTGGTTCCGGGGGCTGCAGAATAAATTGATGAGAATTCGCTGCGCGATTGTTACCTTTATTCTCCGCTTTCTCCTTTGGTGCATCTGCCGCATCGACAACCGGGAGCTTAAAGCCTTAAGCCCCCAGGGGCCGATGATCCTGGTGATGAATCATATTAATTTTTTGGAAGTTCCCATCCTGGAAACCCAGATCTATCCCCGTCCCGTCCGGGGAATCGTAAAACAAGAAACCTGGCGCAACCCCGCCATGAGCTTTCTCCTTAACACCTACCGGGCCATCCCCTTAGACCGGGACGGGCTTGACCTGCGGGCCTTTAGGCAGATCCATGAGGCCCTCAAGAAAAAGGAGTATGTTATTATTGCCCCGGAAGGAACCCGGAGCAAGGACGGCCGGCTTCAGCACGGCAAGGCCGGGGTCATCCAAATTGCCCTGGCCTCCGGCGCGCCCATTCAGCCGGTGGTTCACTACGGCGGCGAGAAAATCTGGCAAAACCTTAAACGCTTCCGCCGCACCCCCTTTTACATCAAGGTTGGCCGACCCTTCCGCCTAAAAACCGGGGAAGGCCGGCCGGGCCGGGAAACCAGGGAGCTTATGCTCAACCAAATCATGTATCAAATGGCGCTTCTTCTGCCGGAACAAATGCGGGGCTATTACGAAGAGATTCCCCAGGAAACCAGCAGCCTGTTGAATTTTTTATGAACATTCATTTATTTGATATTGACTATACCCTGGTTAGGTCTTCCACCTCCTACTATTTTTTGCGGGAAGCCCTTAGCGAAAGGCTCATTACCCTCTGGCAACTCCGGAAACTCCCCTTCCAGTGGCTTCTCTATAAGTTTGCCTTAATCGATCCCAACTTTATCGAAAAAACCGTCCGGCTTTTGGGGGGAATCAGCCGGAGCGATATTGAAAGGCTGGCCCAAAACGCCTTTGACCGGAAGATTCGGGAAAACCTCTACGCCCAGGGGCAGGACCTGATCCGGCAGATTAGGGACCGGGGGGAGAGAGTCGTTTTTGCCACCTCCTCCTTTGATGTTTTGATCCGGCCCTTGCAGGAATTTCTGGGGGTTGAGGAGGCGATCACCAGCGTTTTGGAATTCAAAAACGGCCTAACCACGGGGCTGGTGCAGGGCCGCCCGGCTTTCGGGGTCCACAAAAAAGAGGCGGTTAAGGACTGGCTCGAAGAACACGGCCTCGACCCCGGAGACGCGGTTTTTTATTCCGATTCCTACAGCGATCTGCCGGTGATGGATTTCTGCCGCCGGGGAGTGGCGGTCAACCCGGATTCCGGCTTAAAAAAAGCGGCCCTGGCCCGGAACTGGGAAGTTGTCTATTTTCACAACTGAATAATTTCACAACTGAATATTTTCACAACCGATGAACAGCCCCGCCGGGGGTCATTTTAAAACTCGTAACCTACCCCCAGGGTCCACTGGAGGTCCGCTATGGGGGGGTTCTCCCGCCGGTTCCCCGGATTCACAACCCGGATAAAATCTATCTGGGCCCAGGCCGTCATGGGTCCCCGGCGGCGGCCCCGGCTCGTGGGGGGGAGGCCTAAGGTTGCCTCCCCAATCAGGGAGAGGGCGGTCATGGTGTAGGGAGCGTTGCGGCTTTGGGCGTCCGCATCGGCGCTGTTTTCGCCGTCGTGGGTGTCCGTGGGGGTAGAGAAATCCCGGGGGGCGTGGGGGCTGTCGGTGGAGTAGACCTTGCTGTAAAAGGTCCATTTATCCTGGGTTCCGTGGACCATGTAGAAGAAATTCACCCCCCCCCGGTAGCGGCCAAATTCCTGATAAAAGGCATTCAGGTTAAAAACAATAGCGTCGTTTCCGTAGCGGTAGCCCAAAAACTCTTCGTTATAATAAACAAAGTTAGGCCGGTAACGGTTGGCCACCACAAAGTTGTTGGGATAATCCCCGGCCTGCATGGAGGACCTGTCCTTGTGGGAGGACCGGAGATAAAGATAGGGGTCCGTCAAAACCCCCTCGGCGGAGGCGGTCAACATTCCCCGCCCCAGGGGAAGGGCGGTTTTGACCCCCAGGAGAAAGCCGTAGCCCCCGGGAAGGTCGGCGGAATCCCTCTGGGGGCCGGCTTCCAAGCCCGGAATGACGAACTCATCAACCAGGGCCTGGGCGTTCAGGTTAAAGCCGGGCAAAAAAGCCCAGTCTATCTCCAGGGACAGGAGGGAGTTGGTGGAGGCAATCCGACTGTAGTTGTGAAGGATTCCCAGGGGAATGAGAATCTCCGGGGCAATGTAACCTTCTTCGTGGAGGTACATCACCGCCTCGCTCACCGCAAAACCCAGCCGCCCCCGGAACAACCGTCCCTCGATCCGGTGGGCCACGAAAAGCTGAATCCCTTGGTACTCGCTTTCCCAGTGAAAATACCGGGTTACCGGCAGGTAATCATAGAAAGTATTTGTCCCCCCGTAGGAGGCGTTATAGTACTCCTGGGGATGGGGAAAGGCGGAGAGGAGGTAGCTGTACTTCCAGCGGGAACCGTAAAAGGCGCTCCGCAGCCCCGTGTGGTAGTCCACCTGGCTCCCCAGCATCAGGTTGCCGGATTCCCCGGCCCCCCAGGAAAGCCGCTCCCGGCCAAACTCCACGCTCCACCCCGGCCCGCCAAAGGCAATAAAGCCCCGGTAGGGAATCGAAGTGTCCAGATTGAAGGGAACAAAGGTTCCGGTAAGATTGGTGGTGAAACCCCTGGCGCCGAACAACTGGGAGCCCACCTTGCCGAACCGGTAACCGTAATAGCTCTCGGTCCCCCATGTATGGGCTTCGTTAAACTCCGGAGCAAAGGGGTCCCTAATTCCCTGGCTGTAAACCCCGGGGCCCAGGTTTAACTCGCTAAAACCGTAGATGCCATTTCCCACCCAAGCCTCAAAATTTAAATTGAGGAAGGGCTTCACCTTCCCCCAGTCCCGGACGTAGAGGGCCTGGGTGAGAAAGTCTTCGGTGTTCAGGTGTCCCAGGGCTTCCAGGTTCACCTCCCCGGAAAAGCCCAACCTGAGGCGGGATTCCCGAAGGGGCCGCCCTCCTTCGGCGCTGTCCGCCCCGGCGGCAGGGGCGGCAGGATCGGCGGAGCCGGAAAGGCTGGAGAGGGCAAAATCGTAGGCCCCCCTTTCGGCGGGGCTTAACCCCTCCGGGTTGAGGCGGTCCAGCATGACCGTTATCTCATCGGCGCTCCAGGGGCCGGAGGAGGAAGGCAGGGCCAGCCCCTGGGAAAGGTAAACCCCCTGGAGGGCCTGAAAAATAGGGCTGTCAATCGGAATGATCTTTTGATAATTTTGGGAACTCAAGGCAAGGGGAAAAATGAACAGCAGGGGAAAAATCAGCCAGCCCCGCCGCAGAGCGCCGCGAATAAAGAGGCCCTTCATAATTCCCTCCGGCGAAAGATAGCCCATGGTTCCATGATACCCTGGGGAATCATTAATTTCAAGGGGGCAACAGGATAAACCCATAGAAACAAAAAAGAAGAAAATGAACCACTTTTTCCCCCAAAGAGGGAAAAAGTCGACCACAGGGAAAGCATAGCCTCACGTTAATCCGCGAATTTGGTTAATTGGTCCATGGACCTGTCCGTGGCGTCAGTGTGGCCCGTGGTTAAATTTAGAATCCCTCGGGCTGTTCATACCTTTCAAAACTCGTAACCTACCCCTAAGGTCCACTGGATGTCCGCTATGGGGGGGTTCTCCCGCCGGTTCCCCGGATTCACCACCCGGATAAAATCTATCTGGGCCCAGGCCGTTACGGGTCCCCGGCGGCGGCCCCGGCTCGTGGGGGGGAGGCCCAGGGTTGCCTCCCCAATCAGGGAGAGGGCGGTCATGGTGTAGGGGGCGTTGCGGCTTCGAGCGTCCTTATCGGCGCGGTTTAGGCCGTCGTGGGTGTCCGTGGGGGTGGAGAAATCCCTGGGGGTGTTGGTACTGTCGGTGGAAAAGGTCCTGTCGTAGAAGGTCCATTTGTCGTGGGTTCCGTGGACCATGTAAAAGAAATTCAGTCCCCCCCGGTAGCGGCCAAATTCCTGATAAAAGGCATTCAGGTTAAAAACCAGGGCGTCGTTTCCGTAGCGGTAGCCCAAAAATTCTTCGTTATAATTAACGTAGTGAGGCCGGTAACGGTTGGCCACCACAAAGTTGTTGGGATAGGTTCCCACCGTCATGCCGGGGCTCACAATTTCGGAGGACCGGAGGTACAGGTAGGGGTCCGTCAAAACCCCCTCGGCGGAGGCGGTCAAGATTCCCCGCCCCAGGGGAAGGGCGGTCTTCAACCCCAGCAGAAAGCCGTAGGCCCCGGGGAAGACCGCCTTGTCCACCTGGGGGCCGCTTTCCAAGCCCGGAATGCTGAACTCGTCAATCAGCCCCTGGCCGTAGAGGTTGAGCCCGGGAAAAACGGCCCAGTCCAGTTCCAGGGCCAGCAGGGAGTTGGTGGAGGCATTCCGGCTGTAGTTGTGAAGGATTCCCAGGGGAATGAGAATCTCCGGGGCAATGGAACCCTCCTCGTTGAGGTACATCACCGCCTCGCTCACCGCAAAACCCAACCGCCCCCGGAACAACCGCCCCTCGATCCGGTGGGCCGCGAAAAGCTGAATTCCCTGGTACTGGGTAAACTCGTGGTAATAGTTGGCTACCGGGAGGTAATCAATAACGCCGTCCCTGGAGTTCGCTTGATAGTACTCCTGGGGATGGGGAAAGGCGGACAAAACGTAGCTATACTTCCAGCGGGAACCGTAAAAGGCGCTTCGCAGCCCCGTATGGTAGTCCACCTGGCTGCCCAGCATCAGGTTGCCGGATTCCCCGGCCCCCCAGGAAAGCCGCTCCCGGCCAAACTCCACGCTCCACCCCGGCCCGCCAATGGCAATAAAGCTCCGGTAGGGAATCGAAGTGTCCAGATTGAAGGGAACAAAGGTTCCGGTAACATTGGTGGTGAAACCCCTGGCGCCGAACAACTGGGAACCCACCTTGCCGTACCGGTAACCGTAATCGCCCTCGGCGTCCCAGATGTGGGCATTGTTAAACTCCGGGGCAAAGGGGTCCCTAATTCCCAGGCTATAAACCGCCGGGCCCAGATTTAGCTCGCTAAAACCGTAGAGGTGATTCCCCACCCAAGCCTCAAAATTTAAATTGAGGAAGGGCTTCACCTTTCCCCAGTCCCGAACGTAGAGGGCCTGGGTGAGAAAGTCCTCGGTGTTCCGGTGCCCCAGGGCTTCCAGGTTCACCGCCCCGGAAAAGCCTAAGGTGAGGAGGGATTCCCCGGCGGGCTGCCCTTCTTCGGCGGCGGCAGGATCGGCGGCGGCGGGCGAGAGGCCCGAGAGGGCAAAATCGTAGGCCCCCCTTTCGGCAGGCCTGAACTGCTCCGGGTTGAGACGGTTCAGCATGGTCAGCATCTCGGCGATACTCCAGGGGCCGGAGGTGGAAGGCAGGGCCAGCCCCTGGGAAAGGTAAATTCCCTGAATGGCCTGAAAAATAGGGCTGTCAATGGGAATGATCTTTTGATTATTTTGGGAACTTAAGGGGAGAGAAAAAACCAAGAGAAGGGGGAAAACAAGCAGGCCCTTCATAATTCCCTCCGGCGAAAGAGGGAAGGACAATTTTTTCGGGGGGGGGGGGGGGGGGGGGGGGGGGAATTTTTTTT
>JAISRN010000176.1 GCA_031273605.1 Spirochaetales bacterium | reverse complement strand
CTAACCACTAATCCCTAACCACTTTTTTCCGTCTGTGTGGTCGACTTTTTCCCTCTTTGGGGGAAAAAGTGAGGTCCGTGGTTTGACTTCATTAAGCCATTTGTCAATTACACTACACTAGGAAAAGGAGAATTCCTTTTCCATAATGCCCTGAAGCATTTTATTCACGTACTTCCGGATGACCCCCTTGGTGTCCCCGGAAACCCTGGCGTCAAAAACCAAAACGTAAACGGTTTTTCCCTGTTCCGGGACTTCCCGGTGCCCCAAAATTACCCCGGAAACCAGGATTCGCTTCCCCACCAGGTTAAGCTGAATATCGGTTAAAAGCAGATTTTTAGGAATGTTTAGCTCCTCAGCATCAAAAACCAGGGCCAGCCCCGCGGAGCTTATATCCAGGATCTTTCCGTTCCGGATAACCCCCTCGATTCTCGCGTTAAAGGGAAGGTGAATGTCCTCTTCCACCTTGTAACGCACATACTTGCGCCGCCGTTTAACCTCGTTGGCCTCCAGGGTTTTAGTCATGATCTTGGTGGCCTGCTCCAGGCTCTGCTTAAGCTGAATATAGCCGCAGGGCAGGGCCAGGTCGAAAAGGTAAAGCTGGGCCAGGTCCCTGTGAAATTCGTAACTTAATATCCCCAGGGAATAGGGTTCCCCCACTTTGTTGGACAGGAGGTCCCGGATAAACTGCTCCCATTCCATTTTGTTGAGGCCCTTGTCAATATTGAAAAAAACAACCGCATCCTGATACTTGGCCAGGATGGCGGGCACGTACTTGTGGTTGTTAAGGATGTAAATTTCGTATTCCAAATCCACCAAATTTTGGATGAGGTTTTCCTGAAAGACGCTGTGGGGATAAACAAAAAAAACCCTCTTTCCTGAGAATTTTGCTTCCATTTGTTCAGCCATAATCCTATCCTACCACAAATTCCGAATTTTAAGCAATCCGCCGCCGCTAATCCTTACCGGAACTCAAGGCTGTACTCAATGGGATTCGTTAAGGTAAGAAAGCGGATAAGGGGGGTTTCAAAAACCGCCCCTCCGGGAATTCGCCGGCCCCCTTCCAGGCGGGTAATTTCACCCTCCACCCGGACCCGGAGGGAAACCCGGGCGCCCTCCAGCATCGAATCAACGGACCGTCCCCCCAGATACTCTTCAAAGGCCATTTCCAGGTCTCCCTTATACAACTCTTCGGAAACCGGATTTTGGGGGTTGGGACCGAAGTAATCCATAAGGCTTTCATCCGCCAGGGGAAAGTAAGAGCGGACCATGAAGAAATTATCCGCCGCCAGGTAAAATACCCACCGGGCCGAATTCTCCCGGCGGGTAAAGCTCAGGAGCGGCCGAACCCCCGTCCCCGGCCGGCCCGCCGGTCCCCCAAGGTCCACATCCAGGAGTTCCCCGAAGGGCCGGTTTAAGTCGGAAAAACGGAATTCGAGGATCAACTGCTCCCGGCGGGGAATTTCCAGCCGGATTAAGTCCACCCCCGGGCTCTCCTCAAAGGCCCGGGTTATGGCGGGGGCGTCAAAAAAGGGGATTTCCCCGGAAGAGGACCCGCCGGCCACCAGGGAGAGATCCCTTAGGTACTCAATCAAAACCGGATCGAGGAGAATTTCCACCCTTCCGGTTCCCCGGCCGCTTAACTCCAGGCTGAGGTCCTGGCTCACCGAGCAGGCCCCGGTAAACAAAACCCCCAGGAGGCCCGCCCCCAGGAGCCCCGCCTTCAGAAACCCCGCCGCCGGTCCGCCCCGCCGCCGGTGAGGGGGGAAACCGGCGTTTCCCCTCCGGTTTTGACGGGGGAGTTGATTTTTGCTGCCCTTCATAGGCATAAGTGTATCCCCGTTTCCCCATAAATTCTACTACCCAAAAGCCCTGCAAAAACGACGTCCGGCGCCAGGAAAAAGGTCCCGAAACCCGCCACCGAACAACCCTCTGCGAAGGAACCGCCTAAGACCCCGCCGAAAATAAAAATTTTTTTATAAATTTTTCCCAAAACTTAAGGAATATATTGTATAATTAAAATCAGTTTTATTTTAATAGGAGGTACTTTAATGTATCAGAGCGATAAAAACCGGGTCAAAGATAAAATCGAAACTTTTGCTAAGTTTGGGGCCACGGGTAAAGGCGGCATTACCCGTTTCTCCCTGTCCAAAGAGGCCATTGCCGCCCGGAATGAATTTAAATCCCGAATGGAGGCGCTTAAACTGCCGGTGGTTACCGACGACATGGCCAACATGTATGCCACGGCGGCAGGCAGCGATCCCTCCCTGCCCCGGATTGTCCTGGCTTCCCACTGCGACTCCGTGCGGAACGGCGGCAACTACGACGGCATCCTGGGGGTCATCACCGCCCTGGAAGTGGTGGAAACCATTGTCCGGGAAAAGATTCCCCACCGTCATCCCATTACCGCGATGATCTGGACCAACGAAGAGGGTTCCCTCTATCCCCCCGCCATGATGTCCTCCGGGGTGGTCTGCGGCAAGTTTAAAAAAGCAGAAGTACTGACCCATACCAGCCCGGAGGGGAAGACCTTCGGCGAGGCCCTGGCCGCTTCGGGCTTCGTGGGCAGCGAATCCAACCGGTTTAACGGGAAGGATTATGCGGCCATGCTGGAACTGCATATTGAGCAGGGGCCGATTCTGGAAGCCAAAAAAAAGCAGATTGGGGTGGTGCAGGCCGTTTTGGGAATGGTGAATTACCGGATCACCGCCCGGGGCCAATCGGATCATGCGGGAACCACCCCCATGTCCTTCCGCCGGGACGCCCTCTATGCCGCCGCCCAAGCCCTCCTCTACCTCCACGAAAAACTGGACAAACTGGATAAGGACCTGGTTTACACCACCGGCGAACTTCTCATCCATCCCTGCGTTCACACGGTAATTCCTGATTTTGTGGAATTCTCCCTGGACGCCCGCCACGTTAATCCCGAAGTGATTAAAAAGGTGGTCAAAATTATTACCGGCCTTCCCAAAAAATTTGCCAAGTGCGATATAAGCTGGCGCGAAGCCTGGGCGCGAAAAACAACCCCCTTTAATAAAACCCTGGTGGATACCGTCGAAAAAACCGCCCAGGCCCTGGGCTACTCTCAGATGCGGATCTTCTCCGGGGCAGGGCACGATGCTCAGTACGCCGCAGACATCATTCCCACTACCATGATCTTTGTTCCCAGCAAGGACGGCCACAGCCATTGTGAGGAAGAATTCACTTCGGTAGAGGAGTGCTGGAAGGGAATCAATGTCGCCTTAAATACGGTGGTGGAGATTGACAAACTTGATTCCATTGCGGATGAGAAGGTTGTCATTGCCGCCAAGAAAGCCGCTGCCAAACCCGCGGCCAAGGCCGGGACCGCTAAAAAACCAAGCCCCAAGGCCGGCGCCGCTAAAAAGCCCGCGGCCAAAACCGGGGCCCCCAAGAAAGCCGCCCCCAAGGCTGCCGCCGCAAAGCCCGTCGCCAAAAAGCCCGGCCTCAAGTAGCCCGGAAAAAGGGCGCCGAACTTCCGCCTTTAGGCCGTTATGCCTAGGGGCGGATTTTTTTTTGCCCTTCGCATTTAGGAAGGAGCGCAGGGGAACGGCCTATCCGGCCAAACCCTGCCGCCTTTAACAGTCCTGTTAATCTGGAAAAGGGGACCCCAATATAGGCTGATCCTAATGTTCTGTCTTACACAGAAGTAGGAGGAGGAGAAACCGCTAAAGGCGCGAAAAACCGCGAAATGGAAATAGCGAGTCTTATTTTCGCGCCCTTTCGCGTTTTTCGTGGTTATTCTTATTCTTTGTCTGGACACTAACCACTAACCACTAATCACTTTGTCCCGTCCGTGGTTATCTTCCCCTTGACTCCGGCCTAAAATTTGTATAGGTTTAGCTAAGTTTTTTGCCATCCCTAGGGAAAAGGGCTCCTATGCCGGCTTTGTTGAATAATACCTTCTA
>JAISRN010000160.1 GCA_031273605.1 Spirochaetales bacterium | reverse complement strand
CGTCGGTTCCCCAGGAGGAGGTGGCGGTGATCAACCAATTCGGCGGCGCCTTAAAGGATTCGGTGGGCATTCCGGAAGAGCAGCTCCGCCAGGCCGCCCGGTCGGCGGTCTGCAAAATCAACATCGACTCCGACGGACGGCTCGCCATGACCGCCGCCATCAGAAAACACCTGGCCGAACATCCCGCGGACTTTGATCCCCGGCAGTACCTAAGCCCGGCCAGGGACAACCTGAAAAAGCTCTATATGCGAAAAAATAGCGAGGTGCTGGGTTCCGCAAACCAGGCTTAAGAAACCGGGAAAAGCCGGAGGTTAATTCTTCCGGCCCCCCTGGGCCAAAATAAAGCCCCCCAGGGTAAGGGCTAAAAAGAGGGGGCTAAGGACCCAGGCCAAAACGGGGCGGTTTAAGTAATAGAGCCAGGCGCACAACCCCGGGGGAATCCCCGCCAGAAGGACCGCGGGAAAAAAGGCCAACTGGGCGGCCCCCTGGGTCCGGCTGCCGATGAAGCCTAAGATCAGGGCGGCCAGGGCCAAAAAACCCAGCCGGTTCATGGGGAGGAGAAAAAGCGCGTAGGAGTCCCTTTCGGAAAAATTGAGGATCAGGTCTAAAAAGCCTGTGAAAAAGAAAAACCCCCCTAAAAAAGCCAAAAAGCGGGCGGTTTTTTCCCAAAAAGGGAAAAGTTCCGCCTTAAAAATCAGGCCGTAGGCCAGGAGAGCCAGGGCCAGCCAGAGGAGATAATCCCGGAAGGCATAGTACAAAAAAAGGAAGGCCCCGGAGAAGCTCCGCTCCGGATAACCGGAAAAAAGCAGGTAAAGCAGCAGGCCCGGCAGAAAGGCCCCGATGCCCGCCAGAAAATTGTGAAGAACGGACCGGGGATCCTCTCTCCAGGGGCGGAAAACCCTTTGAATGAGAAAAAAACTCACCGGCAAGGCGCATACCATGAATAAGCTCATAGTGGGGAGCATAACACAACTGGGGGGATCTCTGCAATTACTTTTCTCCTTTAATTCCTGCCTTTCCCCCTTGACTTCCCCTTTACTATTTTCCGAAAAAAGGCTATTCTTTTGACAAAAGCTCATTGGAATGACAAGAAGCAAGGGTCATTCAGCAAGGAGGGGGATTGTCAACTAAAGATTTAAGGCTAAATGGGGAAATTCGCGTCCGAGAGGTCCGTTTAATTGACGGCGATGGTCAGCAAAGGGGGGTAGTACCCATTGGAGAGGCCTTGGATCTGGCCCAGACCGCGGGTTTGGATTTGGTGGAAGTTTCGCCTAAGGCTGTTCCGCCGGTATGCAAAATTCTTGATTACGGAAAATTCCGGTTTGAACAGGAAAAGCGGCTTAAGGAGTCTAAAAAAAGGCAAAAACTGGTCAAAATTAAAGAGATCAGGATGCAGCCTAAGATCGAAAAACACGATCTGGAATTCAAGGCCAAGCATATACAGGAATTTTTAGCCGAGGGCAACAAGGTTAAGGTTACGGTTCGTTTTCGGGGACGGGAGCTGGCCCACACGGAACTGGGGAGAAAGGTTCTGGACAGCCTGCTGGAACTGATCGAGGTGGATTATGCGGTCGATAAGGAGCCCCAGATGGAGGGGCGGTTTCTATCCATGATTTTAAATACGAAGGTCAAGAAATAGGGGAATATCATGCCAAAGATGAAAACCCGGAAAGCGGCGGCTAAGCGCTATCACTTTACCGGTACCGGAAAAATTAAGTACAAAAAACAGGGACTCCGGCATATTCTTACGAAAAAGAGCAGTAAACGGAAACTGCATCTCCGCAAGGCCGGATTATTGAGTCCCGCGGAGTTAAAAACCGCCCGGAAACTTCTTCCCTACGGTTAAACAAAATCAGCTAAGGAGAAAGAATCATGCCTAGAGCCATAGACGGAACCCGGAGGTCCCAGCGGAGAAAAAAAATCCTGGGCCAAACCAAGGGTTTCTGGGGGCGGAGGAGCACCAACTTCCGTACCGCCAAGGACGCGGCGGCCAAGGCCGGACAATACGCCTTTCGGGACCGAAAACGGAAGAAGCGGGATTTCCGGCGTTTGTGGATTACCCGGATCTCCGCCGCCTGCCGGGGGGTGGGAATCAATTACTCCCAGTTTATCGCCGGCTTAAACAAGGCCCACATCACCATCAACCGCAAGGCGATTTCCAACATGGCCATTGAAGACGCCGCCGCCTTTTCCCAACTGGCGGCCCAGGCTAAGGCCGCCCTGGGAGCCCAGGGATGATCAGTCTTGAGCAGGTTAAGGAGCTTAACCGTAGGGTTCTCCTGGCCCTGTCTGAAATTCGCCGCCTCCAGGAGGAAAACGGCCGGCTCCTGGCTCAAAAAGCCGAGGCCGACGCCCGGATCAAGGAGTTGGAAGGGCAGATTGGCGCCTTTAACCGGGATAACCAAGCCCTGGAGGCGGGAATCCTCGGCATTTTGGAGGAGTTGGACAAGCTGGAGCAGGATTTTCATACCCGAAATCTCCATGTCCCCCCTCCTCCGGCCCCTTCTCCAGGGCCGGCTCCTAAACCCGGCCCGTCTCCGGTGGTTCCCGGAGACGCCCCCCAGGAGGAGGATAAAGCCAAACCTGAGGCCGGGGAGACTCTCCTGGAGATTTTTTGATGTCCGGCCATCTGGTTCAGATATCCCTCCTGGGAACCCGTTTTTCTATCTCCACCGATGAGGACCCCGATTACATCCACCGCCTGATCAGCGACCTTAGTCGGCGGTGCGCCGTGATTACCGAAACCCTGGGGCCCATGGAGCCCCTGAAAACCGCTATTTTAGCCTGCCTTTTTTTGCAAAACGAACTGGAAAATCACATAAAAGGAAACTCCCCGGAAGCCCCCCTGGAGTTTCCCGGTTTTAAATTTGTTTTATCCGAAGAACAGGTTAGGGAACTCACCGAAGCGGAAAAGATTGCCCTTTCTCTGCTGGAAAACCTTGATAAAAACCTGAAATAAGGCTAGAATAAATAAGGTTTTCCGATAGGACAACCGAATTTAGGGTTTGTTTTTTTCCTGCGGCGTTCGGGCGGGGTACATAGTCTCTTGGGACAAAAATAAAAATTGGTATTCCAATTGCGGGCGCTTGAATTGCCGTTGCAAAACGACAGGATACGCCCCGGCGGAAATCCACTTGAACCCATGGTTCAAGAGATTCAACTCCAAGCGGCGCTGCGGGTTTTTTCATTGACGTAAACCCCTTATTTAGGCTATTATTTGTTTATGCCCCTGTTAACGAGTCAGAGGATAAATGAATTATTCCAGAACTTTCAAACTGTTGAAGTTATTTTTAACAAACCCATTTCCTCGGCTTTGGAACTTATTTCCAAGGAAGTTTACATTAAATGCCTAGGGTATCAGCTTAAATGTATTATCTACTCCTGTTCCATGACAGGGGGCAAGCTCATCATGAATCTAACCCCGGACATCCTGAAACTTTTTTCCAAGGCGAATAATTCGGTTTCCCTGCGGTTTTGTTTTCACGATCCGGACCACTCCAGCCCGATTACTTTTTTTATCAACTGCAAGGTGATCGGTTACAGCCCCTACGATAAGGATTCGCCGAACCTTCAGTTTTTAAGCCTGAAATTTACCCACCAGCCCCCGGAAGACCTGATCGGCCGCCTGGGTTTGATCATCGAAGCCAACGTTAACGCCAAAAAACGGGCGGAGGACCGGATCATCCTTAACGAAGAAACCATCAAGGCCCTTGAATTTCTTCCCAAGGCCTCCGCCCTGGTGGTCAACGGTATCCCCAGGGCCTGCATTATCCGGGACATATCCTTTTCCGGCGCAAGAATCATTATCTCTGGGCTGGGGAAATTCCTGGTGAACAAACCGGCCACGATCCGGATCGAATTTCAGGATCTGCCCCAGATGCTGATTCCCGGAGAAATTCTGCGCTATGAGCCGGTGGAAGGCCGAAAGGACCTCTCTACCCTGGCGATAAAGTTTATCGAGGATCAGGTTCCCATTTCTTACCGGATAAAGATTAACGATCAGATGACGAAGCGTAAAAAAACCCCCGGCGGCGGGGAGGTCTCCCCCCCTAAACGGCCGGAGGATAAAAGCCCCGGCGCCCCCTAAAGGGGCTTTCCGGTTCGTCATGGGGGGCAAGCGTCAAAGCCGCCCCCCGACGAGTTAAACCTAACGGGCCCCGGGATACGCGTCTAAGTAACTCTGGACGGTACCCACGGTTTGGGCATTCAGCATGGCGTGAATGATGGCCCGGACGATACAATCCGCCGCGGCGGCCCCCACCTTATTCACGTTGTTATTCATGTATTCCCAGCCCTGAGTCCTGCTCAACCGGGCCTGGGTGATTTCCCCGGTTCCCACGGCAAAGATGGTATCCCCGTCATACATGGTATGGGCGGGAGACATGGCCCGGGCAAAACCGTCGTGGGCCATTTGGGCAATCTTTTGAGCCTGGGCCTTGGTGAGCTCAATGTTGGTAGCCACCACAGCAATGGTGGTGTTCTTAACCGGCTCCGCCCCGGCCAGCTCAAAGGGCGCCCCGCCGGCGCCGGCGAAGGGAGCGCCGAGGCCGCCAAACTCATCGCCGATTTCCAGGTAGGCCCCGTAGAATTCCCCGGTGGCCCGGTGCACTGTGGAACCGGCGGAATTGATCGCCACAAGGGCTCCCACGATAACCCCGTTGCCCAGGTCGACGCTGGCCGTTCCCAGGCCGCCCTTAAGACCCCCCGCCACGGCGCCCGCGCCGGCCCCCACATTGCCCATGGCCACAGGCCCGGCGGCAGCGGCGTCCGCCGCCCGGCGGCCAAACTCGGCGGTGGGCCGTTCGTTAAAGGGCCGGTCAAAGCGCCCCGGGTCGAAGAGAATGGCGGAGGGCACAATGGGAACCACGTTGCCGCCCCCCACCGGCCAGCCCATGCCCCGTTCTTCCAGCCAAAGCATGACCCCGTCCGCGGCGGCCAGGCCGTAGGCGCTGCCCCCGGAAAGAACAATGGCGTTCACATTATCCACCTGGTCGGTGGGCCTGAGCAGGTCGGTTTCCCGGGTGCCCGGGGAGGAGCCCCGGACATCCACTCCCCCTACCCCGCCGGTGGAAAAAATGATCACCGTTGTGCCGGTATGATTCCGCTGGTAGCTGCCCACCAGGACCCCGGCCACATCGGTAATGGCGTTGTGGGGCCCCGTGGACTGGGCAGAATCGGCGGCGGGGCGGCTCGCCGGGGCAGGTTCAGGGGGCGGCGAGGTTTCTGCCCTGGGGGAGGCAAAGCCGGAGAGGGCAAGGGAAAAGAGGCCGCAAAAAATGAAAAGTTTTTTCAGCATGCCTTCCTCCTAATGCTCAAGAATTTCAATTTCGCTAAAAACGTAGGCCCCCACCGGGGAGTAGTACCAGTTCTTGACGTAATCTTTCATTAAAAGGGGAACAGCCCCGGTGTAAAGGGGAATCAGGGGGAAGTCGTTCATAAAGAGATCCTCCGCCTGATGCATCAGGGCCTCCGCCCTGGCGGGGTCGGTCTGCCGGAGGGCTTCTTCGATTAGATTGTCGTATTCCGGGCTGCGCCAGCCGGTTTCCAGAGGCGGGGTTTTCCCGGTAAAGGTATAAAGGAAGGCCATGGGATGAAGGTAAACCCCCAGATCCCCCATGGCGCAGATGTCATAATCCAGGGCCATCACCTGATCATAAAAGACTCCCCATTCCGCCGAAACAATCCGGAAGTTTAAGCCCAGATTCTGGCTGTACATCTGCTGCAGGGCCTCGGCCACCTTTTTGGCCATATCGTTGGTGTAGTAGCCCAGCCTTAGCTGGGGGAAGGTAGACAAATCGCTGTAACCCGCCTCGGAGAGCAGGCGTTTGGCCTGCTCAATATCGGCCTGGGGGGAAAGGCCGTAATAGCCCCCGGCTTCCCGAAAGTCCCGGCCGTCGGACTGAATATAGCCCTTGGGAACGTGGCCCAGTACCGGTTCATCCGAGGTGAGCAGAACATTTTCAATAAGGCTGGTTCGATCAATGGCTAAGGCCAGGGCCTTGCGAACCCGGGGATCCCTTAAGGGGCCGGAGGTGGTGTTGACCAGCCAGTAGGTGTTGGCAAACTGGGACATGCTGTGAAAATCGCTGCGGGAACGGAGGCTGGGAATGGCTGCGGGAGGGGCTTTCAGCATGCCGTCCAGCTCGCCCCTCTCGTAGGCCGCCAGGGCGGTGGTGAGGTCCTGCATGATCATAAAATTTAAATGGGTGAGATTAACCTTGGAAGCGTTCCAATAATTTTCGTTTTTCACAAGGTAGAGGCCCTCCCCCAGTCTATAATCCGCCAGCCGGAAAGCTCCGTTGGAAACATAATTGGCGATATTCCGGGACCAGTTGGGATCATTTTCGGCCACGGCTTTGCAGACGGGAAAGTAAGTCCAGGTGGCCAGGAGGGCGGTAAAGTAAGAGCAGGGCTCCGACAGGGTTACTTCCAGGGTTTTGTCATCCAGGGCCCGGATGCCGACATCTTCCATGGAAGCGAAGCCGTCATAGGCGGCCTTGGCATTTTTTATGTAACCATAGATGAGATGGGCGGTTTGGGAGGCAAATTGGCGATCTAAAACCCGCTTCCAGGCAAATTCAAAATCCGCCGCGGTGAGGGGGGAGCCGTCGGACCACTTGGCGTTGTCCACCAGGTGGAAGGTCCAAACCAGGCCGTCTTCGGAAATATCCCAGGACCGGGCGGCCCCGGGAACCAGGCGGTTCTGGGTATCGTAGCTCACAAGCCCTTCGTAGGCGGAAAAGAACAGGCAGCCCGCAAAGGTATTGGCGGTAAAACCGGGATCAAGGCTGTCCGGATCGTTTAAAACCGCAAAACTAAGTTTGGGTTCCGCGGTAAGGGCCTTCTGCCCTCCCCCGCAGGAAAGGACCAGGACCAGAAGTCCCAGGACCATGATCTTTTGAAAAATTCTAAGCATAAACTTTTTCCTCCTAAAAAAATTGAAATTAACAAAAAAACAATGATAACCCAGGCTTGGGTTTATGACAAGGCCGCTTAAGCCGCTTAAGCTAAAAGGTGGCAGGCCGCCAGGTGGCCGACTTCTCCCGCGGGGATGAGTTGGGGAGGCTGCCGGCGGCAGATATCCCGAACCTGGGGACAGCGGGGATGAAAGGGGCAGCCCGGGGGGGGATTAATGGGGCTGGGAGTTTCTCCGGTGAGCCGGGAATAATTCTTGCCCCGGTTTAGTTCCGGGTCGGGGATGGGGATGGCCTCCAGCAGGGCCTGGGTGTAGGGATGAAGGGGATTCCGGTAAATCTCATGGCTTTCGCAGATCTCCACCAGGCGGCCCAGGTACATCACCCCCACCCGGTTGGAAATGTAACGGACCATAGAGAGATCGTGGGCAATAAATAAATAGGCCAGGTTTAATTCTTTCTGAAAGGTAATGAGCATGTTAATGACCTGGGCCTGGATTGAAACATCCAGGGCGGAAATGGGTTCATCACAGACCACCAGGGCCGGCCGCAGGATAAGGGCCCGGGCAATCCCTATCCTCTGCCGCTGGCCGCCGGAAAACTCATGGGGATAGCGGCAGAGGGCCTCCTGGGGAAGCCCCACGTGTTCCAGGGCGGCCTTGATGAGGGCCTGCCTTTCCCGGAGGTTTTTTCCGATTCGGTTGGCCAGAAGGGGCTCGGTAAGAATCTCTTCGATGGACATCCGGCCGTTAAGGGAAGAATAGGGGTCTTGAAAGATCATTTGCATGCTTTTCCGGTGGGGCTTGAGCTTGGCCGGGGAAAGGCGGGTAATGTCCCGGCCTTTTAAAAGGATGGTTCCCCCGGTGGGTTCGTAGATCCGCAGGATACACCGGGCCACCGTGGATTTTCCGCAGCCTGACTCCCCCACCAGGCCAAAGGTTTCCCCCGCCTTAATAGAAAAACTAAGGCCGTCCACCGCGGTTACAAAGCTCCCCCGGCGGCCCTTAAGGGGAAAGCGGTGGCGGAGATCCCTGATGGCAAGCACTTCCTCCGGCGTTTCAGTCATGGGGCCTCCTTAGCAAAGGGATTGTTCGTTTTAGGCGCTCCGGGGGAGAGGAGGTGGCAGGCGCTTCTATGGGTTGGGGAGAGGAGACGGAAATCCGGCGGCCGGGCAAGGCAGATCTTCCTGACCCCGGGGCCGCGGGGGCTAACGGGACCGCCCGGGGGGGGAGAGAGCCTATTGGGGGGGGAGCCGGGA
>JAISRN010000082.1 GCA_031273605.1 Spirochaetales bacterium | reverse complement strand
TTTGAATTTCCCTGGGGATATCCACAAAGTCCCGGATAAAAACATGGGCCTCAAAACCATTCCCCGCCGCCGCGACGGCCCCGGGGGCGGGGGTTCCCCCTTCCTGGGAAAGGAACCGGGGAGGCTGGGACCGGGTCAACTCCCCTATGAGCCCGGCGCTTTGCCGGAAATAGTCCTCCCCGGCAAAGCCGGGGTCCGTAACCACGGTTAGGGGAATCCGCTTTTCCGGGGGAATGGCAAACTCGCTCCTCAGGGTCCTAACCTCCCGGATGAGTTCCTGCAGGGCGGCAAAACGCCCGGAATCTTCGGGGGCCTCCCGATCCCGGCGGACCTCCGGAAAGGACGCGTTGATCAAAAGGCCGCCGGCCTCCCCGGTTCCGGAGAGCCGGGGGAGCCATCCGTAGATCTCCTCGGTAATGAAGGAAAGAAAGGGATGAAGAATTTTTAAGGACTCCTGCAGGATGTAAACCAAAAGGGAGGCGGAACGGTCCTTCTCTTCCCCGGTTCCCCCGGCAAGAAGAAGCTTGCAGATTTCCAGGTACCAGTCGCAGTAATCCCCCCAAAAAAAATCGTAACCCGCCGCGGCGGCTTCGTTAAAACGGTAGGCCGTCATGGCCTGCCGCACCCTGCCGATGGTTTCGTTTAAGCGCCCTAAAATCCAGCGATCCTCCGGGCTTAGGGAAAGCTCCTCCGGCGCCTTGAGGGTCCGGCCCTCCAGGTTCATTAAAATAAACCGGCTGGCGTTCCATATTTTGTTGGCAAACTTGGAACCCAGCTTAAAGCTCTCCTTATCAATAAGAATATCCTGGCCTTGTGCAGACATAAAGCACAAAGTAAACTTTAAGGCGTCCGCGCCGTACTCTTCCACAATTTCCAGGGGGTCCATGCCGTTGCCCAGAGTCTTGGACATCTTTCTTCCCTGCTTGTCCCTAACCAGGCCGGTAATGTAAATATCCTTAAAAGGGGGGACGCCTAAAAATTCCTCCGAGGCCATCACCATCCGGGCCACCCAAAAAAAGATAATATCGTAACCGGTAACCAGGGTGGAGGTGGGAAAAAAGTCTTTCATGTCCCGGGTGTTTTCCGGCCAGCCCAGGGTGGCAAAGGGCCACAGCCAGGAGGAAAACCAGGTGTCCAGCACATCCTCATCCTGCCTAAGCTCTCCTCCGCACCGGGGGCAGGAGTCCGGATCGGTTTTTTCCACCACCATCTCGCCGCAGCTTTGGCAGTACCACACGGGAATCCGGTGGCCCCACCAGAGCTGCCGGGAAATACACCAGTCCCGGATGGTGGACAGCCAGTGCTTATAGGTATTTTCCCATTTGGCCGGATAAAAAACGACGCCCCCCTCCTCCCAGGCTTTTAGGGCTTTTTCGGCCAGGCTTTTCATAGACACAAACCACTGGTTGGAAAGGTAGGGTTCAATAATGGTTTTGCAGCGGTAGCAGTGCCCCACCGGATGCTTATGCTCCTCCTCCCGGATAAACCAGCCCTGGGCCTTCAGATCCCTCAGCACGGCCTCCCGGGCGGCAAGCACCTCCAGCCCCCGGTAAGGGGGGGGGCAGTTATCGTTTAGGGTTCCGTTGTCGTTTAAAATATTGATCACCGGAAGGCCGTGGCGGCGGGAAAGCTCATAGTCGTTGGGATCGTGGGCCGGGGTGATCTTTACCACCCCGGTACCAAAGCTCTTGTCCACAAAGGAATCCGCAACCACGGGAATCTCCCGGCCGGTCAGGGGCAGGATCACCTTTCTCCCCACGCAGTCCCGGTAGCGCTCATCCTCGGGGTTTACCGCCAGGGCCGTGTCTCCCAGCATGGTTTCGGGCCGGGTGGTGGCAATTTCCATTTTTCCCGGCCCGTCGGCAAAGGGATAATAATAGTGATACATTTTTCCGGGAATTTCGATATGGTCCACCTCGTCATCCGCCAGGGCGGTTCCGCAGGAGGAGCACCAGTTGATGAGATACTCTCCCCGGTAAATGAGCTTGCGCTTGTATAAAGCAACAAAAACCTCCCGCACCGCCCGGCTGTAAGCCTCGTCCATGGTAAAGCGTTCCCGGCTCCAATCGCAGCTTGCCCCCAGGCGCATGAGCTGTTCCACGATCCGGTCGTGATGTTCGTTTTTTACCTTCCAGGTTTCTTCCAAAAATTTTTCCCTGCCCAGTTCCCGGCGGCTTAACCCCCTGGCTTTAAGCCGCTTTTCCACCACGTTTTGGGTGGCAATCCCCGCGTGATCCGTCCCCGGAAGCCAGAGGGCCCGGCGGCCGCACATCCGGTGATAGCGGATAAGGAGATCCTGTAAAACATTGTTCAGGCCGTGGCCCATGTGCAGAACCCCGGTAACGTTAGGGGGGGGTATGACAATGACGAATTTTTCCTGTTCCCCCGGCTGGGGCGAAAAAGCGCCGCTTTCCCTCCATCGGGCGTAGATCCGTTTTTCAAAATCCGCCGGGTTAAAGGCCTTAGCCATAGCTGTTGCTTCCATAGTGTCTCCTTAAGGGTTCTTTAGTCTAGCAGAAAACCCGCTTTTTCACAATATCGCCGCCCAGGGCCGCCTCATGGCTTGTCGTTTGAAAATTGACATTTTGAAATTACCTCATATAATAAAAAAATATGCTAAAAATAATGAAGAAGTTTATCCTGCCCGGCCTCTGGCTGCTTGCCGCCGCCCTGTACCCCCAAACCGCCGGGGGCGCAGCCTCCCCGCGCAGCCTTTTAAGCCGCCAGCTAACCGGGCGGCCGGATATCAGCGCCGGGGTAGTCCGGGCGGTGGGAGAAACCCCCCGGGAGGC
>JAISRN010000089.1 GCA_031273605.1 Spirochaetales bacterium | reverse complement strand
GACAGCCCCGGGCGGCGGAAAGGGCAAAGCGCCGCCCCTCCCCCCGGGGAGGCATTTCCCTGAGGGCGGGGAACAGGTCCGTCCCGGGGGCAAAGGCGGGGCCGGCGGGGGAAGGGCTTTCGGGGCCTTCCCAAACCAGGTTGGGAATTTCCGCCAGCTCCCGGCGAAGGAAGGGATTTTTCAGGGCCTGGGGCGCCGTTCCTACCCGGGACAGAATTTTAAGGAACCGGGCAAAACCAGGCTCCGCCTCCCCGGTCCAGACAAAGTCGGCGGAGGGAAAAAAATATTCCGGCTTCAGGGCGCAGGCCCCGCCCCCCGCCACCAGGAGGGTTCCGGGGCTTAAGCTTTTAATGGCCCGGGCGGTTTGCCGGGCTTCCTCTGCATAGGCCCAGGCAAAGGCGCCGAGAAAAACTACCCCGGGGTTTTCCCCCAGAACCGTCCGGGCCAGGGACTCAAAGGCGGGGCCAAAGTGTTTGTAGCCGGTCCACCAGGTCAGGGGGCCGGATTCCCCGGGGATGAGATAGCCTTGCAGGTAAGACAATTCCGGAGGAAGGGGAAGGGCCTTCGCCCCGGCCATCAGGGGGGCGCAAAAAAAAGCGGTCTCCCAGCCCTCTGCGGCGAGGATCCGCTCCAGCGCCGCGAGACCCAGGGCGGACAGACGCTGGGGGGAAAGATAAAAATCCCGGATAGGGGGAAGGACGAGGCAGGCCTTCATAGCCGGGGGCTAGTAGCGGCCCTGCTGGTTGTACCAGGTGCGCAGGGCTTCTTCCAGGATAATCTCCCCGGCGCCGCCCCCCCCCGAAGCCGCCCCCCCCCGGCGGGCCCGGTCCAAAAGCCAGGGGATCAAAAGGCCGGGGCGCAGGTCCTTCCACTCCGGCGGCAGGGCTTGGGGAAAGAGGATGCTCCGGGCCGGGGGCAGGGCCCCCAGGAGAAGGGGGTAATGCCGGACCATGACCAGCTCGTTAATGGGGATAAGGGAAGACAGCCCCCGGGCAATGCCGAAACTCCGGATCCGGTTAAACTGAAAATATTCGAGGATCTCCTCCTGACCCCGGCGGCTAAAAAGCCAGGCTAAAAATTCCGCCCCCGCCTTCTTGTCGGTACCCTTCCGGGGAATGGCGGCAAAGTAAATATCGGTATTTGCGGGAACCCGCTGCCCGTCGGAGAGCCAAAAGAAATGTAAGTCCTGCCTTTCCTCCGGGGGAATCCGGTGGAATTCCCGGGTGTCGGCAAAGCCCAGGAGGATCCGCCCCTCCAGAACGAGCTTGGGAAGGGGCTGCCCCAGGTACTTGTCGGTAAAGCGAATCTCGTCGTTTAAAGTTTTGTTCCGCCCCCGGCGTTCCTCCTCCTGCAGGGCAAAGCTGCGTTCCAGCCCCTCCTGGTCCCACCGGGGGTAGGAGTTCTGATCCTCCCCAAAATCAGCTCCGGCCAACTGGGCCAGGGCCAGGAGGGCCCCGCCGTTCCACAGGGGAGAAAACCCCCAGGTCTGAAAATTGCCCCGCCCCCGGGGGCTCTCAAATTCCCTTAAAAGGCCCTGAATTTCTTCCGGGGTTTTGAGGGGGTCCTCCGGGCCGTTGGGGGATTTTTTGTAGTACAGCAGGGGAAGGTTAAACGAAAGGGGCAGGGTGAGGAGTTGATTGTTGCTTACGCTTAGGTCCAGCAGGGAAGGGTAGAAATCCTCCCGGCTCAGGCCGCCCCGGTCAAAGAGAAAGCTCAGGTCCGAAAAAAGCAGGCTGTACCGGCGGCCGTTCAGGTTTTGATCCACAATGAGGTCGGGGAATTCCTGGGTTCCCAGAAGTTCCCGCCCTGGATTTTCTTTATACACAACCTTGACGCGGTACTTGTTTTGCCGGGCATTAAACAGATCGGCATAGGCGGCCAGTTCGGGGATGGCGGTCCACATCTCCGCGGTGCCGTCCTTCGGGGAGCATCCCCCCGCCAAAAGGCTAAAGAGCAGGGCGCAGCACAGGGCCGCGGACAGGGGGGGGCGCTTTTTCATGGGGAAATTTTAAGATTGAACCGGCGGCTCTGTCAACTGCCCAACCCGGAGCTTCCCTAACCGGGAGGCCAGGAAAGGAACCTTCCCCCCAAAACGTGGAGATGAAGGTGATCCACCGTCTGCCCGCCGTGGGCCCGGCAGTTAAAGACAAAGCGGGCCCCCATTTCCCCGCATCCTTCCTGTATTGCCAGTTCCTGGGCCTTAAAAAGCAGCCGGCCCATGAGGGACGCGTCCTCCGCCGAAAGCTCCATAAGACTGGGAATATGCTTTTTGGGGATAAGGAGAAAATGAACCGGCGCCTGGGGGTTCACGTCGTGGAAGGCGAGGATCTCCCCGTCTTCGTAAATTTTCCTGGCCGGAATCTCCCCCCGGAGAATCCGGCAAAAAAGGCAGTCCTTCATGGGCTCATCCTAACAAGTTTTATAAAGAAGGGCAACCGCCGGAGAATCAAGAAATCAACCACGGACCACGATTAAACCAAGCTTCCTTATGGACAGCACGGACATAAAGAAGGGAGGGA
This sequence comes from Spirochaetales bacterium, assembly GCA_031273605.1. Lineage (GTDB taxonomy): Bacteria > Spirochaetota > Spirochaetia > UBA9216 > UBA9216 > JAISRN01. The sequence continues at coordinate 1,764 of JAISRN010000089.1, read as the reverse complement.
GGTGAAAGAAGGGTGGAGGGTGGACCTCCCAACCTATTCCTCTTGCCACTAACCACTTTTCTGTCTGTGTGGTCACCCTTTTTTCCTCACGGGGCATACGGAGTTCACGGGGGGAGAAAAAACTCTCCAGTCCTCAGTGTCTCCGAGTCCTCTGTGCATAGTTGAGAAAATTTCTTAGATAATGCAGGGGGTCCACTCCCGGCCAGGGCCAGCGCATATAAACAAAAGAGTCCGCGAATGGACGCGAATTAACGCGAATTAGGGAATGATCGCGGTTCTTAATGGGCAGCGCAAGGAGGTATGGAAGATAAAAACCACAGATTTTCTTCTTAATTCGTGTAATCCGTGGACAAAAATTCTTAAATGCGCTGGCCCTGACTGAAACCGTTTTTGTCATTGACACCAATGCTTCTTGTCCCGTCAGCCCCACAGGACGGGGCGGTATCTCCGTTTCGGCTTAACGCCCACACTTCGAACCGCCCTGCCGCCCCGTAGGAGGCTGCCTTTGTTACACAATATTTAGGGGCAGACAACACGGAAACCAGCAGAGACGTTTTCGCTGTTGGGGTTGTAGCCGTAGCCGCCACGGTAGGCAACGGCGCAGAGCGCGATGTCGCCGCCCCAACCACCGCCCCGCCTAACCCGGCCCGTGCCCGAAGCGGGACCCGCAATAGGCGTCGAGCTATCAATACTGGAATCATACCAGTCCCAACACCATTCATATGCATTCCCGCTCATGTCATACAGACCGCCTGTCTTGTTCGGAGCTTTTGTCCCTACCGGATGGGCGCCGTAATCGGGGGTGTAGGGCCCGAAATCATTAGAATTAACCCTATACCACGCATAATCGCCTAATTGCCCCGTGCCGGTTCCTGGCGTGCTTGTCCCCGCATAGGTATACCCCCATTGGCCTATATCCGCCTGATTCCCTCCCCTCGCCGCGTATTCCCATTCCGCCTCCGTGGGCAGGCGGTAGCCGTTGGCGGCGCTTTTCATCACCGCTAAGTCCGCCGCTGTTGTAACTTCGGTATCATCCGTCGATGCCTTCAATACCGTGCCGTAACCGCTATCGGTGTAATACACCGGCTCCTTTCCGCTCATTTCACTATATGCGTTGCACCAGATTATCGCGTCCCGCCAGTTGATATACGTTACCGGACGGGTCTTTCGCGTTTCCGCCGTACCGACCGACCCCGTCCCGTCTCTACCATGCCCTTCCATGCCGGGGTTGGCAAAACTGTATCCATGACTTCCCGCCCAGTCGTACACTTCCTTCCACAGCTCCCAGGTGGTTTCATATTTGGCAATCTTGAAGGCCGAAAGGTTTACGGTTCTGCCGCTGACAAACGCCCCGTCTGATCCGCTCCCGGTAATGGTTCCCCCGGCAAGGGATACCATCTCCCGGTAATTCGGTTCAGCCGTGCCGCCCCCTACCGCCGTCATCGGTATACTCACCGAATTGCTCCCCGCCTTTACCGTAACGGTTGCGCTCCCCGTCCCGGTCAGCACGTTGTCGTCGTTATAGGCTTGGGCCCTTATGGTCCATTCCCCCAGGACGACCGAAACAGTCAGCGTCCCCGCCCCCGGCGCAAGCTCCCGGCTAAACTCATCACCCCCCGGCCCCGTAAAGGTAAACACATACCGAAAGCTGTTGATCTCCTCATCCGTATAGGCTGCCCGCGCTCCGCCGGTCCCCGTCGAAATGACCAGATTCCCCCCAGAGGCATCCAGTCCCGCAAAGAATTCACAGCCAAAAAACAGCGC
>JAISRN010000047.1 GCA_031273605.1 Spirochaetales bacterium | reverse complement strand
GACTTCCTTCTTCGACTTTTTCGACTTTGCGGTTAGGTTCTTCTTCGTCCATATTGCGGTTTTAAGAGGATTCCAGAAGTTGAAAAAGTAAGTGTTGTTGCCCTGCGCGCCCTGTGCAGGAGGCTTGCTAAATTCGGCGGGGTATGTTACTCTAAAGCCGATTCGGTGTTCTTGCGAAAGCGGGGCTTGGATACAGTGATTTTTAGGGGGAAAAAATGGCTGAACAAACGGCAAAAAAAATCATCCTGATAGTGGACGATATGCCCCTGAATCTTGCCGCCATAAAGATCATTCTTCAAGACTATTATGACATAAGGCCCGCTAAATCCGCCAAAACAGCCCTATCCATGCTAAACATCATCAAGGCGGACTTGATTCTGCTGGATATGGAAATGCCGGAGATGTCCGGAATTGAATGTCTCACCGAAATTCGCCATAACCCCCAGTATGCCGCCAGCCGGGATATTCCGGTCATTTTTGTTACCTCCCACTCCTCTCCGGAGGAATGGGAAAAGGCCAAGAACGCCGGGGCCGAGGATTGGGTGGCGAAGCCGGTTATTCCGGAGCTTCTTATCAGCAAGGTCCAAGCCGCCCTGGCCAAGGAGAGGCCCTCTTAAAAAATGATCTGGCCACCCCTGCTGTACCTGCTAAGCTTTCTGTCCCTGGGGTTTGGCTTGTGGGCAGTTTATCATGGCCGCAAAACTCTCAAAACCTGCCTTCCCTTTCTGCTGCTATCCGTTGATGTTGCCGGCTGGATTGCCGGCATTGCCCTGTGGACCGGCGCCGTCCTTCCCGGCCAGGCGGCCCTGGGGCTTCTCCTGGGGGAAACCTGCCTTAACCTGTTGTTTCCCCTCATCGGCCTGCACATCATGGTCATCCTTAAAGAATCCCCCCGGCCGGACCGGTTCTTTCTGCAGATTGAGTTTATCATTGCCCTTGGGGTTATTTTTGGAAATTTTTTTGCCGGATACTGGCAGGTCTTTATCCAAAACGGCAGGATAACCCCGGTCTTGAACCGGAATCCCCTTTTCTATGCCGCCCTCATGGTCAGCCTGCTTTTTCCCCTCAACCTCATCAGAACTATCCGGGGGCAGTTTCTCAAATCTTCATTTACCCGGAATATCAAGCAGGGCCGGCTTTGGATTGGGGTTATTTGTTTCGCCATCCCCTGGCTCATTATCCGGTTTTACTATCCCCCAAGCTACCGGCCCGGCTGTTTTTGGGGCCCCCTGACCCTTTTCCTCCTTTACCGCAACGAGCGGCTCTTTCATGCCGCCGCCTCGGCTTCCCTCAACCTGGGGGACCACATTTACTTTTTTGCCAAGATACCCATCCTGGTGGCCGCCTGGGACGGCCTGGTTCTTCTGGACAACAAGGCCGCCCAGGTTTTTTGGGGGGCAAAAAACAGCCTTGCGGGGCGGAACCTAAAGGATCTTTTTGAATTTGAAAACCCGGGCCTGGTTTTTTCCAAGACTCCCGGGGAGGGCGGCGCCCCAAACCGGGTTGCCGCCTCGGTGGCTTCCCGGTCTTTAAAGTGCGAAATTGACATTAGTTGTGTTTACGACAAGTATCAGGAATTTCTTGTTGCCATTTTATTTGTTAACGACATTACCGGCAGGGTTAACCTGATAAACGAGATGGAAGAGGCCAAACGCCGGGCGGAGCTGGCCAACCAGGCCAAGAGCGCTTTTTTGGCCAACACCAGCCACGAGATCCGCACCCCTATGAACGCCATTATCGGAATGTCCGAGCTTATCCTCAGAGAAAAAATCAGCAAAGAAGTTTATGAATATACCATGGGGATAAAGCAGGCCGGAGAAAACCTTCTTTCCATAATTAACGATATTTTGGATTTTTCTAAAATCGAAGCCGGAAGGATGGAGATAGTTCCCATTCACTATTACTTTCAATCGGTTGTCAATGATGTGATTAACATTATCCGCGTCCGGGCCATGGAAAAATCCCTTACCTTTGCAGCCTACATTGATCCGGCCCTGCCCAACGACCTCATCGGCGATGAGGTTCGGATCAGGCAGATCCTCCTTAACCTTTTGGGCAATGCGGTTAAGTACACCGCCCGGGGCCACGTTAAGCTCTTCATTCAGGCCGAAGACCTTAACCCGGAAGACAATACCTTTATCCTCTGCATCACCGTCGAAGACTGCGGCATCGGCATAAGGCCCGAGGATGTGGATAAGGTTTTCGGAGAATTTATTCAGGTGGATATGGCGGCCAACCGGGCCATTGAGGGCGCCGGCCTGGGCCTGGCCATTACCAAGCGGCTCTGCCGGGCCATGGGGGGCGATATTACCCTCCAAAGCGTTTACGGCCAGGGAAGTACCTTTTCCGCCCGGATAGCCCAAAAGCGGTTCTCCGGCGAGCTTTTTGCGGAGGTCCGGGACCCCGGTAAAAAATCCGTTCTTATTTATGAAAACCGCCTCCTCCACCGGGAGGCCCTTCACTGGTCCCTGGAAAAGCTCCTGGTTCCCCACGCCCTGGCCCTCTCGAAGGAGGAATTTTTGCAGAGCCTTTTGCCTCCGGGTAAACCCTGCCCCTGGGGGTTTTTGCTGGTGGCCCAGGGGCTCTACGAAAAGGTTTCCTCCGCCATCCAAAAAGCCCTCCCCAAGCCCCATTTGGCCCTCCTGGCGGATTACGGCACGGAAGCGGGAATTCGCAGCATTTCCCTTCTCACCCTGCCGGTCCACTCCCTGGGGGCGGCCAATTTCCTTAACCGCAAGCTCGAAGCCGCCCAGAGCGTCCGGGAAATCGCCGTCCGCTGGACCGCCCCCCTGGCCCGGATTCTCCTGGTAGACGACATCCCCACCAACCTAAAAGTGGCGGAGGGCCTGCTGGTTCCCTATAACATGAGCCTGGACCTCTGTACCTCCGGGGAGGCCGCCATTCAACTGGTTCAGGAAAAGCCCTACGATCTGGTTTTTATGGATCACATGATGCCCGGCATGGACGGGACCGAAGCGGTCCGGGCCATAAGAAACCTGGGGGACCCCTACTTTACCGGCCTGCCCATTGTGGCCCTCACGGCCAACGCGGTGAGGGGTATGAAGGAAATGTTTCTCCAGCACGGCTTTAACGATTACCTCTCCAAACCCATTGAAATTGCCAAGCTCCAGGAGATTCTGGAACGGTGGATTCCCCCGGAAAAGCAGGTCAAGAGGGAAGAGGCGTCTCCTTCGTTTTTTGAAGACAGGGACTTCCAGGGGCTCTCCGTTCCGGGGATTAACCTCCAGGCGGGAATCAGCCGTTTTAAAACCGCCTCCACCTACCGGGAAATTCTCAAAAGCTATGTCGATTCGGTGGAGGGGGTCCTTGACCTTCTCCGGGGGGTTACGCCGGAAAACCTCAAGGACTACGCCGTGGCGGTCCACGGCATAAAGGGGGCCAGCCGCCAGATCTACGCGTCCGGGGCGGGGCGGAAAGCGGAAATTCTGGAGGCCGCGGCCCTGGGGGGAAATTGGGAAACCGTTCAAGCCGAAAACCCCGGCTTTGTGGAGACTCTCGAAACCCTGGGGAAGGACATTACCGCCCTTTTAGCGGCCCTTCCAAAGGACCGGGGAGTCCGCCCCGTTTTGGAAAGGCCCGAACTGGCCCTTCTGCAGAGGCTGGCGGGGGAGTGCCGCAGTTTTAACGCCCCGGCTATGGAGAGAACCCTGGCCGCCCTGGAAGCCTATGCCTACGATTTTGGGGGCGATCTGATCCGCTGGCTCCGAAAGGAAATGGATAATTTTAACTATGAGGCTATCCAGGAGAGGCTGGATGAAGGTTTTTTGCAGCGTTTTTCTTAATTTTTGGGTTATTCTTTATTAAGGAGAGTATACTATATATAGGGGGAGTGGACTATATATTAAAGAAGAATGACGGTAAGTGGTTGTCAAATTAGGTAATTGGGTGTAAGGTGAGAAAAACGATGCCGCCGGAATGAAGGTGCTGAAATGATAAAAATGCTCACAGCCGTTTCCTTCAAAGAAGATGAACCCGGTTTAGCCGCCGCTGAAATTCAGGAACAACTGGCCGGCCAGGGGGGGTTTCTCAAAAATAGCGTGGGTTTGCTCTTTTGCTCCCTGGATTTTCTTCCTTCCCAGGTTATGCAGGCGGTTTGCAGCGTTCTGCCCTTTGCCGTTTTGGGCTGCACCACCACCGGGGGGGCCATCCCCGGAAAACGGGGGGGCGTAATTCTTAACCTCACCGTCCTCACCAGCGACGACATTCAGTTCCGCGCCGGTTTTTCCGAACCCCTCGCCGGGGAGGAGGACGAGCGGATAACCCGGATGTACCGCAGCCTGTCCCAGGGGCTTTCTCCCTCCCTAATTCTGATGTTTCTTCCTTCCCTGGTTAACCTGCCCGGAGATGCGGCGGTGAGCGTTCTGGACCGGGAGGCCCGGGGCGCCCCCCTCTTTGGCATCGGCGCCCTGGACATGGACACCAAGATTAGGACCCCCAAAACTTTTTTTAACGGCCAGGTTTTTGACGACCGGATGACCGCGGTTCTCTGTTTTGGGGCTCTCAAGCCCCGGTTTATTATGAACACCATCTGGACCGAGGAGATCCTCTGCCGCCGGGCCCGGATTACCGCCTCCGACGGGAACCGCATCATCCGAATAAACGACAAGCCCGCGGCGGACTATCTCAGGGAGAACGGCCTGCTGTTCGAAGATAAGCTGGACATGCTTTTTATGTTTCCCCTGGCTCTGGACGCCGAGGAAGGGGAGCCCCCCTCCATGTGCATTATCTACACCCTCCATGATGACGGCAGCCTTACCTGTTCGACCAATATCCCCGAGGGGAGCACCCTCCGGGTCATTTCTCCCTCCGCCGCCCAGGTATTTAAAACCGCCAAAAGCATCTCCCGGGCCGCCTGGGGGCAGCCCCCCCGGGACCCCCTTCTCATCTTTTCCTGTGTCAGCCGCAGCATTGTTTTAGAGTATCTGGATGATGAGCTTGGGGTGATTCAGGAAGAACTGGAAGCCCTGGGGGGCGGCGATTATGCCATCACCTATGCCGGGGGGGAGATCTGCCCGGTTTATCAAAGGGGCGCCCTGGTCAACCGCTATCACAATTACGGGATCATCGCCTGCCTTTTGTCCCAGGACGGGGAGAATCCCGGGGGGCGGGACAACCTGAAGGAGGAGGTATGATCGAATCCCAAAGCGCCTGCACCTTTTCTTTTGACGAGCCCCAAAAGGCCGCGGAAGAAATACTGGGCCAGCTTGATTTGACAGCCCTTAGCGGGCCGGCCGTGGGGCTTATGGTCTGCACCCCGGAATTCGTGCGCTCCGGGGCGGTGAGAGCGGTCTGCCAGGCCCTTCCTTTTGAGGTTATCGGCTGTACCGCCGAAGGCATCGCCTTTGCCGGGGAAAGCCAGGACCGGTTTCCCGAAGGCAGCCTGGTGCTGGTGTTAAGGGTTCTTACCGGCCGGGGCTGCCGCTTTGCTCCGGGGGTTTCGGACTTCCTGAGGCCGGAGACGGAAACCCGGATCGAAGAGCTCTACTCCCGCCTGTCCCCCCGGCTTGGCGTTCCGGCGGATTTTCTTTTTGTTTTCCAGCCCCACATCTCTGAATTTGCCGGCGACCGGACGGTGGTTGTTCTGGATCGCCTTTCCGGAGGGGTACCCCTGTTCGGCGCCGTGGTCAGGGATGAGGCTTCCGGCGGCGTGCCCCGGACGATTATCTTTAACGGCGAGGCCTACCATGACAGGATGGCTCTGTTATTAATCAGCGGCATGGAAAGCCGCTTTGATTCAGAATCCCTTACGGTTTCGGACATCCGCGCCCGGCCCATTATGGTTACCGCTTCGGAGGATAACAAGCTTATCGGCGTGAATAACAAAAACGCCGCTTCATTTATGGAAAATATCGGGGTTATTTCTTCCGGCAAAATCAGCGTTGTCAGCGCCTGCCCCATTATGGTGGACAACCACGACGGGGAGGGGTGGAAGGTCTGCGCCATCTACCGGCGGGAAGAGGGAGGGGCCTTGCGCTGCGGCGTTACGATTCTGCCCGGAGCGGCCCTGCGGGTGGGCAACTTTACCCAGGATGAGGTACTTCAGTCGACCCGGAATTTTATCGGCAAAATTAAGAAAAATACAGGGGTTAAAAATTATTTTATTATATCTTGTTTCGGACGCAGCGTTGTTTTGGTGGATATTAATAAAGAAGCGGAGATGATTGCGGAGGAACTGGAGGAAACCGGTTATTTGTTTTTCCATGCCGCCGGGGAATTTTGCCCGGTTTATGACGGAAACGGCAGAACGGTAAACCGCTTTTTCCAGTATAGCATCATTTCCGCCGGTTATTAGGAATGTTAAAGATGTCGGATCTCGCCGAAAAAAATGCGGAACTTCAGAAAAAAAATAAGGAGCTGGAAAACGCTGTCCGCTCCTTAAATCATCGTTACGAAATTTCTAAACTCACAATAGAACGGTTTAAATTATACATTTCTTCCAAAGACAGGCTTTTAGCCGCCATCCTTGCCGAAAAAACCCAGCAGGAAAAATACTTTAAGCTGCTCTTGGAAAACACCAGGGAGATCATGATCCTCCTGGATCAGCAGCTCCGCTTTGTTTACTGTTCCGAGATTTTTCTCCGCCAGGCCGGGATATTAAGTTTTGGCCTTATCGAAGAGCAGGACTTTACAACCGTCTTCCGGCAGTTTGTGGACCAGGATTCGGCGGACTTTCTTTCGGATCTCCTGGGAACGGTGGTGGTGGAAAACCTCTTTCAGGCGGAAAACCGGGCCATGGATATCGGAATGCAGGGTTCCAAGCGGCATTACACGATTTTTATTATTCCCATGCTTCAGGAGGAGGGCAACCTGGAGGGGGTGCTTATGCTCTTTCAGGATATGACCGACATCATGGAGGCCATGGCCCGGACCGAGCAGGCCAACAAGGCCAAGTCTACTTTTCTGGCCCGGATGAGCCACGAAATCCGCACCCCCTTAAATGCCGTTCTGGGCCTGTCGGAGGTGGAGCTCCGAAATCCCCATTCCGATGCCACCCGGATTAACCTGGAAAAGATATACAGTTCCGGCTCCCAGCTTTTGGAAATTGTCAACGACATCCTGGACATTTCAAAAATTGAAACCGGCAACTTTGAGGTTTTTCCCGGGGAGTATGAATTTACCAATCTTTTAAATGACGCCCTTCAGCTAAACATTGTCCGCATAGGCTCCAAACCGGTGGATTTTAAACTCAAGATAGATGATACGATTCCCTTTAAACTTTACGGCGACGAGCTTAGGGTCCGGCAGATCTTAAATAACCTTCTTTCCAACGCGATAAAATACACCGATCAGGGGGAAGTCCGGTTGATTGTGGAATGGGAAAGGCGGGAGATTATTGCCTGGCTTACCTTTTCCGTTGAGGATACCGGCCGGGGAATCCGGGAAGAGGACATGGGCAAGCTCTTTGGCGAATATATTCAGTTTGATACCGCGGCTAACCGGCGCATTGAAGGCACCGGCTTAGGGCTGTCCATAACCCTAGGCCTGGTAAACATGATGGGGGGAACCATCGAGGTACAAAGCGAATACGGCAAGGGAAGCGTTTTTCAGGTTAGGATTCCCCAGGGGATCATTGACAGCGCTCCCATCGGCAAAGAGGTGGTGAATAATCTGCGGAATTTCCGGTTTATGCAGGATCGCAGCCGCAGCCGGGGCAACACCATTATCCGATCCTATATGCCCTACGGAAAGGTTTTAGTGGTGGACGATCTGGTTACCAATTTGGATGTTATGACCGGGCTGCTCATGCCCTACGGGCTGTATGTGGATGTTGCCACCAGCGGCCAGGAGGCGGTGGACCGGATCCGGTCCGAGGAGGTCCGTTACGACCTGGTTTTTATGGACCACATGATGCCCGAGATGGACGGAATCGAGGCCGCCCGGATTATCCGCAGCGACATTGACACCGAATATGCCCGCAAGGTGCCCATGATTGTCCTTACCGCCAATGCGATTATGGGCAACCGGGAAATGTTTTTAAAGAGCGGCTTTAATGATTTTATTCCCAAGCCCATTGATATTAAGCGGCTGGATCAGGTTCTCAACCAATGGATCAGGGATAAGCAGAGCGAAGAGGTTCTGCAGGATGCGGAAAAGCAGGCCCGGATCCGGGGGGGGTCCCAAAACCTGGAGGGCCCGGACGCCGCCGGGGGCTGGCTTTTGGAGCAGCAGATTGAGGGCATGGATTTTCAAGCGGCCCTTACCCTTTACGGCGGAAAGGGAGGGGCCCTTCTGCCGATTCTCAAGTCCTTTGTTACCCATACTCCGCCGCTGCTGGAAAAAATGGACGATCATTTATTTTCTTCCATCCCCAATTACACCATTGAGGTTCACGGCTTAAAGGGAACCTGCAATGCCATCTGCGCCGCCCCCACGGCCCAATTAGCCAAGGAGCTGGAATTGGCCTCCAAGGAGGGAAGGACGGAATTTGTTCAGGCCCGCCACGGCGAGCTTAAGCAAATGGCCTTAAAACTTACCGGGGATCTCGGCAAGCTCTTGGCCGCCTGGGATGCGGCCCATCCGGTGGAAGAAAAGGAAGTGCGCCCCTCTCCGGACCGGGAGCTCCTGTCCCAGTTGTGCGGGGCCACCGGTCAGTTTAATTCCAATTTAACCGAAGAGCTTTTGGAAAAAATTGAACAATACCGGTACGAAACCGATGACGACCTTGTCCGGTGGCTCAGGGACCAGGCGGAAAATTTTGACTACGATGCGATACACCGGAGGCTGGAAAAACTCCTGGAGGGGTAGGGGAAGGTGATATACCTGGATAACGCGGCCACCTCCTGGCCCAAACCCGGGGATGTTTATGAAACCGCCGACCGGGTTTTTCGGGAATTTTCCGGGAACCCCGGCCGGTCCGGACACAGGCTCTCCCTGGCGGCGGGGCGGTACATCGAGGAAACCCGGGGGCTTTTGGGCCGCCTTTTTAATGTTCCGCCGGAAACCCTTTGCTTTACCCTCAATGCCACGGACGCCTTAAACCTGGCCTTAAAGGGCCTCCTGAAACCGGGGGATCACGTGGTTACCGGTTCGATGGAACACAACGCGGTGGCCCGGCCCCTGGAAGCCCTAAGGCAGCGGGGGATTAGCTGCGCTAAGATTCCCGTGTCGCCCATAGACGGCGCCGACCCTGAGGAGGTCCGGGCCGCCCTTACCCGGCGGACCCGCCTTGTGGTTTTTAGCCACGTTTCTAATGTAACGGGAACGGAAAACCCCATTGCCGAAATTTCCCGGATCTGCCGGGAGGAGGGGGTTCTCTTTTTGGTGGACGCCGCCCAGTCGGCGGGAAGCCTTCCCCTGGACCTTCAGGCCCTGGGGGTGGATCTTTTGGCTTTTCCGGGACACAAGGGGCTCCTGGGCCCCCAGGGAACCGGCGGCCTTTACATCCGGCCAGGCTTGATTTTGCAGCCCCTTAGGGAAGGAGGCGCCGGCAGCCGCTCCGAAGACTTAAACCCGCCCCCGGCCGGCCCGGATCGTTACGAGAGCGGCACCCAAAATACCGCGGGCCTGGCCGCCCTGGGCGAAGGGGTCCGGTGGCTCCTGGCCCAGGGCCTTGAGGTTGTCGCCCGCCGGGAGGCCCTCCTGGCAAGCCGGCTTTTAGAGGGCCTGGAGGGGATACCGGGGCTTACCCTTTATGGCCCCCCGGCGGGGGAACGGCGGAGGGGGGTTGTTTCTATCAATTTAGAAGGGATGGACTGCGCCCAGGGGGGGATTATCCTGGACAACGCCTTTGATATCGCGGTCCGGTCCGGGCTTCACTGCGCCCCCGATGCCCACCGGACCTTAGGCACCTTAGCCGTCGGGGGAACCCTCAGGATAAGCCTGGGCAGCCTGACCACCGAAGCCGATATTGACGCATGCCTCGATGCCCTCTCCCGGCTTAGCCGCTAAACCGTTTATTTATATATTTTTAATTTCGTATTATTTGCCATTAATTCAAAATCACTATCTTTATGAAATATTTGAATATTATTCAATATGGCATATGATGCTATAATGCAGTCATTCTGCTTTCTGATCGTTATTCCCTTTTTTCGTAAATTCCTGTATATATTTATAGCATTATTTGTTACTTCCATTAAATCATTATCCAAAATTGAAAAATTCAATAGCGTGCCTTTCACGTCATAAAATGTATTATCATCCTTTATTCCGCGTAAAACTTCCATAAATATTGCAGGGCATATAAAAATATTATTATTGTCGTTGTTTTCGATCAAAAATTGCAAAATATCTGCTTCTTGTGATTGATAATTATTAAAAAAGTCTATCCACACGGATGAATCTATTAATATATCTATCATCTGCTTTCTCTCATTTGTTCAAGGTTCCCTTCCCAAATTTTTTTTCCCCGGTATTTTAATATATTTTTTTGATTGTTTTTCCTTATGTATTCACCCAAAATCATATTTACCACCGCCTTTTTTGTGGAAATTCCGCTGATTTCCATTGCTTTTTTAACTAAGGCCTCATCTAAATCAATATTTGTCCTCATAATATCCTCCAATGTGCAGCTTTATAGAAAAATATACACCAAATTTTGTTATTTGTCAATATCGTTTAACGGAAAGCCTGTTCCAGGTCCTGAATCAGGTCCTGGGCATCTTCGACCCCGGCGGAAATTCTTAATAGTTTTTCATTAACCCCGACGGCATTCCTGATTTCCTCGGGAATGGCCCCGTGGGTTTGCAGAAAGGGGTAGGTGAGGAGGGTTTCGGTTCCCCCCAGGCTTTCGGCAAAAAGGATGAGCTTTAACCGGTTAATAACCCTTGGGGCCTCCTCTTTGTCCTTCAGGTAAAAGGAAATCATTCCCCCCCAGCCGGTGGTCTGCCGCCGGGATACTTCATAACCGGGATGTTCCGGGTCCCCCGCGTAAAACACCTTTTCCACCTTTTTGTGGTTCTTTAAAAATTCAAAAAGCGCCAACGCGTTTTGCTGCTGCTTTTCCATCCGCAGCCCCAGGGTTTTGAGGCTCCGCAGGGTAAGCCAGGAGTCAAAGGGGGAAAGCGCCCCCCCCTCGGACATGGTAAAGGTAAAGATGGGCTCGATGAGGGACTCATGGGCAATCACCAGAAAACCGGACATAATATCGTTATGCCCCCCCAGGTATTTGGTTCCGCTGTGAATCACTATGTCCGCCCCGAAGTCCAGGGGGCGCTGAAAATAGGGGCTTAAAAAAGTGTTGTCCACCACGGTTAGGCCGTTAATATTTTTAATAAGCTCCGCCACAGCCTTGATGTCGGTAACGTGCATCATGGGGTTGGAGGGGGTTTCGATAAACACCCCTTTGGTTTCCCGGCGGATGGCCTTCTTAACTTCGGAAAGGCGGCTGGTGTCCACATAGGTAACCTCAAGGCCGTACCTTCCGTAGATGGTGGTAAAAAGCCGGTAAGTGCCTCCGTAGAGATCATCGGAAACCAGGAGGTGATCCCCGGGGCTAAAAAGTTTAACCAGGGCCGAAATAGCCGCCATGCCCGAAGAAAAGGCCCAACCCTTAAGGCCGTGCTCCAGCATGGCCAGGGTGTTTTCTAATTCCAGCCGGGTTGGGTTGCCGTACCGCCCATAGCCGAAGCCCGTGGTTTCGTCAAAGGAGGGGTGAACGTAGGGTACGCTTAGATGAATGGGAACGCTGATGGCGCCGGTCTGGCTGTCTACGCTAGAGTATCCCCGGACAAGCTGGGTTTCCAGCCGGTAGCCTAAGGAGGGCTGGTTTTTGTCGATGCCGGTAAATCCCCTTACCGTAGAGGCCAGTTTTTCAAAGTTGGTTTCGTTCATGATTCGTCCCCCTGCTTATGGTTTTCCCCAAGCCCGGCTTAGGGAAAGCTAAAATTTCATAGTATTTTTATATAGAAAATAAGAAATAATAGCAAGACGCCCTGAGGACTAGTGGACCGCCAGGCTGTAGGCAAAGTTGGAAAAGGATTCCCGGTCAAATTTGTCCTTATCCACTTCTTCTTTGAGGTATTTGAGGGCGTTGAGGGGTTCCATGGCGGACCGGTAAGGCCGGTCATCGTTGGTGATGGCTTCGTAACAGTCGATGATGCCCAAAATCTTGCCACATTCGGAAATGTTGGCAATTCCGTTGGGGTAGCCCGTACCGTCAAGTTTTTCATGGTGTTCCACCACCCCGGGGATAACCGAGCGGATATCCTGTTCGGTATAGCCGTTTAAAATATCCGCTCCAATGGCGGGATGCTTTTTGATGGTTTCAAATTCCTCATTGCTTAAAACCCTCTGGGCGTTGAGAATTTCCTTGGGAATTTCGGTTTTCCCCACATCATGCAGGAGGGCCGCCAGGGCCCACTGGTGGGTTACCTTTTCGGATTTTTTAACGTAGTAACAGTATCCCACCATCAGGGCCATGACGTTGATCGAGTGAATTGTGGTGGTATAATCGGAAAAGGCAATCCGTACCAGATTTTTTATGATTCCCGTTTGGGTGGAAAAACCGGTTACCACCACCTGGGCGGTTTGGCTCATCGCCCTAAGGCCGCCGGAACGGGGAGCGGAGAGGGTTTCGTCCACGATGCTGGAAAGGGCTTCCCTCACTTCGGTTAGGTCTTTGGAGCGGATGTCATGGACAAGCTGTTCGTTAAAGCCCTTCTGGGCCGCCTCGATGCTGGCCATCTTGTCTTCTTCCCGGATATAGAGGTCCCCTAAAAAGGGCTTGCTGGAGGCCATGTCTTCGGTAAAGGGCATGCCCTTGGGTTTGTAGAGCAGCAAATTTCCCGACTGGGTTTTATAAAAAAGTTCAATGTCCGTGTAATACTTGAGGTGGGATCGCCGTACAACAATATATTTTGGTTTTCGCATTTATGATTCTTTGGTTCCCCTGGAAAGTTTAGTTTTACGAGCCGCTCCTGGTAAAAATCGGCGGGTTTTCCTACTTGTATACTTTAACTCATTAGCCGTAAGTTGTATAGTTCTTTCAAAAAAATCTTCCAAAACCCCGGCTTTAGCCGGAACCCCCTCATTGCACATAAAGTTTACGCTCCCGCACCCTCAGGGTAGTTTTGGAGTGCCCCTTGGGTGAAGACTGCCAACGAAAGTCCCCTATGGTAACGCTAGTCTGGGGGAAGATCCATTCTTCGGCGGAGAGGAAACAATCTTCGTTTATCAATTTTCTTTGTTTTAGCTCATATAATTCCCTGGCAGCGCGGTTGATTCTTTTGGTTAAAACTAAAATTTTTTCTTCCTGCTGCTTTATGGCTTTATCCAATTTGAGGGCCGTCGGATCGTCTGCGGGAAATTTGGCCGCGGTATTTTTAAGCTGGCGGATAATCGTATCCAATTTGCCAAGCTCCTCATTGTCCGCCTCCTGCCGGGCGGATAGTGTCTCCTGGGTTTCAAAATCTTCGATGCCCAGCCCCAAAATAATTTCGGTGGCCGGCTCGCTTATGTTTCCGATTTTTTTACATTTTAAGCTGCCGCCGCAGATGATCCGCCCTCCGAAAATTTCCGCCCGCCGTCCCGCCAAAATAATATCCCCGTTTACCTTAACCTGGGAATGCATAATGGCCTCTTCCACAAAGAGGCTGCCCCGGCAGACCACCCGGCCGCCTTCGATATATTTTGCAAAAAGGTTGCCCCCGCAGTCCAACTCGCCCTCATCATTGCAGGAGATGCCGGCCTTTAAAATCATGTCGCCCCCGGAGTGGACCTGCACCTTGCTTACGGATTTGGCAATCTGAATAACCCCCTGGGACTTAACCGTAAAGCCGTCGGCCACCCTGCCCCTTATATCCAGGGCTCCGGAAAAATCCATGTTTCCGTTGGAATAGTCCACATCTTCCACGGTAATAACCGGCTCCACCATCACAAGGCCGCTTACCCCGCCGGATAACCTGACGTTGCCGTCAATCGTGGCAACGATGGTCTTGCCATCTTCACAAAGTTTGGCCCCCGTCCCGGCCTTAAAAAGGGATCGGACGGGGCCGGTTAGGGCGGGAACCGGGCGGCCTGTTACATCCCAGCCATCCTCAGGGGGAACGGGGTCCCCAAGCCGGGCCAGGGTATCCCCGGCGGAGCAATTTTGAATAAAGTTAAGCTCCCGCAGGTCCATCCTTTCAAAGTCCAGCTCCTTAAAGGGTTTTCCCCGCTCGGTATTAAAAAAATATTGAATTTTTTCCGGCTGTTCGTGGACGGGCGGCCTGCCCGACGCGGCGGTAACTTCGCTGCCGTAGGTCCGGGATTGCAGAAGCTTTTTTAGGTTGTCCTCTTCAATGCCGCAGAAGACCCCGGCCTCCCGGAGGGCCTTTTGGAGGAGCGGCAGAGACAGGGGCTCGCCCCCCGGCTTTTCCGGCTGCACCGAAACAAAGGCCCTCATTTTGTCCTCCGCAATGCGGACGGTGATGCGGGGGGAGAGTTTGTGGCCTTCCCGCCATTCCACCAGGGGGCGGGGCAGCCCGGCGGCCTCGTCAATAATATCGTAAATTAGCTGTTTTCGGACTCCCGGCACTTCCAAGAGCTTTAATTTGCCGGCCACCCCTTCATAATAAACCGGGCGGCCGTCATTTTCCGGGGGAAAAACGGTTAGGGTGGCAAAACCGTCTTTATAATAGATAGAAAAGCGGCCGTCTTTTTTCATCAAGGATCATTGTAAAAAATTTAGCCCCTTTTGACCACCCCTGCCGGCCGGAGCAGGGCCAGCGCAAAAAAACAAAAGAGTCCGCGAAAGGACGCGGATTAACGCGAATTATGGAATGATCGCGGTTCTTAATGGGAAAAATGAGTGTAAGGAGCGGGTATGGAAGATAAAAAAACCGCAGATGAGGCAGTTTAACGGATTTTAGAGCGTAATTCCTTCTTAAATTCGTGTAGTTCGTATGGTAAATTTGACCCATTGGCGCGGCTTAACCGGGAAATCAACCCGGACCACCCGGACCCCACAGACCGGCCACGGACAAATCCGGAGCCCAACACAAAATAGCGGACATTCTGCCGCCTGCCGGCGAAAACAAACTTTTTCGCAGGAAAATAAACTTTTTACGCGACTTTTTACCTTTGCCCTTGAAAAAAATTGAATAGCGGGGTATATTGATTGTTAATTTGAGGGGCCGAATGACTTTAGCCAGAGCGAAAAACCTTTTCTCTTCTTCCCTAACCCCTTCCGGGGCGTTTGCGCTTTATAATTTCACCC
>JAISRN010000213.1 GCA_031273605.1 Spirochaetales bacterium | reverse complement strand
AAACAGAAAAAATATCCGGTGATGGCATACCAGCCGGCGCGGAGGTTTTTATTTTATTGTTTTTTATCGTCTCGTCAATTTTTCATATATTCCTTTTTCAATTCCTTAACAGCGAAATGGAATTGCGATATTTTATTCCTTTTTTAGTTCTTTATATTCCTGTTCTGGCCGTATTATTCAATAGAATCACAAAGAAACTTTCATCTATAAACTCCATGATTTTTATCGCTGTCATTACAATGATGCTTACGGTACAAGGGGCTTTGAAATTTCAAGAAATATTACGTGCAGACAATAATAGCTCAAGAAACGAATACATAACCTATTTAGAAACGCATAGGCTAAATTATGGATTCGCTACATTCTGGAACGCTAATGTAACGGCAGAATTAAGCAACGGAAGAATCGAGATCGCCGGACTTGCGCCGGATACTATTCATGTTATTCACAACTGGCTGGCACCATCCGCCTACGAAAATCCCGATTACCATAAGGGCGAAACCTTTCTCCTGCTCACAAAAGACGAGTGGGAAACTTATAGCGGCGAAAGCATTTTACAAAGACCGCCCGACTACCGTGACGATCATTTTGTTGTCTTTAGATTTCCCTCCACCGGGATAATTTTTGACGAATTGATTCAGAATAACCACTGACCACACAGACCTCACAGACAACTCCACGGACTAATTAGTGACGAATTCTGGATAATTTTTTATGTCCGTGTTGTCCGTGGTTAAATTTAGAATTCCTCCTGGGTTAGGCGCCGGGTATTTCCGCCCGCCGGATCTTTCGATGATCTTACAGCCAACTTAGGGGGATAATTTTATCCATTGCCGTCAGCGAAGCAAGCTCTTTGTACATGCAAATAACCCCGCCGGAGCCCCGCTCAATATTGGCGATGGAAGCAAGGGCGCTAAAGTGTTTTATGTCGTCGATTCCGGGGTTCGCGTGTTTTTTAATTTCTATCGGGTAGAGTTTGCCTTTCTGCCAGATTAAAAGATCGATTTCCCTGCCATCCCGGTCCCGGTAATAATAGAGTGGGGCTTCCCTGCCCTGATTGGCATAACTTTTTAGAATTTCGATAATTACAAAAGTTTCAAAAAACGCACCCCCCATGTGGCCGTTACGGAGGACTTCCGCGGAAGGCCATTGGGTAAGCCAGGCTGCAAGACCGGTATCAAGAAAGTACAATTTAGGGGTATGTACCATCCGTTTTGATACATTAACATGAAAAGGCCGCAGCAGAAAAATCAGATTTGACGCAACTAAAATGGAAAGCCACCGTTCGACCGTAGGAACGCTAATACCGGTTTCCTGGGCGATGGACGAAAGGTTCAGCATGGCGCCGGTTCTTGCCGCAACTGATGTCATAAAAGCCAAAAAACGCTGCTCATTTCCCACCTGGGCAAGATCTCGTACATCCCGTTCAAGATAGGTTCTGGTAAAGGAATTCCAGAAATCTTCCCAATCTATTTCCTTATCCCGGTAAAGCCGGGGCATACTGCCCCGGTGGATAATACGCCAAATTTCGTCGTAGTCCAGGTTCGTATTTTTCTTCCGGCGGCCTTCATAATATCCGGCTTCAGGCAAGAAGGGCTCGTAAAAATTCACCCCTTTTATTTCCCGCTGCGAAAGACCGCAAAGGGACAGAACGGCAAGCCGGCCCGCTAAGGATTCGCCGACATTTTTCATCAAATGAAACTGCTGGGAACCGGAAAGCAAAAAAGCGCCCGGAGTTTGTTCATCATCAATTATCATTTTTATATAGGAAAAAAGCGGAGGCGCATATTGAATTTCATCAATAATAACAGGCGGTTTGTTTTCAAGAAAAAACTCCCCACCGCTGTTCAGCGCCGCTTGCAGCTTGATGGGATCGTCCAGGCTTACATAGCGGTATGTTTGATCCGTAAAATTCCCCTGCCGCAAAAGCGTGGTTTTACCGGTCTGCCGGGCGCCTGTTACCAATACTGCGCCGAAACTTTTTGACATCCTCGCCAGAGCCTGCTCCGCATGGCGCTTAATGTATCTAGCAGTTTGTTGTGCTTCGCACATAAAACCTCCAAAAATCGCCTGCAAGGCGATTTTTTACCCTGCAAACTGCGTAAGGATGCCGGATAATCGTGGTTTTTATGGCTTTTTTGCTAAAAAAAGCCATAAAAACCTACAAGTGCAACAGGCTCCTATTCACCCTTTAAGAATATCACCGGCAGATTTAATATGCAATATTAAATCTGCCGTCCTGGTTCGGTTGCCATGGAGGCTCGATGCTTGTCTCAACCCCGGCAGGGCGGTCTTCGGCCCTCCAGCTCCTCAAAGGCTTCCGTAACAAAGGGGTTAAGGAAAAGGAGCCCCTCTTTAGTGAGAGCCATCCTGTCCGGCCGCATAAGGCCCCGTTCCCTCCAGCGGGCTATGGTCCGGCCTATGAGGTCTTCCAGGTCTCTACCGAAGCGCCGCCTGAAGAGGGCGGTGTCGGGGCCTTCGATATAGCGGAAGCCCATCAGTATGGTCTCCTTCATCAGGGTCGGGGGATCGAGCAATTCCTCAGACTCAAGTTCCCCTCTTTCCCGGTTAAGCCAGAGGTCCAGGTCGGGGGCCACGGTACGGCGCAGGCCCCTGCCTGTTGCGTCGTCAATCAGGGTTCCCGAGGCGGCGGGCCCCAGGCCCAGCCAGTTCCCCATGCGCCAGTACCCTATGTTGTGGCGGGATTCTTTTCCGGGGAGGCAAAAATTGGAGACCTCATACTGGCCATAGCCGGCTTCCTCAAGAAAATCCCGGCCCCGTATCCAGAGCCGGTCCGCCTCATCCATGGGAGGGAGGCCGGCGGCTTTCCGGCTTTTTTTCGCCAGGGGAGTCCCCTCCTCCACCGTGAGGGCGTAGAGGGAAACGTGGGCGGGGCTGTAGGATAAGAGCCTCTCCAGATCCCCAAGCAGAACCTTTTCGTTCTGGGAAGGAAGGCCCGAAATAATATCCGCCGAAAAAGCGCAGGGGAAGAGCTCCGCCGCCGCCTTTAGCCGCTCCGGAAGCAGCCTCCCCTCCCCTGTCCGGCGTACCTGCCGCCGGGAGGCCTCGTGGAAGCTCTGAACCCCCAGGCTGAGCCGGGTGGCGCCCCCTTGGGCGGCGGCGGAGAGAAAGCCCCGGTCCGCCGATTCGGGATTGGCCTCCACGGTGATCTCCAGGGGCCGGGCCTCTCCCGGCCAAAGGAGGCCCCCAAGGAGCCTGCGTATGCCTTTGGCCCCCAGAACCGAGGGCGTGCCGCCGCCTATATAGACCGTCGGCACCCGCCCTATGCCGTAACGAGCGAATTGGGCTTCCGCGTCGGAGAGAACTTTGTCGATATAAAGCTCAGGCCGGGGATCGTCCTCCTTTACCGGGAGGGAATAGAAATCGCAGTAATCGCAGGCCCCTGAACAAAAAGGAACATGAATATAGAGGGAAGCGGTCACGGACGCCCAAGGCGGGTAAGGGGCCAGTAACGGAAAAGAGCCTTGCCGGCCACGAGCTTTACCGGGATAGGCCCCCAGGTGCGGGAATCGTTGGTATTGCTCCTGTCGTCGGAAAGGACGAAACACTCATCGTCCCCGAGAACCATGGTTTCCATATTGCCCGAAAAAGGCAGGCTCTCGTCCCAAAGGGCGGGAATATGGGGGAAGTCTACCTCGTAGACCGCATAGGGGAAGTCCCACATCTCAAACTCGGTAAAGCTGTAGGCCGCTCCCTTTGGTTTAACCCGGATCACAAAATTCGTCATGCTGATCTCGTCCCCCGGCAGCCCT
>JAISRN010000159.1 GCA_031273605.1 Spirochaetales bacterium | reverse complement strand
TGGGAAACCAGGGCAAAGGCCGCTACCCGGACCCCCGGCCCTATTTTAGTTTCGATCTCCCCGGGGGAGGGCAGGCCGGTTTCCCCGGGATAAAGAATTTCGGTTTTTCCCCCGGCCTTTTCGACGGCCCTTATCCAGGGCAAAAAGTTAGAGTGATGTTCCGAAAGGGGCAGGGCCGCCTTGTCTCCCGCCCCCGGGAGGGCCGGAGAGGTTTTCAGGGCCGGTTCCTGAAACAGCCCCAGGGCCAGCAGGTTGAGGCCCTCGGTGGCGTTTTTCACAAAAACAATTTCCTCCGGGCGGGCGCCGATAAAACCGGCGGCAGTCCGGCGGGCCTGGGCGTAACTTTCCTCCGCCGCGCCGCCCAGCTTGTAATAGGCCCGGTGGGGGCCCAGGCCGCAGTTTTGGGAAAACCGGGCCGCCGCCCTAATTACCCTCCGGGGCCGCAGGGTGGTGGAAGCGGAATCCAGATAAACAATCCGCCCCCCCCTTAAAACAGGAAAATCATTCATTCCGCAGGGCGGCCGCGGGCAGGGTTTCATTCATGCTGCCGGTACGGTAACCCAGCAGGTCCAGGGCAATGTAGGTGTAGCCCATCTCTTTAAGTTTTTGGTGAACCGACTCCCTCAGGCCGGGGGCGGAGAATTTTTCAAAGCCCTCCGGGTCGGTTTCAATCCGGGCCAGGTTCCCATGATGGCGCACCCGGACCTGACGAAAGCCCTGATCCAGAAGGAACTGCTCCGCCGAATCAATCCGGGCCAGGGTTTCGGGGGTAATGCTTTGTCCATAGGGAAAGCGGGAAGCCAGACAGGCAAAGGAAGGTTTGTTCCAGGAGGCAAGCCCCCTCTCCCGGGACAATTCCCTAATTTCCCCCTTGCTAAGCCCCGCCTCCCTCAAGGGGCTTTTAACCCCCTGTTCGGCCACCGCGGTCAGTCCCGGCCGGTAATCGCCGTTGTCGTCCAGGTTAGAGCCCTCGGCCAGGTGTTTTATGCCCTGGGAAGCCGCGGTTTGGGCAATTTTCTGAAACAGCTCGGTTTTGCACAGATAGCAACGGTTAAGGGGGTTTTGGGAGAAACCCTCGATGGAAAGCTCCTCAGAATCAATCACAAAATGGCGAATCCCCCGGCTGCGGCAAAAACTTTGGGCTTCCTCCAGTTCCCGGAGGGGAAAGGAATGGGACCGGGCGGTAACGGCAATACACCGGTCCCCCAGGGTTTCCTGGGCCACCGCCAGCAGGTAGGAGGAATCCACCCCCCCGGAAAAAGCCACTGCCAGGCTTTCCAGGGAGGCTAAATAGGACTTGAGGTCCTCTTCTTTTTGCTTAAGTTCTTTAAGCTCGTTTTCATTTTTCATGGTTGCCTAAAAGTAATAGCCCTTCCCCAGGCTGTCAAGGCTCATCATCCCCGGTCTTTAGTTTTTTTGCCAGGAATTCCCACACGGGAATCACCGGCTCCCCAAACTCCCCGCGGAAAGAGGCGATGGTTTGTTCATAAATTTTTTCAAGTTTTCGGGTGGTTCCTTCAATAGACCAGGCCTGGGCGTGGCGCTGGGCCTCCTCAGCCTTTAGCCGGCGCAGCTCCGGATTTTCCAAAAGCTCAAAAACCCGGGCGGTAAATTCGGCCTTGTCGTTTTTAACCATAAAGCCGCCGTTGTCTCCCCCCATGACCATAAGGGTTCCCTGCTCGCCTATGGCCACCACCGGGGTTCCCGACAGCATAGCCTCCAGGGTTACCAGCCCCTGGGTTTCGGTTAGGGAGGGAAAAACAAAAATTTCCGCCATTCCGTAGGCCAGGGCCAGGTCCTTCCGGTCCAGGTACCCGGAAAAGACCACATGGCCGCTTATTCCCCCCTCTTCCGCCTCTTTCCGGAGAGTTTCCAGGTGCGGCCCGTCCCCCACGATGAGCAAAAGACATTCGGGATGTTTTGCCAGGATGGAGGGCAGAATTTCAAGGAGAAATTCAATGTTTTTTTCCTTGGCCACCCGTCCGGCAAAGAGGAGAATCCGGCGGCCCCGGAGAACCGGAAACTGCCCTTCCAGCCTTTCCCGGAACCAGGACACTTCGGCCCGGTCATGTTCAAAAAAGTCCGGATCGAGCCCCGTGGGAAGGAGAAAGACTTCTTTTTCAATGTTATATTTTTTAATTTCCTCCTGAATCTGAAGGGTGGGGGCAATCACCTTATAGGCCCTTTTAATCATGCTTTTTAAGATGCCCCCGGCTAAACGCCGGAGAAGCGAGGGGGGCGCCCAGGGGATATAGTTGGCCGCGTAATCTTCCCACAGGGTATGAAAGGTATAAATCGTAGGAACCCTGTGGAGGGTTCCATAGTAAAATCCAAACTCGGCAATGATAAACTCGGAGTTAAGGTGGATAATGTCGGGTTCAAATTTTTCAACCTGCCGGGTTACCCAAAACCATTTGGAAAATTTCGCCATCCGGTCTTCCCGGGAAATAAAAAAGGCCCGGGAAGGCACCCGGATAACCTCCGGACCCTCCGCCTCCCCCCTTCCGGAAGAGGCGGGAGGCGCCTCCCCGGGGTAATGAGCGCAGACAATCAAAACCCGGTGTCCCGCCTTGGCGAGGGCCCGGGAAAAGGAGTCTACCGAAACAGTAACTCCGTTAACCCGGGGCCAGTACGCATCGGTAAACATAACAATTTTCATTTAAATCATCCTAATAATCCCCGGGAACCCCCCGGAGACGTTGACAAAACTCCCCAAAAATCCCTATACTCTAAGACGCGTTTTAAAGACTCGGCAAAGGCCCCTATTTGAAATTTAGCTATTATTATCGTTAAAATCAATAGGCGCCCCCGGACCGGGGGTTTTTGGGTCTGCCAAGGTGTACAGGATCAATCCGGTTTCTAAGGAGAATATATGCAAAGGACTTTTCAGCCCTCCAGGACAAAAAGGGTCAGAACGCTCGGGTTTCGGGCCCGGATGAAGACCAAGGGCGGAAGGGATGTGCTTGCCCGCAGGAGAAGAAAGGGACGGGTTAAGTTGTCCGTATCCGATGAAAAAAAGCCTTTCTAAGGGGGAAATCCTAAGGCTAAAAAAAGATATAGATCGTGTTTTCCGTTCCGGTAAAAAGGCGTTCTCCCCTTCCCTTAGGCTAAGGTACGTTAAGAATCAGGAATCCTACAACCGGATTTTTGTTACCCTGGCCCGCAAATTCGGAAGCGCCCCCCGGCGGAACCGGGCCCGGCGGATTTTTAAAGAAATTTACCGGCTTCAAAAGGCCCGGCTTCTTCCCGGCTGGGACCTGGCGGTGATTATCCAGCCCCTGCCGGAGAGTTTCGACTTTTCCAGCCAGAGCCGGGAATGGGAAAGGCTTTTAAGGCGGGCAGGATTAACCAAGATCCGGGAAGATTAATGTCAAGGTTTTTTGGCCGGATTTTTATTCTGGTCATCCGGTTTTATAAAAAGGTCCTTTCTCCCATGCTTCCCCGAACCTGCCGGTATTATCCCAGTTGTTCAACCTATGCCGTGGAAGCCATTGAAAAATACGGTCCCTGGAAGGGCGGCTGGATGGCCTTAAAAAGGATCTTGCGGTGCCACCCCTTTCATCCGGGGGGCTACGATCCGGTGCCCTAGGCGGGCTTTTGCCTGCCGGTAATTTTGATTACGGGAGTCTGAATGGACAAGAAAACTGTATTGGCCATGGTCCTCTGTATGATTGTTTTTTTGGGAGGGTTTTATATACAACAGAGGGTTTTTCTGCGGGGCGTGCCGGAGGAGGCCCAGGAGCTTTCCCCGGAAGAACCGGTTTTTGAGCCCCCCGCCCTGGGGGCCCCCGAAGCTCCCGAAGGCCCTCCGGAAACTCCGGCGGAGGTTTCCCCGGTGGAGGAGGAAACCATCCCCTTTGAAGAGGTCTTTGCCGAAACCGATGTCTTTCTCGCCACCCTCTCCAACCGGGGGGGGGTGATAACCTCCCTTAAATTAAAGGATCACCTGGACAGGGGAGAACCCCTGGAAATTATCGAGCGGGGCGGGCCCGATCAGGCGGCCTTTAACCTGCTCCTGGGGGGAGCGGACGCGCCGCCCCTGACGGAACCCTTTCACGTCCGAAAATCCGATAATGGCCGGGAAATTGAGTTTTGGCGGACCCGGCGGGGCAATGACGGAATCCCCTACACCCTGCGGAAGATCTACACCTTTATTCCCGGGGAGTACCTCCTGGAACTTAAGATCATCATCGAAAATTCCCGGAGCGCCCCGCCGGCCATTAACTACCAAAACTTCGCCTACACCCTGGAGTTTGGCCCCCAGATCGGCCCCCCCTACGTGAGGAGCAACCGTTACGACTACCGTTACTACTACAACTTTAACGAAGGCAAGGCCCAGCGAATCCGGATTAAAGACGATGTGGCCGAAGTGGGCGCCCGGAGCCGGTGGGCGGCGGTGGCGGGAAAGTACTTTACCGTTATCGGCATCCCCGACGCCTCCAACTACAAAATCGGCTTTAATCAGCATTACCGGGAAGGGCTGGACCTAAGCTCCGTTATGACCTTTTCCCGGCCCCTGATTGCCAACACCAGCCGGTCGGAAGACGTGTTCCGCTTTTACCTGGGGCCCAAGACCACCGGGGCCCTTTCTATTTACAACAAAGCCGAAGACAACGCGTTGGGCCTCTCCTCTATGGAAATGGAAGGAGTGGTAGAGCGGAATGTGCTGATCGGCTGGCTGGAATGGCTGCTTCAGATGCTCCTGATTTTAGCCCACGCCCTGGTTAGAAACTGGGGGGTAGCCATTATCATCGTTACCCTGATTGTTAAGGTGGCCCTTTATCCCCTTACCCGGAAAAGCACCCAGGCTACCGCCAAGATGCAGGCCCTCAACCCCCAGATGGAAGAGCTCAAACGCAAATACGGCAACAACATGGAAAAGCTCAATCAGGAGATGACCGCCCTCTACAAAAAGGAGGGGGTCAGCCCCCTAAGCGGCTGCCTGCCCATGCTTTTGCAGTTTCCCATTATTATTGCCATGTACGGCCTGGTAAGCAAGTACTTTGATTTGCGGGGCGCCGTTTTTATTCCCGGCTGGATTACCGATCTTTCCACCGCCGAGGCGGTGTACACATTTTCCGGTTTCCGCATTCCCCTGCTGGGCTGGGATGCCATCAGGCTGCTGCCCATCATTTTCGTACTGTCCCAGATCTTTTACGGAAAACTCATGCAGACCGGGGGAACCCAGGCTAATTCCCAGATGAAAATGCTTAACATGATGATGCCCGTTATGTTCTTCTTTATTCTTTACAATGCGCCGTCGGGGCTCTTGGTTTACTGGATTTCCCAGAACCTTTTTACCATCATTCAGCAGATCTGGACCATGAGGATGCAGCGAAGAAAACAGGAGTGACCAATGATAAAAGAATTTGAAGGAAAAACCGAAAAGGACGCCATTAACCTTGCCGTGGCGGAACTGGGGCTGGAACGGGATGATTTTGATGTTGAAATTGTCGAAATAACCAAGAAAGCCGGGTTGTTTAGAAAGGGAACGGTTAAAATCCGGGTTCATACCGGCGATGACGAGGTTTCTCCGGCGGAGGCTTCCGGCCCGGAAGAAGAAAAAAGCCTGGAAGCCTCGGTGGATGATCTGGGGGGGGAAAAAAGGCTTAAGGATTACCTGGAAACCCTCCTCAGCAAAATGGGCCTGGAAGGACAGGTTTCAGTTTCCTTCCGGGGGGAGTCAAAACTAACCCTGGATATTGAATCCAGCCATTCCAATATCATCATCGGAAAGAAGGGCAAAAACCTGGACGCGTTGCAGCTCCTCCTCAATGTCTACGCGGGAAGGATAGATTACCCCCGCAGGATTGTTCTGGACCTGGAAAACTACCGTACCCGCCGGATGGAGAGCCTGGTGAAAATGGCTAAAAAAGCGGCGGACCAGGTGCGGAGAAGCGGCCGGTCCCAACTGCTGGAACCCATGAACCCCTTTGAAAGGCGGCTTATCCACATGGCCTTGAGCGAAATGTCCGGGGTAGACACCAAAAGCGAAGGCGACGGATTGTACAAGCAGGTCCGGGTCTTTTACTCCCAGGAAAAATAAAAATGAAAAAAAACGCCTCCCCTTTTATCCCCGGTTTAAAGGGCGCCCGGCCTCCGGTTTTTTTTGCCGCGGCCCTGGGCCTGTGGCTGGCCTGGGCGGGCGGCCTGTCTGCCCTGGAGGAAAGCGCTTTTTTGGCCGGGGTCCGGTTTGAAACTTCCTTAAACCGGCTCTGCGATCTGGCCCAGGGTTCCCCGGAAGAGAGGCAGGCCCTCCTGGAGGAGGATAAAATTTACCTTCTTTTGGGTACCGTAACGGAGCGGCTTTATCTGCAAACCGAGAGCGAAGAATTCAGGGGAGAGCTGATCCTTACCCAGGGGGAATGGCTGGGGCAGGAGGAAGTGAAGATA
>JAISRN010000143.1 GCA_031273605.1 Spirochaetales bacterium | reverse complement strand
ACAAGAATTTAACCACGGACCTCACATCAGACCAAAGGTCTGACGACACGGACACCGGAAAGCAAATGCCGATGCCCTGCGTGTCAAAGACCTTGATAGCATCGTATCACCCTTTAAGTTGATAAAAAATTATCCGGAAAAAAGGTGACTGACACCCCTGCAAGATTGTAATCACGCCCGTTTTTCTTGATACGATCATAATCGTGGCCATGCTGTTTGGGATTGAGGGCAGATGCCAAATGTATGGCGCCTTTATCCCTTGGCATAGCTCTGGATACTGTCATAGAAGTATCATTTATGATTAAGTCTATCCCCCCCAAAAGGGCTAAATACCCATCGCCTGATAAATTGTTGCCATCGAAGTAGCTTGATATGTTGGATTGAATACCAGCATTGACCCACGAATCCGTAACAAAATCCGGAGGGGTGGAACCGTAGGCAGGGTCGTTGATTTGGTCTAGGTACTCTCTTAAATCTGCTTGATCATTGTAGTTCAAACTACCCCTGTACACAGGTGTGAGAACTGCAACTTTGCTTATATTCTGGCTGCCCATCAATGCTGCGACAAGGCGTCCAATATTATTTGCAGTTACACGGGCGGTGGCCGAGCCAACCTCGACGGATTGGGTCGAACCCGCGCGCGCAAGGTCGTTTGCCCCAGCATTAACAATCACACGCTTTATTGTCGGCGAATTGGCGCCAAGACTTAATATCTGGTCAGCAATATGCTGCATATCGCCAACGGTGTTGCCGGCAATGGAGGCGTTGACTGTGTTGCCGGTTGTATTATTTACCATATAATCCCACACATTTCCACTATATGACACAGAATTAGTGCTACCCGCCGGGGTACCGTCATCGAACCTGTCGAACACATCGTCGCCGAGCAAAAGGGTGTCGATTGGCGTGTTCGGCGCGACCACCATTCCGTCGGAAAGAGTTCCGCCGGTCTTGTATTTCGCTATATCGCTCATAATCTTGTCGTACTGCGCGAACCAGCCTTCCCAGCCGCGTTCGGCTTCGGTTGCTCCTGTTGGATTGAAATCGCTATGATCGCTTCCGCCGGCCACGAGGACCCCTCTCTGCCGGAGCAAAAGGTCCTTCTCTGCGTTTTTGTCCGTCAGCTCCTTTTTCAGTCTGTCCAGTTCGTTCCCGCAGGCCGTCAGCGCCATGATGAGCGCCAGCGCCAAAACAGCCCCGGCCATGTTCTTTTTTCCGCCCGCCTGTGTTAAAACAGTCATATTTCTACCTCCAAAGGTTTGTTTGCTTTGAGATTGAGCCCTGAATTGAGGCAGTTCCAAAATGTCAGATTTTGGAACTGCAACCTCTGAAAATGGCACGTTTCGCAAGGCGTTAGCCTGAGAAATGCCAGAGCCAGGTTCAAAATAACCGATTTTGGAACTGGCTCAAATTGGGCAAATTTTTTTAGGAGATTGTGCCTAAAGGCGAATTTATGAGAGAGAGAGAGAGAGAGAGAGAGAGAGCAAAAAGCGTGCCAAGCGGAGACTTGCAACCGGAAAAATTAAGACAATTTAACCATAGTATACTATTTTTCATATTTTCAGTACATAGGACACCAATTCCAAGAATAAGTCAAGAACCCCGCAACCTATTTTCGCGCTTTTCGCGGTTATTCTTCGTCCGTATTCCCTGTCCGTGCCGTCCGTGGTTGCCTTCCTCCGTGGAATTGGGAGAGATAGGTGGGTGGGTTTCCCTTTGTGCCCTTCGTGTCCCGGAACCCCTGGGTTCCTTAGTGGTTAAATTCTTATTCTTAATTGAAGCTTATTCTTAATTGCAGGAAGAAGAAAACCCCAAAAGGAGGAGGTGGATTTTCGCGCCCTTTCGCGCTTCTCGCGGTTATTCTTCGTCCGTGGTTCCTGTCCGTGAATCCTGTCCGTGCCGTCCGTGGTTGCCTTCCTCCGTGGAATTGTCCGTGGTTATCCCAGGGGAAAGAGTCCCTCCGGGGCTGACACGGGGCTGGCCGCTTGACAAAGCCCGGCGGAGGGGTTTACACTTTAACTATGAGGAAAATTTAATCCCCGGCTCTGCAGGGTAGTTCATAAAAAAACAATCCGTATCGGGATTAAGCCATTCTTGGGAGGGAAAATGGCGGAACAGCTTATTGTCAAAAATTACGAATTTATTAAAGTTTTGCCCGGCTGGGCCCAGGAGTTTTCGTATAAGTACTGCTCAAAAACCGCCAACCTGTACATTGTTCACGGTAATATCCGGGACTATCTTCCCAACCAGCTTTACGAGGGGGAGTTTAACTTTGTGCGGATTCAACAGTACATCGCGGATGTCCTTTTCGGAAACCAGGACATTATCGCCTTTTACGACCGCTCCTCGGGGATAAATTTCAGCCTGCTGGAGATGCAGGAGGAGTACCTGAAAACCATGAGCCGGGCCTTTCCCGGGGTGGATCAGAAAACTTTTATCTCCAGCCGCCCGGAAGAAGCCTTTTACTACATTGAACGCTACTTTTTGCTCAACATTCCCCACAAAAAACGGATAGTCTTTATCGTGGATTACTCCGAAACCCTGATCCCCAATACCGAAGTTTCCCGCTTAAGCGGGGAGGACCGGTACGCCCTGGTTACCCTGAACCGCTGGTCCCACGATCCCATTTTTACCCAGGGGGATGTTTCGGTGGTGCTTTTAACGGAGAACCTCGTAGAACTCTGCGAAAGCCTGGTCCGCTCCCCCAGCACGGTAAAGATCTTCATCCCCCTGCCCAACGAGGAGGTGCGGGAAAAATTCCTGCATTTTTTGGATCGCAAGGACGCCCTCTTGTGCGAGCGCAGCCTTAATCCCCAGCGGATTGCCAAGATCACCTCGGGGCTCAACCTGTTAAACTTGGATCAGGTGGCCGCCGAATCTTTTCAGGAAGACAAACCCATTACCATGGATTATCTTAAAGAAAAGAAAAAGATCATCATCGAAAACGAGGCTTCGGGAATGCTGGAGATCATCGAAACGGAACACGACCTCTCCCTGATCTCCGGCCACGAATTTGTCAAAAAACGCTTTAAGTACGCCGCCCGGGCCATTAAGCAGGGACGGACCGATGTTCTGCCCATGGGCTACCTCATCTCAGGCCCGGTGGGAACGGGAAAGTCCTTTATCGTTACCGCCTTTGCCGGGGAGATTGGCATCCCCATGGTGAGATTTAAGAATTGGCAGAGCGTTACCGAGCGGAATCTGGAAAAGGTGCTGAACATCCTCAAGGCCATGTCCCCGGTGGGGGTTATGGTGGATGAGGCGGACGCCGCCCTGGGCAGCCGGCGGCAGACCGGGGACTCCGGGATAAAAAGCCGGATCTTTGCCCAGATTTCCGTTTTTATGGGGAACACCGATTACCGGGGTCGGATCATCTGGTTCCTCATTACCTCCCGCCCCGACCTTCTCCCCATCGACCTAAAGCGTCAAGGCCGGGCGGAGGAACACCTGGCCCTCTTTTACCCCGAAACCCCGGCGGAAAAGGAGGAGCTCTTTCAAACCCTGGTGCGGAAGCTCAAGATCAAAATTGATGATTTTACCATCGCCGGGATGCTGAAAAAATTTCACTTTGATTTTTCCGGGGCGGACCTGGAGGCCATCCTTATTCGGGCCAAGTTTAACGCGGCCATGGACAACCACATCAAAATTACCCAGGCGGACATGGAAGAGACCATTCAGGATTTTATTCCCCCCACCTATCCCCACGAGATTGAACTTCAAAACCTGGTGGCGGTGCTGGAATGTACCAGCCGTGAGATGGTTCCCAAGCGGTTTGCCGGCATTGACCGGGCCAAGGTTATCTCGGAAATTAGGGACTTAAAGATCCTCCTGGGAGAGAGGGACTAGTACAGGACCCTAGCCGTCCAGGGAGCGGCTGGCGGAAACATTTTGCCGTAAATCCTTGCCATCCGAATAAGCCCGGATAACCGAAAAAACCACAAACAGCGCCATGATAGCAAAAACAATTTTTTTCACGTCCGTCTTTCCTTATAGCAGGTAATCCAAGGGATTGATGGGAACTCCGTTTCGATAAATGGTAAAATGCAGGTGAGACCCGGTGCTGCGCCCCGTGGTCCCCATGCGCCCGATGAGCTGCCCCTGGTTTACCCACTGCCCCCGCCGGACCAGAATCTCGTTCAGGTGGCCATAGAGGGTCTGGAAGCCGTTGGCATGCTGAATCACAATGGAGCGGCCGTAGCCGGTGGTCCGGTCCGCCGTGTCGATCACCGTTCCTTCCATGGAGGCATAGATGGGGGTTCCTATGCTGTTGGCCAGGTCCAGACCGTTATGATACCGCCGGGTTCCGTTAAAGGGGTCCGCCCGGTAGCCAAAGGGTGAGGAGAGCCGGGCCCGGGCGGGATAGATGAAGAGAGTTTTGGTAGCCTTGCGGTAATCGTACTCGCTCATCCGGGCGCCGGGGATAAAGAGGGATTGACCCACCGAGAGAAGGTCCTGGGAAAGGTCGTTGGCATCCAGAAGGGCGTTAATCTCCACCCCAAAGTGGGCGCCGATGGAAGCCAAAGTTTCCCCCGCCTTAACCTGGTAGGCCAGACCGTCCATATCGGGAATAGCCAGCTCCATCCCCGGAGCAATGCGGTAAACATCGGTGATGCCGTTAAAGCCGATGAGGGTCCGCTCGGTAACCCCAAATTGCCGGGCAATGCTGCCGACGGTGTCCCCCCGGCGGACCACATAGTTTACCGGGTTGACCGGGGTGATCAGATCCATGTCCGGGGGAAGAATTTCCCCGGAACCCTGGCCGTCAAATTCTTCGATTCCCTGGGCCAGGAGATAGGAGTAAAGCCCCGGATCGGCGGGCAGGGGGATGGGCTTGAGGGGGGCGGCGGAAAAGGGACGGAGCAAAATCAGGCCGGTAAAAACCAGGGCGCCCAGGGCGGAAAGTACCCCCAGGTACCGGGGCCGGGAAAAAATCCGCAGCCGGGAAAGCAGGCCGCGGAAAACCTCCGGGGGGGCCGCTTTGGGGTTTTCCGAAAGGGGGGGCGCCGGTTCCGGAGGGGCGGCGGGAAGGGGCCAAGGGGGAGACGGGGCCGCCGGCCCCAGAGCCATGGGCAAGAGGGCTTCCCCGGGGGCATAGTTGTACTTCCCGGCGGCCCTGAGGGGAGAACGGCTTTTTCTGCGCTTTTTAACCCGCTGTTTTTCTAATACCGAAATCATGCCTTCTTCCGAATCTAAATATCGACAGTTTTTAGGCCGGGCTAAAATCCCTTTTAATAAAACCGTTTTTCCCGTAAGATAGAACCATGATTCACCCTCTCAGGAATTTTCCGCCAAACAGCGAAGCGGCAAAGCCCCCCTGCCGGGACCTGCCGCCGAAGGAACAACAAGAAGGGCAAACCTTAAAGCGGGCCGCCCTTCTGGCCGCCCTGTCGGGAATTATCATTTCATTATACTTGTTTTGGGGGTTTCGAGTCTATACGGTACAGGGGGAGTCCATGGCCCCCCTCCTGGGTTCCGGCAGCCGCATCCTGGTGAACCGCTGGGCCTACGGAGTCCCCCGGTTTTTCCGGGCCGGGTATCTGGCGGTCTGGAAAATGCCGGGAAGGAATGATATAATGACTTTCTATAGCCCCCTGGACGGCGCTCTTTCGGTTAAACGATGCGCCGCCCGGGGGAAGGATCATTTGGAATTGCGGCACGACACTTTCTATGTTAACGGCGAGGCCCTCCCCCGGGGCGCTTTTCCCCCGGCGGCGCCCCTGTCTCCGGGAATCCTGGAGCGCCGCCAGGTTTTTCTGGTGGGGGATAACGCGTCGGCTTCCCTGGATTCCCGGTACTTTGGGCCGGTTTCCCTGGATCGGGTGGTGGGCCGGGTGATAAATTATCAATGAACAACCGGGAAAAAAACATTGACCGCCGCTTTCTCCTCGTGGTTATCTTCTCCCTGCTCTTCTGCCTCCTGCTCCTGGCCCGGTACTTTGCCGTCATGGTCATGGACGGGGCCTCCCCCCCGGATTCCCCCGGACGGCCGCCGATAGAAAGGGGGCCCATCCTGGACCGGTCCGGCCGGATTTTAGCCATTCAGAGCGAGCTGGACTCGGTGGAAGCGTGGATTCCCTTCATCACCGACAAGGAAGCCGCCGCCCGGGACCTGGGGGAGCTCCTCAACCTCAATCCCGAAAATCTTCTCCACTCTTTTCAAACCCGAAGCGCCAGCCTGTGGATCAAGCGCAAAATCACCCCCACGGAAAGCGAGAGGATTAACGAGTATCTTCAAAATTCCGGTACCGGGGGAATCTACATCCGCAAGGAATTCAGCCGGAACTACCCCCAGCAAAGGCTGGCCTCCCACCTTCTGGGTTACGCGGGAACCGATAATCGCGGGCTGGAGGGAATTGAGTACGCCATGGATTCCGTCTTAACCCCGGAGGAAAGGCTCACCCCCACGGATCAAATCCACGGCAATCAGCTTTTTTTAACTATCGACGCCAACATTCAATTTATGGCCGAGGAACTGGCCCACGGCGCTTATGGGGAACACAATCCGGACTGGGTTACCCTCTTGGTGATGGACGCGGAAAACGGAGATGTCCTGGCCTACGTGGGAATGCCGGATTTTGATCCCAATAATTTTCAGGCCTACACCGAAAGCGAAAGGCTGAACCGCCCGGTGGTTACCGCCTACGAACCGGGCTCCGTTTTTAAGGTTTTTTCGGTGGCCTCGTTTTTGGATATGGGCATTTTGGACCCCGGGGAAACCTTTCTCTGTACCGGCAGCTATGCCAGCCCGGACTTTGCCGGGGCCATTACCTGCCTCCGCCCCCACGGCCTGGTGACTCCGGGGGACATCATCAAGTACTCCTGCAACGTGGGAACCGCCCTGATCTCGGAACGGGTCAGCCGGGAGGAGCTCTACTCGTACCTCACCGCCTTTGGTTTTGGCGGCAGTACCCAGCTTCCCCTGCCGGGGGAATCCAACGGCCTTTTGCGAAACCCCCAAGGGTGGTCCGCCCGGTCTAAACCCACCATCGCCTTTGGGCAGGAGCTTTTAGTTTCTACCATTCAAATTGCCGCGGCGGCCACGGTTTTTACCAACCAGGGGGTTCTCTTAAAGCCCCACGTGGTGGACCGCATCCTTACCCCCGGGGGCAGCCTGATCGTGGATTATCAGCGGGAGCCGGTCCGCCAGGTGATTCAGCCCTCCACCGCCGCTCTGATGCTGGAAATGATGGAAACCGCAGTGGCCCCGGGAGGAACCGCCAGCCGGATGGCCACTCCGGGAATCCGGATTGCCGCCAAAACCGGAACCGCCCAGCTTATCGATCCCCGGACCGGGCGCTACTCCGATGCGGTTTTCGGCGCTTCGGCGCTGGCCATTTTTCCCGTGGAGGCCCCCCGGTTTATCCTTTACCTGAATATCGAAAATCCCAAGGGAAGTTCCATCTTCGGGGCGGTTATCGCGGTGCCGGTGCTGAAGCAGCTCATTGATGAACTGGTGGTCTATGCCGGGATTCCCCGTTCCGGGGACCGGCAAACCCTCCACCCCGGGGTGGTTCAGGTTCCGGCTAATCCGGCGATAACCCTGGGCGAAACTATCCCGGATCTCTCCGGCCGCTCCAAGCGGGAACTCCTTCCCCTTCTCCTGGATTCCCGAATCCGGGTGAGGTTAAACGGCGAGGGCTGGGTAGTCCGGCAGTCCCCCCCTCCGGGAACCCCCGTGGAAACCGGCATGACTCTGGAACTGGAGTTTGAATAGTGGGCTTTGTTCCCGACCCCGGTATTTTTAAGGCCAACCTCCGCTGTCTCCGGGAAAAGGACCCCCGGAGCTTTGACGAACTCTTTCAAACCCCCGCTCCCCCAGGCCGCCTGGAATTTTTCCTCACCCCCTCGGGGGCCCTCAGCGCCAAGCGGGAGGGGCTTTGGCTTCACTCTCCCCGGGACCCCCAGGGGGAGGCGGACCTCTTTATCGAGCAGAGCCTCGCGGCGGCCGGGGCAGGGGAAGGGGGCCTTACCTTAATGGAAGGCTTTGGCCTGGGTTACCACGCCCGGGCCTTTCTGCGCCGACAGCCCCAAGGGGAGCTTTGGATTCTGGAGCCGGACCGGGAACTCTTCCTGGACGCCCTGGGGGGCTGCGACCTGCGGGACGTGATTGCCCAGGAGCGGACGGTTTTTCTTTTGGCGCCTTCCCCGGAGGCCCTCTGCCGCCTTTTAGCCGGGCGGAGGGAAACCCGGACGGGGATTATTAAGATTCGCTCGGTTTACCAAAAGGACAGGCCCTACTACGAAGGGGTGGATAAGGCCGTTCAAAACCTGCTGGCCCGGCGGCAGGTAAACGTGAACACCCTGAAACGGTTCGGCCGCCTCTGGGTCCGCAACCTTTTTTGGAATCTGGGGGTTCTCCGCCGGGCCCGGGGGCTCTACCGGCTGGAGGGAAGGCTTCGGGGGCTGCCGGCCCTTATCCTGGCCGCCGGTCCCTCCCTGGATGAACTTCTCCCCCGGCTGGGGGAGTTAAAAGAACGGTTTGTTCTCATCAGCCTGGACACTTCCTACCCCGCCGTCAAGGAGGCCGCGGGGGAACCGGATTTTTTGGTGGTGGTGGACCCCCAGTACTGGAACACCCGGCACCTGGACCGGCAGGACTTCCGGAACGCCCTCCTGGTTTCCGAATCCTCCACCCACCCGGTGATCTTTCGCCGCTATCCGGGGCGGCCCTTCTTTTGCGAGTCCTCCTTTCCCCTGGGGACCTATCTGGAAAGGGGAACCGACGTGAGAGGCCGGGTGGCCGCGGGAGGTTCGGTGGCCACCATGGCCTGGGAGCTGGCCCGAATCGCCGGCGCTTCCGAGATTAACTGCGCCGGCCTGGACCTAGGCTATCCGGGGAATCAAACCCACCGGCGGGAGAGTTTTTTTGAGCGCCGCAGCTTAGGGGATAGTTTTCGGCTGAATCCCCTGGAACACCACTCCTACCGGCTGCTCCGGGAGGCGGGGCGGCGGCGGCAGCCCAACAACTCCGGCGGCCTGACTTTGACGGACGACCGGATGACGGTTTACCGGGGCTGGTTTGAATCCCAGGCGGCCCTGCCTGGAACTCCCCCGGCCTACTCCCTATCCGCCCTGGGGGTGGCTATCGAAGGAATCCCCTACCGGGACCCCCGGGAGCTCCTTGCCTATCCTCCGGCGCGGAAGGACATTGAAGGCCGCCTCGCTCCCCTGAGGGCGGAGGGGGAAGCCGGAGAGGAGGGGAGCTTTGAGGAAGGGCTGCGGGCCTTAGAGAAGGAATTGGAAGAACTGGCCCAGCTTTCCCGGCGGGGGCGGGAAGTTACCGGGGAAGCCCGGAGGGCCCTGAAAGGGGGAAAAAACCTTCAGCCCCTGCTGGGGGAGATGGATCGCATTGACCGCCTTGTGCTTGCCGGAAGGGGGGGGAACATTGCGGGCTTTCTCTTTCAGGATCTCCTGGACTCCCTGAACGGGGATGACCGGGACCCCCTGGATAACTCCTTTCGTCTCTATTCCCGGCTTCTTGAATCCGCGGATTATCATTTAAGGCTGCTACACCAGGCCCGGGAGCGGTAAAAGTCCTTTTCAAGTTAGGATAACCACAGACAGGAACACGGACCAATCCGGGAAGGGTCCAAGCAAAAAAGGGGGAAAGGCAAGCGCCTCTCCCCCTAGGCGGCTTTACCGCCTTTTAGCGAATTATCCCTTACCGGGAGGGAGTAACCCGCCAGGTTGAGTAATGGTAGCCGGGGTTAGCCTGATCCAGCCGGGGCGGAAGGATAACCTCCCCCTGGGCGGCCCTGTGCTTTAGGTACTCCCCGATAATCAGGGTTACCGAGCCGCCTACCACGCCGAATTCCGGAGTTTCTGCAGCCACAAAATAAACCCGGTCCCGGCTTTCGGTGTTGACGCCGGTGGCCTTAAACCAGCCAAAGGCGTCGTTGGCCGCGGAGGCCGAAACCCGGTAGCTGTTGACCGCCACCTTAATGTCCGGCTGGGTGTGTTCCGCCAGGGGCCGGCCGCGGTAAAC
>JAISRN010000130.1 GCA_031273605.1 Spirochaetales bacterium | reverse complement strand
GTTCGGGTAACCTACCTTCCCGTGGATTCCCGGGGTCTGGTGTCCCCCGAGGCCCTGGCCCGGGCCCTGATCCCCGGCCGCACCGCCCTGGTTTCCCTCATCTGGGCCAACAACGAAACCGGCCTGATCAACCCCATCCGGGAACTGGCGCAAATCAGCCGGGCGGCCGGGGCCCTCTTTCACACCGACGGGGTACAGGCGGTGGGAAAGATTCCCGTGGACGTGCAGGAGGCGGGGGTGGATTTTCTCACCTTTAGCGCCCACAAATTCCACGGCCCCAAGGGAACCGGGGGGCTTTACCTCCGTCCCGGGGTTGAGCTTGTGCCCCTCCTCCATGGGGGGGAACAGATGGCGGAACTCCGCTCCGGAACCCTCAATACCCCGGGAATCGTGGGCATGGGGCTGGCCATGGAGCTGGCCATTCAGAACCTGGAATATGAAAACCGGGAGGTTCGCCGCCTCCGGGACCGGCTGGAAGACGCCCTTCTGGAAATACCGGGGGTGCAGGTCATCGGCAGCCGGGAAGACCGGACCCCCAACACCATCCTAGCCTCCTTCCGGGGGATCGAAGGGGAAGCCTTCCTCTGGGACCTTAACCAGCGGGGCATCGCCGCCTCCACGGGCAGCGCCTGCGCCTCGGAATCCCTGGAGGCCAACCCCACCTTTAAGGCCATCGGCATCGTGCCCGATCTGGCCCACACCGGGGTACGTTTTAGCCTCTCCCGTTTTACCACCCAGGGGGAGATCGATGACACCATTGAAGCAGTCAGGGGGATCGTGAAAAGGCTGAGGAGCATTTCCCTAACCCCCGAGGAGTAAGTATGGCCAAGAGCGATTTAGTCGGAGGCGCCCTTTGGGAGCGCTATTCCCAAAAGGTAACCGAAAGGATGAACAACCCCCGGTTTATGGGGGAGATTAGCCCGGAGCAGGCCCGGGACTGGGGAGGGGAACTGGTGGTGGCCGAACAGGGCGCCGAAGCCTGCGGAGACGCGGTCCGGCTTTACTGGGCGGTGGACCCGGAAACCCACCGGATTAAGGCGGCCCGGTTTAAGAGCTTTGGCTGCGGAACCGCCATTGCCTCTTCGGACGTGATGGCGGAGATGTGCGTCGGCCGGACGGTGGAGGAGGCCCGGAAAATCACCAACATCGAGGTGGAGCGGGCCCTCCGGGACGATCCGGAGACCCCCGCGGTGCCCCCCCAAAAGATGCACTGCTCGGTGCTGGCCTACGACGTGATCAAAAAAGCCGCGGCGGGGTTTCTCAAGGTGGATGCGGAGGAACTTGAAGAGGAGGAGATCGTCTGCGAGTGCGCCCGGGTCAGCCTGAAAACCCTCAAAGAAGTCATCCGGATCAACGATTTAAAAACCCTCACCGAGGTTACCCACTTCACCAAGGCCGGGGGCTTTTGCAAATCCTGCCTTAGGCCCGGGGGGCACGAAAGCCGGAAGCATTATCTGGAGGACATCCTGAAAGAAACCCGGGCGGAAATGGAGCGGGAGCGGCTCCTCAATTCTCCGGGGGATTTTTCGTCCCTGAATCTCATCCGCCGGCATAAGGCGGTGGAGGCGGCGCTGGAAAACTCGGTGCGCCCCCTGCTTTTCAAGGACGGCGGTTCCGTGGAAGTGGCGGACATGACCATGGAAGAAGGGCGTACCGTGATTTTTCTGAATTTTGGCGGCTCCTGCGCGGGCTGCGCCGCCCGGTTTTCCGGCACCCGGTCCCTGATCGAAGAGAAGCTAAGGCAGGAGCTTGATCCTTTAATTGATGTGGTGATAGTTTAAGAGGTCATGATTAATAGCGATAACTTCAGAAGCCGCCTGAATAAGGTGGTGGAAGAGCTTTCTCTGATTCCCGCCGGGGGAGAACCGGGGAAGGGCCAGCCCGGCGGCTACCCCGGAGCCCGGCAGATGCCCCAGCCCGAGGCCATCAACAGGGCGGTGGATCTGCTGCGGGCCGCCCTCTTTCCGGGCTACTTCCTCAACGGCGAAACCTCCCGGGAAACCGCCTCCACCGGTACCGGGGCCGCCCTGGAACAGGCCATGGAAATCCTAAACGAGCAGATCAAGCGGGGCTTTTGCTTTTCCTGCCGGGACCATTCTTTTGAGGGGAGAAACCTCCCCTGCGAAGAGGTAGAAGAAATTACCCTGAGCTTTCTCTCCCGGATTCCGGAACTCCGGCGGCTCCTCATCGCCGACGCCCTGGCGGCCTACCGGGGGGACCCGGCAGCCCGGAGCCCCGAAGAAGCCATCTTTTGCTATCCCAGCCTCAGGGCCCTGACGAGCCACCGGATTGCCCACGAGTTGTTCAAGCTGAAGGTTCCCATCCTGCCCCGGGTGATCTCCGAAGAGGCCCACTCCCACACGGGGATCGACATTCACCCCGGAGCGGAAATCGGGGAGTACTTTTTTATTGATCACGGCACCGGAACGGTGATAGGGGAAACCTGCCTTATCGGCAGCAACGTCCGGATTTACCAGGGCGTCACCCTGGGGGCCAAGAGCTTCCCCCTGGACAGCCAGGGCGCCCCCATTAAGGGCATCCCCCGGCATCCCATTGTCGAGGACGATGTGATCATCTATTCCGGGGCCACCATCCTAGGCCGGGTTACCATAGGCCGGGGGGCGGAGATTGGCGGCAACGTCTGGCTCACCGAATCCGTCCTCCCCGGCGCCCGGGTGGTTCAGCATGACTTTGAACGGACCTTACAATCCAAGGCAGCCCAGGACCCTGTCCATTCCGATTAATTCTTCCCCCAGGGCCCCCCGGTCCGGCGGTTCTCCCCCGGCGGTCAGCCGGGCCAGGGCCTTTTCCAACTCCGCCACCCCCCGGCTTAAATCAAGGTCATCCTCCAGGGCCTGAATGAAGCCCGGCAGAAGCGAAGGGACGGCGCAGCCTGGGGCGCCTGGGGCCGAAGCTTGGGGTTTAAGGCCGGCGGGGGACAGGAGGGCGGCGATGGTCCGCCTCAGGGTTCGCAGCCGGAGGGCCGCTTTTTCCAGATTCTCCCAGGTAAAGTTGAGCTTTTGCCGGTAGGGTTTAACCGCGGTAAGAAAGAACCTAAGCTCCTGGGGGGTGTAGCCCCTTTGGTAGACATCCTGGGCGTAGATAATGTTCCCCCGGCTTTTGGACATGGTTTGGCCGTTGACCATAAGGTGGGCGCCGTGGAGGTAGTACCGGGCAAAGGGTTTGTCCGTTAGGGCTTCCATGACGGCGATATTGTAATCGTGGTGGCGGATGATGTTGTCAATGCCGCCGCAGTTAATGTCAATCTGTTCCCCCAGGGCGGAAATGATAACCCCGGGGTCCTGAATGTTCCAGGAGGGCCGCCCCCGGCCTAAGCAGGTATCCCAGCAGGCGATGGACTCCCCCCGGTAGCCGTGCCACAGGATAAAATCCCCCAGGTTCCACCGGTTGCCCGGATAGGTGTCCTTTTTGTACCTGACCTTTTTGGCGGGCCACCGGCTCAGGTCCAGCCGGGCCAGTTTGCCGAAGTCCTTAACGGTGAGGGGATCGAAAAAAACATCCCCCCGGTAAAAATAGGCGTGGCCCTTGTCGATAAGCCTTTTGATGAGGAGGGCGGTTTCTTCCACAATTGCCGAGGCGGGTACCAGGGCGTCGGGGGGCTTCATCCCCAGTTCCCGGCATTCCCGGGCAAAAACTTCCCCCACATCCCCGGTAACCTCCTCCATCCGGCGGTCCTGGTTCCGGGCCTCCTCGATGGACTTATCCTCCACATCGGTGAGGTTCATGGCCCGCCGGGTCCGGAAGCCGGAAAATTCCAGAAAGCGGATCAGAATGTCCTCGTAGAGAAAGGTCCGGTGGTTGCCGATGTGGGGAGGGCGGTAGATGGAAGGACCGCAGGTGAAGATCTTCACTTCCCCCCCGCCTAGGGGAAGGAATTTTTCTTTTTTGCGGCTTAATGAGTTGGTTAAAAATAGCAATCAGGTCTTCCTTCAGAAGGGGATCTTAGTTAATCTTCTTCTTGAGAATAAAATACTAAGATTTTTTTCCGGGGGAAAGAAGGAAAACGAAAGATTTTGAGCAAAAAGTCCGTCCTTGCCTGTGGCCGGGTTCCTTTTCCTTTTTTTTGTTTCTATGCCGTTTATCCTGAGGAAGGTCCGCAAATGCTTGAAGGAAACCGGGAAATGGGCTACCCTTAGGGATAAACCCTCCGCGGCTAATTAGGGTGCGTTTTGGGGGAAAGGAACCGGTATGAGTAGAAAAAAGCCTTTGTCGTTGATTGGGATAACCCTATTTCTCACCTTTTTTATCTGTTTTTTGGCGTTTTCCCCGGCCCTCCATGCCCAGGCCGCCTCTGAAAAGCGAAACGAGAGCCGGCAGTACCTGTCCATGCTCGAATTCATGTTCCGCTACGTGCTGGATAACTACGTGGAGGAGGTCTCTCCCCAGGCCCTTTACGAAGGGGCGGCCCGGGGCCTCTTTGAAGCCCTGGGGGACCCCTATTCGGTTTACCTTACCGCCTCGGATATGGCGGATTACTCGGATACCACCGTGGGGGAATTCGGGGGCCTGGGGATGTACATCTCCAAAAACAGCCTTCCCTACACTCCCCCCCCGGAGAACCCCGGCGAAACCGAGGGCGAAACCTTTCAGCGGCTCCACGGGGCCCAGGTTGAGGTGATCTCCGCCATGGAGGGCACCCCGGCCTACCGGGGGGGAATCACCGCGGGGGATTACATCACCGCCATTAACGGCGAGGCCACCGACGGACTCACCATGGAAGAGGTCCTCACCCGGCTTCGGGGGCCCGCGGGGAGCGAAGTTACCCTTGAGATTGCCCGCCGGGGGGGCATTAATTTCTCCCTGCCCCTCCGCCGGGCGGTGATTACCGTTCCCACCATCCGGTATGCCCGGCTGCCCAACGGCATTTCCTACATTCGCATCATCCACTGGAATCCCCACACCAGGGAGCAGGTTCAGAACGCCCTGAGAAGCCTCAACGCCGGACGCCCCGGAATCATCCTGGATGTCCGGGGAAACCCCGGCGGGCTTTTGAGTTCCGTGGTGGAGACGGCGGACCTCTTTTTAAATTCCGGGGTCATCGTCAGCACCCGCAGCCGGGCGGAGGGGGAAAGCCGAAACTACACGGCCCAAACCGCCACGGCGGTTCCCATGGATGTTCCCCTGGTCGTGCTGATTGATAAGGGCTCCGCCTCGGCCTCGGAGATTTTAGCGGGGGCCCTGGGGGACTCCCGGCGGGCGGTTTTGGTGGGGGACACCACCTTTGGCAAGGGTTCGGTTCAGTGGCTGCGGGATCTGGGCTCCGGGGGTTTTAAACTAACCTACGCCCGGTACTACACCCCCCTGGGGGTGAACATCGATAAATCGGGCATACCCCCCCACCTCCCCATAGCCCCGGAGGAATTTACCGAGGAGCAGCGGGGGTTTCTCCAGAGGCTCTACTCGGAAAGGCAGATCCCCCGCTTTGTCGAAGGCCACCCCGGGGCGGACGAGGGGGCCGTCGCCGGGTTTATCGACGGCCTCATCCGGGAGGGCATCGCCTTAGACCGGCGGATCCTCGCCCGGCTTATCCGGGACGAGTATAACCGGAATTTAAACGATCCCCCCGTTTTCGATCTAGAGTACGACACGGCCTTAAAAGCTGCCTCGGATATGCTTGTCCGGGGGGAAAGCCCCCGGTACCTCCAGGGGGAAAATCAGGCCGAAAACCGGGCCGCCGCGCCCTAAGCCGGAAGGATGCGTCAGTTTGTTTTACCCCCGGACTGGGACGGCTCAACAGAACTGGTCCTGAGGGGAAAGGCCCACCACTACCTGAGCCGGGTTCTCCGGTTTCACCCCGGACAGTCCTTTACCGGTTGTACCCCCGCGGGGGAGATCTTTGATCTCACCTTAAAGGAGGGGGGGCGGGATTTTTCCGTGGTGGTCCCCTTAAGTTCCCCCCGGGGGCAGCCGCCGCCGGAGTTCCTGCCGGAGATTTTTCTCTTTCCTTCCCTGCTGAAGGGGAAAAACCCCTCCCTCATTGTCCGGCAGGCCGCGGAAGCCGGGGTTGCCCAGGTTCAATTTATCCGGACCCAAAACGGGGTGGTCCGGGGAGAGGCTTTCCGGACGGATCGCTTCCAGGCCATTCTCCGGGAGGCCGCCCAGCAGTCCGGCAACCCCGGTCTTCCCCGGCTCAAGCCGCCGGTCGGCCTGGGGGAGCTGGACCTGGAGCGCTGCCTTACCGGCGGTCCGGCGCCGGGGCTGGGTCTTTTTTTCCACGAAAAAAGACTTGCCACCCAAACTCTCCACGAGTATCTTAAGAATCAGACCGGTCCCGTTTTCCTTTTTTTCGGCCCCGAAGGGGGATTTGCTCCGGCGGAGGTGGAGCGGTTTTTAGCTTCGGGTCTCAAACCGGCGTACCTGGGGGGAAACGTACTGCGGGCCGAAACCGCGGTGATCTTTGGAATCGCCGCGGTACTAACCATTCTGAGGGAGAAGTCTGCATGGCAGTGGAAAGAGCCAACCTAATTACCCGGATAAATTTTTTAAACGTTCCTATGGACATCGTCCAGGAGGAAGATTTGGAAACGGCGATCCGTCTCATGGCCTCCGCCAAGGCCAAACAGCAGATAGTGCTTTTGAGCTTTAGGGATTTTATGCTGGCCAGGCAGTCCGCGGAGCGCCGACTCATGCTGAACCAGGCCGCCCTGGTGCTGCCCACCTCCAAAACCCTGGTCCGGGGAATCGCCTGCCTCAAGCTGGGGGAGGCCCGGCGGTACATGCCCTTTGAACTGGTTATCAAGGTCCTGGGGGTCATCGAAAAA
The DNA here is from genome assembly GCA_031273605.1 of Spirochaetales bacterium. Taxonomy (GTDB): domain Bacteria; phylum Spirochaetota; class Spirochaetia; order UBA9216; family UBA9216; genus JAISRN01. The sequence goes on along the minus strand of JAISRN010000130.1, from coordinate 4,734 downwards.
CTCAACGGTACCCTCTATGTGCTGGGGGGCCGTACCCGGGAGCAAAACATTACCGCGGGAAATCTCCGGGATTCCTTTCCCGGCCTTAAACTTATCGGCCGGTACGCCGGATACTATCCCAAGGAGAGGGAGGAGGATATTCTCACCGCCATTAAAAAGGCCGCGCCGACTCTTCTCCTAACCGGGGGGGGCTTGAAGGGGAGGGATCTTTGGATTTACCGCCACAAGGAAAAGCTGCACGACGGCCTTTACTGCTGGTGCGCCGAGTGTTTTGATATTTTCTGCGGCAAAAAACCCCGGCTTTCCCGGACCCAGTGGGAAAGGGGGCTGGACCAGATTCCCCGGTTTTTTAAAAACCCCCTGCGGTTCTTCCTCATTTTTCCCCGGCTCTGGTACTACCTGGTCCTTCTGGTTTACCGGATCCGCCAAAAAACCCCCTAGGAGCGGCCCTTCTCAATCCTTAGGAATAGCCATCGGCCACCCAAAGAAGATAACCACTTTTTCCCCCATAGAGGGAAAAAAGTGGTTAGTGGAATAGGCCGGGAAGTCCACCCTCCACCCTTTTTTCACGGTGGTGAAGCAAAAAGCCCCTTCCCTAGGTCTTATAAGGGAAAGGAGCCTACTATGAATAGATTGAACCCTTTAAACGACTTTCTTTTCCAAAAAATGCTGGGCGAAAGGGGCTGCGAGCCCCAGCTAAAGGCGCTCCTCAACGCCCTCCTCGCCAGCACCGGACGAAAACCCCTCTCCGAAATCCAAATTATCGAAAATACTACCCTGCCTCCGGACATCATCGGCGCTAAAAAAAGTATCCTCGACATCCGATCACAAACCCCGGACCGGAGCAAAATTAATATTGAAGTTCAACTGGCAAACGAGTATAATATCGGCAAGAGAAACGTCTTTTACGTGAGCCGGGAGATGATTAAGGGCATTGCAGCCGGTCAGGACTATCGGGAGCTCCCCCAGGTTATAGGGATTAACATTTTGGGATTTAGTCCCTTCCCCCTGGAACGGTATCACACCAGTTTTCACCTGCGGGAAGACCTGAATCCGGAGTTCATATTAACCGATGTGATTGAGATGCACTTCATTGATATGCCCCGGTTTCGGAAGCTGGCAAAGAAAGATGTGGTGGAAAACAGTGAGCACCGGTGGTTGAGTTACCTTAATCCCGCCACTTCGCGGGAAGATGCGGAGGAGTTAATCAAGATGGACGAAGGAATAGCCAGGGCACAGGCGATAATGGACCAGATAACCCGGGACGAGAAGCTGCTTCACGCCTACGAAATGTATGAAATGACCCTTTCGGACGAAACCTCCCGACTTAACGGCGCTCGGGAGGAAGGGGAAGCCCTTGGTCTGGCTAAAGGGGAGGTCCTTGGATTGGCCAAAGGCCGGCGGGAGGTGGCGAAAAACTTTAAAGCCATGGGCCTTTCGGCGGAGCAAATTGCCGCCGCCACCGGCCTAAGCCCCGCCGAAATAGCCCGGTTATAAGTAGTCCTTCTCAATTTAAGAATAAACACGATTAGTATAACCACGTATACAGGCCTCACGGACAACACCCCTGGACCCCCTGGGTTATCTAAGAAATTTTCGCAACTAGGCACGGAGGACCCGGAGTTTTTGTCCAAAGCCGACCCCAAAGGAAGATAACCACGAAGATCACACGAAAGGTACTAAAGGAGATCCACCCTCCACCCTTCCTTTCGCGGTTCCTGCTTCTTTGCGGTTTATATTCGGTAATTTTGCTCTATTTTGACCTAACCTTGAAATTCCCGGTTTCCTTCTTTCCGGAAAAGTGATACAATGCCTGCGGGAGTTATCGGCAATGGTCAAACCGGCTAAACCTTTAAAAAGCCCCGTCAAAACGGCAGGCGAAAAGATTCCCCCCCTGGTTCGGTGGAGGCACCGGGCGGTTTGGAGGCTCTTTCATTACCTGGGAGCCCCGGTGTTTAAACTGTTTTTTCCCTATCGCTGCCGCCAGGCAAAGGGGATTCCCTCCCCGGTACTAGTGGTTTCTAATCACACAACAGACCTGGATCCCGTCCTGGTGGGCTTAAGTTTTTCCCGGCAGATGTACTTTGTGGCCAGCGAGCATGTTTTCAGGATGAGGGGCTCCCGGCTTTTGCGTTTTTTCTTTGATCCCATCCTGCGGATCAAGGGCCGCTCCGACGCCCAGGCCGCGATTGAAATTATCCGCCGCCTTAAAGGCGGAAGTTCCGTCTGCCTCTTTGCCGAGGGAAACCGCAGCTTTTCCGGGGTTACCGGCCCTATTATCCCTTCCACCGGCAAGCTGGTTAGGATTTCCGGGGCCTCCCTGCTGACCTACCGCCTTAGGGGGGGCTACTTTTCCGCCCCCCGCTGGGCCGCCCGGATGCGCCGGGGGCCGATCTGGGGCGCCCCGGTTAACTACTATTCCCCGGAGGCGCTTGCCGGAATGTCCCCGAAGGAGATCAACGAAGTCATTCAACGGGATATTTACGAAGATGCCTACCAAACCCAGGAGGAACTGGCCCTCCCCGGGGGCGGCCGGTATTTCAGTTCCCGGCCGGCGGAATGGCTGGAAACCGCCCTATTTCTCTGCCCCGACTGCGGCCGGGTAGGGGGGCTTTCCTCCCGGGGGGACCGGCTGTCCTGCCGCTGCGGCCTGGACTACCGCTACGATCAGCAGGGCTTTCTCCATGTGGAGGGGGGCGGGTCATCTTCTCCCCTTCACGAACCCTTTACCACGGTGAGGGACTGGTGGTTCTGGCAGAAAGAGGCGGTTAAAAACCGGGGGCGGAGTTTTTCCGCCTCCGATGACAACCTTTCCCTCTTTGAGATTACCCCCGGCCGGGGCACGGCCTTGCGGGAACGGGGGCGGCTCAGCCTGGGGGAGGAGGGCCTTACCTGCGGCTCCCGGCACTTTTTCTTAAAGGACATCCACGAACTGGCCATCCTGGGGCGGCAAACCCTGGTTTTTTCCGCCCAGGGAAAGCATTACGAGCTGCGCTGCCCCGTCCCTTTCAGCGCGGCCAAGTATCAATGCATCTTTAATTTTTTGACCGGGAGGTAGCGCATGGATTTTTCAGCTTCCAACACCCTTCTTTGGAATATGGTTCTTCAGGGGGGAACGATTGCCCTGATTCTCATGGCGGCGAATATGCTGCGGCACAATCTGCCCATAATCCGCAAAAGCCTCATGCCCATGGCGGTGCTGGGGGGTTTTTTGCTCCTGGCCCTCCGGACCACCGGGCTGGTCCGGTTTAACCCCGACCTTCTGGAAATGATCACCTACCACGGCATTGCCCTGGGCTTCATTGCCCTTTCTCTCCGGACCTCCCGGGAAGACTCCCCCGGCAAGGAAGGGGCCGCGGTAAAAAGCGGCGCCCTCATTGTGAGCTGCTACGCCCTTCAGGGCATCATCGGCCTTATTATCTCCCTCGGCCTGGCCTACACCCTGATGCCGGGGTTTTTTAAGGCCGCGGGAATCCTTCTGCCCATGGGCTACGGCCAGGGGCCCGGCCAGGCCAACAACATAGGCACGGTTTACGAGGGCCTCGGATTTACCGGGGGCCGCAGTTTTGGCCTGGCGGTGGCCGCGGCGGGGTACCTCTCCGCCTGTATCGTGGGGGTCATCTATCTCAACATCCTAAAGCGCCGACGCCTCATCAGCCTTAAACAGCCCGGCGAGATTTCCGGCTCGGTAACGGTGGACCTCTTTCAGGATGAAAACGAAATTCCCCTGGCGGAAAGCGTGGATAAGATGAGCATTCAGTTTGCCCTGATCCTCATCGCCTACTTCCTCACCTACTGGGTAATTCGGGGCCTAAGCGCCGCCGCGGGACTCCTGGGGGAAGGAACCGGCGGGATGGTTTCGTCCCTGCTTTGGGGTTTTAACTTTATCGTGGGCTCCCTGATGGCCATGATTATCGGGAAGGTTCTGGGGGGCTTAAAAAAATCTTCGGTAATCCGGCGGCAGTACCAAAATAACTACCTCCTAAGCCGGATTGCCGGCCTGGCCTTTGACCTTATGGTTATTGCGGGAATCGCCTCCATCAACCTTCCGGACCTCCGGGGCCTTTGGTTTCCCTTTGCCCTCTTTTCCTTAAGCGGCGCCTTCTTGACCCTTTGGTACCTGACCTGGATCTGCAAAAAAATCTACCGGGGCTACTACTACGAAGGGCTGGTAAGCATGTACGGCATGATGACGGGAACCATCTCCTCCGGGGTGCTGCTCCTCCGGGAGTTGGACCCGGAGTACCAAACCCCCGCGGCGGACAACCTGGTCAACGGAACGGCGGTGGCCATTCTTTTCGGCATACCCATCCTGGCCCTCATCGGCATAGCCCCCAACAGTACCGCCGCCGTCTGGACGGTGCTGGGGCTTTTGGTGATCTACCTGGGGCTGCTGATCCTGTTTATGCTCAAGGCAAAGGGAAAACCAGGGGCCACAAGTAATTTTAACCACTGACCACACTGACGGGAGGAACACGGACGGACTTTTAAATTGCCTGGAATATAAACCGCCAATGTCGATGGGAACCTCATTTGAAGGTTGGACCTCCCCCGTGGGGCCGCCTTTTCCCCTCTTTGGGGAAAAAGTGGCTATCCTTCCCCTTGCCTAGGGCCCTGGAAATGGCTAAGATTGGGGTGGGGAAATCTTAAATGGGTATTTTAAAAATTCCCCCGGATAAAAGACGAAAACAGGAGAACTGTACAACAATAATGAAATGGGTAGTACTGGGTTTG
>JAISRN010000086.1 GCA_031273605.1 Spirochaetales bacterium | reverse complement strand
CCTGGGGCTGATTCCCGGCGCCGCCGCCGGGGGGCTGCGGCTCATGGGGGCCAAATTTGCCATGCCCAACATGGCGGGGAGCCTTACAAAAAAGATTCTTGACCGCATGGGGACACGGGGCGTTTTTTGGCAGGCCGCGGTAAGCCTTGGGCTGCGGACCGTTACGGGGGCAGCGGAGGAAGGGCTTGAGGAAGCCTTGCAGGAGGGGGCATCCGCGGCAGGCCGGAATTACGCCGCCAGGGAGGAGAATGAGCGCCGGGCCAATATTCGGGCGGAACAGTATGAGGAGGCGGTTCAGGCTTTGGGAGAGGGGTACAGCGCGGCGGCGGAGGGGGAGATTCGGAAGATTATCGATTTGGACCCCCTGCTTAAGGCCCTGCCGGAGGAGGAGATCGGTCAAATCTTTAACAACATGGTAGAGGCCTTTACCGCCGGCGCCAGGGTGTCTTTGGTTTTGGGGGTTGTCCCCGCCGGGCTTAACCTGGGGGCGGATATTCGGGAATACTTGGCCGTTCAGCGGGACGGGATAAGCAACCCAAGTCAGGAAGCCTTTATTAAAAACACCCTGGAAAAGCCCCATCTTTGGGAGGACGTGCCGGAAGAAACCAGGCGGGAAGCGGCGGAACAAATTTATCAATCCCTGGCGGAAGACCGGGAGGCAAACCTGGCCGAAGAAGCGGAGGCCGCCGCCGAGGTGGGGGATTATGCTCCGGGAACCGAAACCTTTGACGACCGGGACCGGCCCCTGGGGGAAGTGTTTAGGCATAATGGCAGGATTCACACCGAGTTTGGTACTGCGGAGCTTGAAGACGGGCGGACCGTTGAAACCTTTAAGGGGGGGGACGGTTCCAGGGAAACCCGGTCTAACCGCTATGGAACAATCTTTTTTAGCCGGGAGGGGGATGAAGTTCGGATTCACGGTATCCGCATGGCCCCAGGCCGGGAAGGGCTTTTGCCGGAGTTTTACCGGGACTTTGCCGAGACGCAGGCGGAAAAGAATATTGTCTGGAACCCCCGGAGCGAACGGGCCAGGGAGATTAAGGCGGACCTGGAAAGGCGGACCCCGGAGGGGGGAAAGGGGCTAAATTATTTTAGCGGCCCTGAGCAGGCGGCAACGGCGGGAAGGCGGGCGCGGCTTGCGGAGCAGATTGTCCGCCTAACCAAGGGGAAGGCGACGGCCCTTCAGGCGGAAGTGGCCATTAAGGAGCTTGAGATTTTAGGCAAGGCCGGGGCTAACGCGGAGGCCCGGGAGGTTCTTGACTGGTTTGACATAACCGACGCCGTGCCGGAGGGGGCGGAAAAAGCGGCGGCGGCGGCCCAGGATGAGGGAAAGATTGTGAAGGGGCTGACCCAGCCTTTGCAGAATGGCCGGGCCCTGGTTTATTTGTTTGAGAACGCCGATGCCTCGACCCTTTTCCATGAGTTTTTCCATGTGGCCCAGCTTCATTTTACGGCGGAGCAGATCGGGGCGGCCCTGAAAGCTATGGGGCGGGAGACCTGGGACACCGCGGCCAAGGAGGACCTGGCCAGGCAGTTTGAGGGGTATTTGCGGACCGGGGAAGCCCCGGCGGCGGAATTAAAGACCCTGTTTGACAAGATTAAAGAGTTTATGCGGGCGGTGTACGAAACCCTCACCGGCAGGATTGCCGTTAAGCCCGAGGTGAAGGAGTTCTTTGACCAACTCCACCGGGGAGAACTATCCCCTAAAAACGCCCAAAATAGCCCCGGAGAAACAAAAACATACCGGAATTCAACGGAGGACCCGCAAGCCTCGTCAGAGGCCCCCAGGACGCTTTCAGGGGGTATTGTAGAGGGGGGCGCCCCCTACGCCCGGTCTAACGGCGCCTGGGATATGCTGGATACCCCCGGAATCCGGGAGTTTTACGATTCGTTAAGCCCGGAGGAAAAGGCGGCGTTTAACCGGGACCGGGAAAAAAACGAAAATCGGGAACTCAAGAATAAGAACGCCAACAAGAAAATAACCCCCACCCCGGTACAGCCGGGGGTAGGGGATGATTTTTCTATGCTGGATAAACTGGGACGCGAAGCCTATACACCCTTTAAGGAATGGGTTTTAGAGATAAATCCAAACAAAGCGATTAATACCGAAACCGGACTTCCTTTTAACTTCCACGCCCGCCCGGAACCCAAAGAAGGCGGAGCCGCGGTAAAGAGCGAAAAGCGGACCAAGGAAAAAATACAGGAAGACCGGGAACAAAACATTTTAAAGGGGAAACCGGAACTTCTGGACGCCCAGATGGAAAATGTTCTGGACTATGTGGGATTCACCCTTACATTCGACACTATTGAAGAGCTCAATAATTTCGCCGATGAGATAATTCAAAGACCGGAAGTAGTCAGGGCAAAAGACCGGTTCCGGGATAGTGATTTATTTACCGGATACCGGGATTATCTGCTTAACGTGAAAATGCCCAATGGGTTTGTTGGTGAGCTTCAGCTTAATGTTAACGGCATGCTTGCTGCAAAAGAACAGAAGTATGGACACAGTCTTTATGAGATAACAAGAGATTATTGGAAATACGTCAGAGACGGAAAAATGACCGCCGAGGAAAAGGCTTATGATGAAGCTTTTATAAACAACATTGCCAGGGAGCTATACGATAGGGCTTATGCCTATGCATTGGCAGAAAGAGATTTTTCAACTTCAGGCCGCGACATTCCAAAACACTCAGAAGCTCTGGGAGAAAATCCACCGGATGGCTTTAATGATTTATCATCCATCACAAAAAACCACTTGATACCGCTCTTGGCAAAGATAGAATGGTCATCCGCCACAAATCTCAATTCAGGATCATCAAACGACGGAACCACTTCTTTAGGTTCGGTTTTGGGTGAGGACTTAACCAATCGTAATTCAGGGGATTCGGAGGCCGGGGCCTCAAGTTTAGCTATATCAGCCACTTCTACACCCTCCATCACTCCTATTATCGGCCAAAATGCCGGAAACGTCAAGGGAAATGTTGATATTTCCGGGATTCCGCCTATCCGGGAAAAATACCAAAAGGCAAAGAAAACCGAGGGCTTTGAGGATACCAAGAATGTCGGGGGGGAGGAAATAGAAGGCCGGTGGATACTCACCGAGGCCGAGACCCCCACGGCAAGTCATGATGAAACCACCTTTAACGAAACCAGGGGCTTTCCCTCCGCCAATGGGGCTACCATCAACGACCGGGACTACCGGCACGACCAGGCCGCCCAGGAAGCGGTGGTTAAAATGGCCGCCGGGTATGACAGCCGGGCCCTGGAAGGGGTTGTTATTACCGAAGACGGGATCGTTATTTCCGGGAACAACCGCACCATGAGCGGCAAGCTGGCCGCCAAAAACGGCACGGACGGAAAGTATATCGCCTCCCTGGAGAAAAAGGCCAAGAAATACGGCTTTACCGCGGAGCAGGTCCGGGAGTATACCCATCCCCGGCTTGTCTTTGAAGTGGCGGTAAAGGGGGATTACAGTACCGAGTTATTTGCCCAGTTTAACCAGTCCACCCGGAAGGCCCAAAGCCCCGTGGAAACCGCGGTAAAGATGGCCAAGCGGCTTTCAGAAAAGCCCCAGGTTGCCCGGGGCATTGCCAACACCATAGACGAACACGACACCCTGGCAGAGCTATACAGCGACAAAAAGGCGGTTCAGGAGATTTTTAACATCCTGCAAAAAAACGGCCTTATCGGGGCCTATGAGGTTCCCCAGTATGTGGACGAGCGGGGAACGATTACCGGCGCCGGAGTGGACCTGCTTGAATCGGTAATGCTGGGTTCCGTGCTGAATGAGGGGAATATCCGGGGTTTGCAGGGTTCCCCGGCCATGAGGCAGAAGCTGGTTAGGGGAATTACCGCCCTGGTGGAAAACAAGGCCATGGGGGATTATTCCTTTATCCCGGAGATGAACGAGGCCGTGGGGATTGCCCTGGCGGTTCACAATACCGTGGGGAAGGACGGGAAGCGGATTTACGGCACGGTTCAGGATTATGTTAAGCAGCAGATACTCCCCGGAATGCCTGCGGGGTTGAGCGTTGAGAAGCGGGCCAGTATCCAGCTTGCGGAGGCCCTGGAAAGCGGGGGGCAGAAGGATTTTACCCTTTGGTTTGGGGGGCTTAACGCCCAACTGGCGGGGGCGGCCCGGGGGCAGGCTGAATTACTCACCGGGGAGGTGGAGAGCAAGGAAAGCATTCTGGACCGCTACGTAGGATACCGGGAAAAGATAACGGAGCGGAAAGAGGCGAACCAAAAGACCCTGACCACTCCGGAGGCGGGGCTTGCAGCCAAGACAGAGGCGGCCCTGGACGACGCGGGGATTGCCAAAGCGGACGCGGAGGGGACCCTGTTTCAGGCCGCCTATCACGGAACTCCCCATCAGGTTGACCGGTTCAGTACCGAAAAGATAGGGACCGGGGAAGGGGCACAGGCTTACGGCTGGGGGCTTTATTTTGCGGGGAGAAAAGAGATAGCGGACCATTACCGCAAGAATCTATCCTTACCCAAAATAACAATTGACGGGATAACCTATCAGCGGGATCACAGAAATACACAAGTCTATGGGACGGTAGCCGGAACAGAGTTTAATGAGCCTGTTGATACGGAAGGCCCTCTTTTTTATGCGCTGGTAACCCTTGAAGGGGAAGACGGGAACATTGAAGCCGCAAAGACCGACATACAAATGGCCATACTTAATGACAAGCACAGCAAAGAACTTATTAAGCTGGATAAAGAAGCATTAAAAATTCTTGGCAAAGACATTGGTTATGAAGCCGGCCATCTTTACGAAGTATCCATCCCCGAAGATGATGAACTGCTGGACTGGGACAAGCCTTTAAGCGAACAGCCGGAAAAGGTAAAGGCTGCGCTGAAAAATCTGGCGAAAAGTATGCCGCCAGGAGTTTTTACGGAATCCTTACAGCCCTTTGAAAACACATCCGGCGATGGTCTGTATAATGCATTGTCTCGCGATACAGGGAGCGACAAAGCGGCATCCGAGGCGCTTCTGTCGGTCGGCATCCCCGGTCTGCGCTATCTGGACGGTTCCAGCCGGGCGGCCGGCAAAGGCTCTTACAACTATGTGATTTTTGATGACAGCGAAATAGAAATTGCCCAGACCCTGTTTCAGACCGAAGAACCTTCCACCCCCGGCAAGCCCTGGCCTGAAAACTTTCCGAATGTTACCCAGATGTCCACGGTTGCCAAAATGAAGGCCCACGGGGATTATGCGGCGGCCAAGGCAGGGGACCGGGACGCGGCAGCCCGGCTAGTGCTGGACATTATGGGCGGCAAGGGGCAGCAGGAAAAACTAAAGGCCCTGGGGGAAAAACACCCGGACGCTATTGTGGTTGGCGTTCACGCGGAGGAGCGGAGCGGGAGAAACGCCATACCAAGAGTATTATCCGAATACATAGCCAAGGCAACCGGGCTTGAAGTTGATACTGATATTGTCCAGTCTGTAAAGGCGGGGCATACCGGCAGCGACGCATGGCGCCGCATGGCGAACAGGGCGCAGTTTGACGGCGAGGTACAGCAGGGCCGTAAATATATACTGGTTGACGACGTGGTTACCGGCGGCGGCACCTTTGGCGAACTGCGCCGCTACATAGAAATGAACGGCGGCGAAGTAGTGGACATGGTGAGCATGGGCGCCGCTCAATTCAGCACGAATATCGCCCTTTCAGAAAAAACAAGGCTTGACCTTGAAAGCAGATACGGTGTAGAATTATTACAGCAGTTCTTACAGGAGGAAGGCTTATATGGCGGAGAATACCGCGCCCTTACCGAATCAGAAGCCCGAACGCTCCTGGCAGCCGGGTCCCTTGACGCCGCAAGAAATCGAATCGCTCAGGCAAGACAGCAGGGAAATCCACGAATTCTGCAAGGAAGCGTTCAAGGACGTGAAACCCCTGGTAACCCGCAACAAGTAAGCCCCCAGCTCCCCAAAAATAACAATCCCTCTACCCTCTTTCAACTCGATGAAAGCCTCCTTGAGGACGCGGCCCGGTATGACACCTGGCAGGATTTCCGGGAGGCTTACGAAAATCAGGGGGAATCCGCGGTTCCCTCCGCCGGAGATGCGGCCTGGTATGAAACCTTCTGGAAGGACGCCCGGAAGGCCCTGGGGCTGCCGGTTGAGCCGCAGACCCTCTTTCAGACCGGGAGCAAGCCCGCAGGGCCGCCGGAGCGGGGGGACCGGAACTTTCTCCTGGACGTTGACCGGGAAACCCTTAACCAAATCCTGGCCGCCCTGAATAAGGCCCTGTT
>JAISRN010000094.1 GCA_031273605.1 Spirochaetales bacterium | reverse complement strand
GAAAGAAAAAGCTGCATTTTGCGGAAACTACCCGGAATCCAGCCCCCCCTTTTTCCACTTTCCTCCTGATGCCCGCCTCATTTATTCGCAGTGGGGTCTAATACTTCGCCCTTCAGGCTAAACCCATAAAAAATAACCGAAAAAACGTAAAAGGGCGGACTGGACAACCCCGCCGCAACCATCCCCTATTTTTTTGCTAAAAGCCGAAGCAACAATCCGGTTTGCCTAGTCCCTAGAGTCAGGAGGAAGGTATGAAAAACAAACAACCACCCCGCAGGCTGTTCGGGCTGACCATCCTGGGGGGAATGATTCTCCTGGGGACCTGCGGACAATTGCCGGACTACCGGAGCTTTGCGGACATGGACTTAAAACCCCCGGTCCTGGTTCTGGCCGGCGCCCCGGACGCCCTAACGGTGGAACTGACTTTTGATGAAGCTATCGATTCTGAGGCGGAACTTTTTCCGCCTCCGTCCCTGAGCCTGGCCGGATACAGGGTAGAAGAAAACCGGCTGATTGTGGAATTGGAGCATTCCCAGATTCCCGGAACGGCCTACCCCTTGGAAGGCCGGGTGCAGGATAAGCGGGAAAACAGTTTAAGTTTTCTCTGCTACTTTTACGGCTACAATCCTTCGCCCCCGGTCATGATCATCAATGAGTTTACCGTGGAGGGTTCGACAACCCACCCTGATGTGGTGGAACTGCGGGTTTTGAGTTCCGGCAATGCCGCGGGAATGGCGCTGTTGGAAGGGGTTCAGAACGACTACAAGGATCGTTTTATCTTTCCATCGGTAGAGTTAACCGAGGGGGAGTATGTGGTGATCCACTTTAAGCCCCAGGGAATTCCCGGAGAGCAAAATGAAACCGGCGCCGATCTTGGGGCCTCCGGAGGTTTAGACGCCGGGCCGGGGTACCGGGATTTTTGGGTTCCCGGAGGAGACGGTCTGCCTAACAGCCACGGGGTGTTGAGCCTTTGTCTGTACCCCGGCGGGCCGCTGATAGACGGGGTGGTTTACTCCACGGGAAACTCCGCCACCGCGGCCCGGTACCGGGGCTTCGGCAGCGCGGCCACCCTGGCCCAGGCGGAATACCTGGCGGCCCAGGGCGGGTGGGAGGTTCAGGGGGCGGAGATTCTCCCTGAGGCGGATGCCATTAATCCCGAAGATTCCACGGCTACCCGCTCCCTTAACCGGGATACCGCCGGTACCGACACCAACAGCAAGGACGACTGGCATATTGTGCCGAACTCCAAGTACACCTTTGGCCGGGCAAATTCTCCGGAAATTTTTTCTCCCTAAAAACCGGCAGGGATTCCCAATTTACCTGTGTGGTCGACTTTTTTTCTCTTTTTGGGAAAAAGTGGTTATTCTTCCTTGGGTGGTCGTGGTTTCTAAATTGGAAGGACGGACAGGCTGCATGGACAGCGGCGGGGGGAAGGGATATAATGCTGCCCATGAGCTTACCACTTTCCACCGGGGCCGCCGGACCGGAACCTGCCCCTGGGGTTCCTGAACCGCGGCTGGGTTTGGGCACCTGGCGCTGGGGCGGCGATTACTGGCAGGCCGGAGAGGAGGGGGAGGCTAAAAAGGTTATTTCCCTGGCCCTGGAATTAGGGATTCGGGATTTTGACACCGCTCCGGCCTACGGCAGGGGCCGGGCGGAGCAGCTTTTGGGGCAGGCCCTCAGGGGGAAGGGGGAGGCGGTTCGGGTTTCCACCAAGTTTTACCCCACCCTGGCGGAGAATGTTGAGAAAACCCTCCGCCGAAGCCTTAACCGACTCCTCCGGGACAGTGTTGAAACCCTTTATATCCACTGGCCCAATCCCCGCTATCCCCTGGCTAAAATTATGGAATCCCTGGAGGCGGTCCGGGAGAAGGGCCTGATCCGCCGGGTGGGGGTGAGCAATTTTTCTCCGGAAGACCTCCGGGAGGCCCTCCGCTGGGGCCGGATAGATGACTGTCAGTGCCCCTACAGCCTTCTTTGGCGGCTGCCCGAGGGGGAAATTTTCCCCCTGTGCCGGGAGGCGGGAATCCCTTTAAGCGTTTACAGCCCCCTGGCCCAGGGTTATTTGACCGGCCCTCCCGGAAACTACGCCGACGGCCGCCGGAAGCTATGGTTGAGCCGTCCGGAGATCCGGGCCGCCCTTCTGGAGTTTTGGGAGGATTTTCACCGGGCGGCCGCCCTGGGGGAGGGGATCAGTTTCGCCCAGGCGGCCCTGGCCTGGCTCCTGGCGCCGGGCCGGGGGCTTGGGGTGGTTTATACCGGCGCCAAAAACCGGGAACAGCTTAAACAAAACGCCGGGGCCTCCGGCTTAACCCTGCCGCCGGCCCTAGGGACGGCTTTAGAGGAAATTTCCTCCCGCTTTGCCCGGCGGTTTCGGCAAACCTTTCCCCAGGCCCAAAATATGTGGGAGCGCCACCAATGAAAAAGCATTTAGTTTTGCGTTACTCGGCGGTATTGTTTTTTTTCTGGTTTCCCCTGGGGATGATCATTCCTATTTCGATTCTTTTTATGCAGAGCCGGGGGCTTACCCTTTCCCAGTGTTCCCTGGTTATGGCGGTTTATTCGGCGGCCATCATTATTTTAGAACTGCCCTCCGGAACCCTGGCGGATCTCTGGGGGCGCAGACGGATCTACCTTCTTTCCCAGCTTTTTATTTTGGCCTCATCAACCCTTATGCTTTTTTCCCGGTCTCTGATCTTGTTGATGCTGGCCCAGATCTGCGGCGGAATTAGCCGGGCCCTCTCCTCGGGGAGTCTGGAAGCCTGGTTTGTGGATGAGTATCAGAAACAGTCGCCGGAGGGGAATTTGCAGAAGACCCTGGCGGCTACCAACACCGTAACCCTGTTCAGTCTGGCCCTGGGAACCCTTACCGGCGGCCTTCTGCCGGATTGGTTTGCCTCCGCCCCTTTAAGCCAAAGCCTGGGGCCCTTTGGCTTAAACCTTATTTTGAATGTGGCCTTAAACACAAGCGGTTTTCTTTTTGTTTGGTTTTTTATTGAAGGGGATTCTGCTAAAAATTCCGCCGGCCGGGAAGCGGGCCTAACCCAGGGGTTTTCGGGAAAAGCCGGCGCCCTGGGGACCGTTTTTAAGCAGGTTTTGAGGGAACCCCGGCGGGGCCGGGGAATTTTCCTTATTCTTCTGGCTAATTTGGCCTGGGGCTTTGGCATATCCGCCCTGGAACAACTCTGGCAGCCCCGGTTCCGGGCCATCCTGCCGCCGGAAACGGGAACCTGGGTCTTCGGGCTTTTGTCCATGGGATATTTTTTTGCCGGTATGGCGGGCAACCTGGCGGCCCCGGGAATTTGCCGGCTTTTTAAACAAAATTACCCCAGGGTTTTGTTCCTGGGCCGGTTTTTTATGGGGGCCTATTTCTTTTTGCTGGCGGGAATCCGGGGCCCCCTTCTTTTTTCGGCGGTGTATCTGATTCTTTTTAGCCATAACGGCCTGGGAAATTCCCCCCAGGAGGCCCTGTTTCACCGGCTGATTCCCTCCCCGGCCCGGGCCACCTTTCTGTCCGTTGCCTCGTTGTTTATTTATATCGGCTCTTTTCCGGGAGTCCTGGCGGCGGGTTTTTTGGCGGAAAGCCGCTCCATTCCCTTAGCCTGGATTCCCGCCGCCTCGGTTCTGACCCTCTCGGCCTTTTTGTTTCTGTTGGTCCGGGATGACCGGCCAAGAGGAAAAATAAACCCGGCCCCCGGTGTCCGGACGGAGGGATAGGGGTAACTTCATCCTTTCTCACAACCAGGTTAAAAAATTTTGGCCCGCGCTCCTATGATAAAAAAAGCCGCCTAAAAAAAGGCGGCTTTCGTTAAAGAATAATTAAGTTAAGATCGGGGGTTCCGTTTCAGATACTTTCCGTACCCTTTCTGTCCTAAGAATTCCCCATCCTTATAAACCAGGCTTCCCCGGGAGTAGGTTCTCACGGGATAGCCCTTTAGCTGTGTGCCTTCCCAGATGGTGTAATCCGTGGCGGAGTGCATGGTAGTTTGCTTGATGGTAAAATCCTTCTTGGGGTCGTAAACCACCACATCCGCATCAAAGCCGGGCTGCAGGCTGCCCTTGCGGCCCGCCAGGCCAAAGAGCTTGGCGGGGTTGGCGCTGACCAGTTCCACGGCGCGGTTGTAGCTTAGGCGGCCCTTGCCGGCGGCATCCAGCAGGTAGGGGTAGAGATTTTCAATGCCCATGCAGCCGTTGGGAATCTTGGTAAAGTTGTCTTTCCCCCAATCCTTTTCGGCGCTCGTAAAGGGACAGTGATCCGTGGCCACGGTGTCAATATCTCCGGAGCGGATCCCCTGCCACAGGGCGTCCTGACTTTCCTGGCCTTTCATGGGCGGGGAGCAGACAAAGTTGCGCCCGTCTTCCCGCTTGTAAACATCGCAGGTAAAGGCCAGGTACTGGGGACAGGTTTCGGCGTAAATGGGATACCCCTCATCCTTGGCCCTGATCACCTCTTCCATCCCTTCCTTGTTGGCGAGATGCACAATGTAGAGGGGGGCATTGAGGGATTTGGCCCAGTGGATCACCCGCTTGTCCGCCTCGGCTTCGACAAATTCCGGGCGGCTTAGGTAGTGGTACCAGGCGGAAGTTTTGCCTTCCTTTAAAAACTGCTCTATGCGCATGTCGATAACATCGGGGTTTTCCGCGTGGACATTGATAAGGGCCCCCACCTGAGCGGATTTTTCCAGGAGCTTTACCAGCACGCCGTCATCAACCATCATGCCTTCTTTTTTGTAAACCGTAAAAACCTTAAAGCTCGGAATACCGTAGGCAATGCAGCTGGTGATCTCGTTTAATATTTTGTCATTTAAATCCGTAATGGCCACATGAAAGGCAAAGTCTACGCAGGCTTCGGGTTCGGCCATTTTTAAGCGCAGGTCCGCGGCTTCCACCAGGCCCTGCCCTTTGCGCTGGATCACATAATCAAACACCGTGGTTACTCCGCCGCAGGCGGCGGCCCGGGTGCCGGTAAAGTAATCGTCCGAAGAAACGGTTCCGCCGAAGGGCATGGCCAGATGGGTGTGAACATCAATACCCCCGGGAAGGATAAACTTGCCTTCCGCGTCATAAACTTCCTTAGCGCCTTCCAGCCCCTGACCCAGGCAGGCGATCTTTCCCCCCGTTACGGCCAGATCCGCCTTAAAAGATTCCTTGGGGGTGATCACCGTTCCGTTTTTAATTATCAAATCAAACATGGTTTGCCTCCTATTCGTACTTGGTTTTGATGGTAACCGGCCGCTTTGTCCGTCCTTCCTTAAACTCAATTTCCCCGGGGAGGATAACCCCCTGAACAGGGCAGACGTTTAAGCAAAGGTGGCAGCCCACGCAGCGGTCGCTGACCGCCGGCCGGCGCTTCTCCCCATCCCAGTCAATAGCCTGGTGGGCGGCGTCGTAGCAGGAAATGTAGCACCGGCCGCAGCCGATGCAGGCTTCGGCGTTAATTTTGACGGGGGCCTTGTAGTCCCGGTTAAGGTTGTCCGCGCCGGTAAGATTAGTCAGGGCCTTGCCGATAAAATCCTCCAGGCTGTTAAAGCCCTTCTCGTCCATGTAGTGGGAAACGCCGGAAATCATGTCTTCCACGATACGGTAGCCGTACTGCATGATCCCCGTGGTTACCTGAAGGTTCCGGGCGCCCAGCAGGAGAAACTCCACCGCGTCCCGCCAGGTTTCGATGCCGCCGATGCCGGAGATTTCCACCCCCTTTAGCTTATCGTACTGGGCCAGGTTGGCTATGAAGCGCAGGGCAATGGGCTTAATGGCGGCGCCGGAATATCCCCCGATGGCGGACTTGCCGTCTACCACGGGAACGGAGCAGAAAAGATCGGTGTCAACGCTGGTAATGCTCTTTACGGTGTTGATGGCGGAGATGCTCTTGGCGCCCCCTTCGATAGCCGCCAGGGCGGGGCCTTCAATGTTGGTCAGGTTGGGGGTCATCTTGGCAATCACCGGCAGCTTGGTAGCCTGGGAGGTAGCCCGGGAGTACTCCCGAACCAGTTCCAAATTGGTGCCCACATCGGAACCCATGGTATGGCTGGTCATCTGGGGACAGGAAAAGTTACATTCAATTATGTCCGCCCCGGCCTGGGTTACCATTTCCGCCAACTGTTTCCATTCTTCGGGGGAAGAGCCCATAACGCTGGCAATCATTGGTTTGTGGGGAAAGTTTTTTTTAATTTTTTCAATGCACTTGAGGTTGGCCTCTACGCTCTTATCGGAAATTTGTTCCAAATTTTTGAAGCCCACAAAGGGATGCCCTTCTTTATTGACAATGTCAAACCGGGGCGAAACCTCATCGGCAATAAAAATACCGATGGTCTTAAACACAATGCCGCCCCAGCCGGCTTCCAGAGCCTTGGCGCACATATCGTAGTCGCTCCCCACAGGGGATGAGGAAAGGCAGAAGGGGTTTTCAAACTTAACCCCCAGGTAGTTAATAGAAAGATCTTTCTTTAAAGCCATTACTTTGCCTCCCCGGTCAAATAGGACATAATGGCGAAGGCTGCTGTTTTCCCTTCCGCCACCGCCTGAACCACGGTTTTACCGCCGTTGACCGCATCTCCTGCGGCAAAGACTCCCTTGAGGCTGGTACTGTGATTCTCATCGTTAATCTTGATGAGTTTTTTGTCCGTTAGCTCCAGCTTTTCCGAAAGCAGGATTTCTTCCGGGGCCTGACCAATGGCAAAGATCACCTGATCCGCCTTTAGCCGCAGCTCGGATTCCCCGTCTGTTCCCTTGGCCTCAAAGCCGCAGACCTTTCCGTCTTTGCCCAAAATCTTGGACGGGGTAAACTGAAAGATAAAACCCACCCCCAGGGACTGGACAAACTTAACCTCCGCCGCATTGGCCGGGGCGTCTTCTAAGGTGCGGCGGTAAACAATGGTGGTTTTGGCGCCCAACTGTTTGGCCGTGGAAGCGCAGTCCATGGCTACATCGCCGCCGCCGATAATCACCGCCCGTTCCGCTGCCAGCTCCCGGCCTCCGGAATCCTTGGCCTGGGAAAGGTAATCCACCGCGGAGTAAACTCCCTTTAAGTCGATTCCTTCCAGGGCCGGCAGCTTGCCTCCCCAGAGACCCAGGCCCAGGAACACCGCGTCAAACTGCGATTTAAGGGCCTCCAGGCTTAAGTCCCGGCCTATCTTGGCGCCCAGTTTAAATTCCACCCCCAGCTTTTTTATCCGGCCAATTTCCTGTTCCACAACTTCCTTGGGAAGCCGGGAAGGGATGATGCCGTAGGTAAGAACGCCGCCGGGCTCCGGTTTTTGTTCATAAATGACAACCTGATAACCCGCTGCGGCCAGGGCGGCGGCGCAGGCCAGGCTGACGGGGCCGGAACCGACGCAGGCAATCTTTTTGTTTTTGGCCGGCCCTTTCTTGAGGATCTCCATTCCAAAGATCTTTTCCTGATCGGTAACGAAACGCTGAAGCCGGCCAATTTCAATAGGCCGGTCAATGCCCGTCCGGCTGCAGGCCTCCTCGCACAGCTTATCCGTGGGGCAGACCCGGGCGCAGACGCCCCCCAGGACGTTGGCTTCCCGGATAGTTTCCGCCGCCCCCTTCACATTCCTAAACCGGATGGACCGGATGAACTTCCCCGGATTGGTTCCCGCGGGGCAGGAATCGCTGCAGGGCGGCTCGTGGCACAGGAGGCAGCGGGCCGCTTCTTCCATGGCCGTCCGGGGGGTAAAAGGTTGAACCGCCTCTTCCAAATAAGGCGCTTTATTAACCGTACTCAAAATTAGGCCTCCTGGGTAATGGTTTTTTCTTCGCTTTCAGTTAAGAGGGTTTCGCTCTGATTCTTCATAAACAGAGGATACAGAACGATGGCAAGGACAAACCCGACCACCCAGCCGTTGTCGGCAAAGAAGGACAGGGCCGGGATGAATTTTCCCAGAACCGCGGGGATACAGGTGATAATCCAAACACAGATAGCCCGGAGGTTAAAACCGTTTTTGTACCAGTAGCGGCCGCCCGTTCCGGAAAAGAGATCGTAAAGGTCGATGGTCTTCTTCCGGTAGATGTAGTAGTCGGCAATGTAGATTCCCGCCAGGGGTCCCAGGAAAAGCGCGTAGGTTCCCAGCCAGTTGAAGATGTAGCCCGAAGCGGAGCTTAAGAGCCTCCAGGGCATGATGGCTACCCCGGCAAGGCCGGTGATTAAAGCGCCGGTCCGGTAGGATATTCTTTTGGGGCTGATGTTGGAGATACCGTTGGCCGGGGCCACCACGTTGGCGGCAATGTTGGTGGTCATGGTGGCGATGGCGATGCCCAGGGCGCCCAGGACGGCGGCAATGGGGTTGTCGATCCTGGCGATAACCAGGGAGGGATCCCAAATGGCTTCCCCAAAGGCCACCACGCAGGCGCCGGTAACAAAGACGCCCACAAAGGCAAAGGCGGCCATGGAGGGGGGCAGACCGATGAGCTGCCCGGTAAGCTGATCCTTTTGGCTTTTCGCGTAACGGCTAAAGTCGGGGATGTTGAGGGCTAGGGTAGCCCAGAAACCAATGTTGGCGGTTAGAACGGGAAGGAAGATCTTCCAGAAGGTCCCCGGCGCATAGGTGGCCGGCTGGTTGAAGATCTGGCTTATGCTGCCGTTGACGTTTTTAACCGCCGCCACGGCCCAGATCATCAGGGCCACGGAGAGGATGCCTAAAATGGGGGCGCCCCAGGATTCCATGAACTTAATTGCATCCGGTCCCGACCACGCGACAAAGGTGCTGATTCCCCAGAACAGGAAGAAGGAAGCCCATTGTCCCCCTGCCCAAGCCGCCCAGGAGGCGCTAAAGGCGGAGATGATGGTGTTGATGGCCGCGCCGCCAATCCAGCACTGAATACCAAACCAGCCGGCGGCCACAATGGCCCGGGCAATGGCGGCCAGGTGGGCCCCCCGGATGCCGAAGGACAGGCGGGCAAAAACCGGGAAGGGTATCCCGTATTTTGTTCCCGCATGGGAGTTAAGCTGCATGGGAATAAGAACGATCAGGTTGCCGATCAGGATGTTCAGAAGGGACTGCCACCATGATAGGCCCAGACTCATGCCGCTGGAGGCCATCATGTAAGTGGGCAGACACACGCTCATGCCGATCCAGAGGGCCGCAATGTGGTAGGTGTTCCAGGTCCGCTGGCCCAGTTTGGTGGGGGCCAAGTCTTCGTTGTAGTATGCGTTTTGTGAGAGGCTTTCCCTGGCGGAGTCCGTCAGTTCGTACAGACCAGCAGGCGTTTTTCGCTGGGTGTTTTCTTTTACTGCCATAATAAAATCTCCTTATTAAGAATTTATAAAAGAACAAATTTAAGTTTAGGGGGAGAATAGAGAATTGTCAAACAAAAAGATCGCGGGCCTGGTAAGAATTATTTTTGTGTTAATTCTTATTAATTATTGTTAATGATAATTTTTCTTCTATGAATTAAATTGAGCGTCCCTGTCCCAGGGCGGGCGGGGAAAGGGATACTCCCTGCCGGTAAAGAGCTTAAACTGGAGTTTGGCCTGGGCAAAGAGCATGGGTCCGCCCCCCAGGGTCCGGCAGCCCGCCCCCTGCGCCCGGGCCAGGAAGGGGGTTCCGCCTTCCCGGTAGGTGAGATCGTAAACCAGTTCTCCGGGATCAAAGGACAGCCCCGGAACCGGGTCTTCCCCGGTGAGGCCCGCGGGGGTCGCGTTTACCAAAAGGTCCCCCCCCGGCAGGTTTGCCCCCGGGGGGTCCCCCAGAAGGCCCCAGCTTAGGTCCAGCCGCCGGGCCAGGGCCTGGGCCCGGGGGGCGCTGCGGTTGTAAAGCCGCACCTCCGCTCCCCGGCGTTTCAGCTCCCAGGCCGCCGCCCCCGCCGCTCCCCCGGCGCCTATGATTCGGGCGGCCAGGCCGTGAAAATCTTCCCTTCCCCAGAGGGCGGCGAGGGGGGCGGAGAAGCCTTCGGCGTCGGTGTTGTGTCCCTGCCAGCCCCCGGGGGTTGAGGAAAGTTCCCCCCGGTATCCCCCGCAGCCGGGACCGATGAGGGTGTTGCAGGCCCCGATTTCCCGGACCTGGGGGGAGGCGAAGGAGAGCAGGGGCAGAACCTTTTCCTTATGGGGATGGGTTACGGAAAACCCGGCAAACCCGGCCTCCTGAGCCTGGGCCAGGAAGGGCAGCGGGTCTTCCATCTCCAGGGGAAGGTAAACTCCGTCCAGCCCTAAGGCGCGGAAGCCCCGGTTGTGAATGGCCGGGGAAAGGCTTTGCAGGGCGGGAAATCCCAAAAGAGCAAAGAGCCGGGGATTGCCGGAAAGCCCGGAGAAGCCGTAGAGGTCTTCCAGGGTTTCCGGGTCCAACTGCCCGGGGGCTGCGGAATAGCCGGGGGCGGAGGCGTAGGTAAAGAGGGCGCCCAGTTTGCGGCCTAAGATTCGGGTGGGCAGCCCCAGGGCGCCCATGCCCAGGACGATCCGGGGGCCCGGTTCCAGCTCGCGGCAGGTCCGGAAAATTTGCAGGAGGTCCTCCCCGGTTTTGGGCCAGACCGCGGCCTTGGGAATCTCCCCGGGCCGGCGGGGCAGCCCCCGGACCCGCCCGGTAAGGCCGGCGGGGGTTCCGGAAAAATCGTGGAAGGACCGAATCACCTTCCCCCCCCGGGAAAGCCACCTTTCTTCCCAGTCCTGGGGGGGAAGGTCCTCCTCCAGGTCCACGAAGCGGCCTTCCAGGGAGCCCGGGGAATCCAGCAAAAACCCCGCCAGCCGGGAAAGCCGGGAAAGCCGCCGGGCTTCCCCGGGACCCTCCGCCCGCCGCCGGACGGTAAGGATGAGGGGTTTTTCAATGGCCCCCAGGAAAGACCGGGCCCCTTCCACCTCGGTCTCCAGGAGGGCGTCTCCCCTAAACTCAAAGGCCCCCGCCCGGTCTCCCCAGGTTTGCCGGAGCCGGAGATTTTCCGGGATGGTTTTTCCCGTAAGGCAAAGGCAGATCATTCCCACCTCCTAGTAATCTCCCCGGTAAAGATAGAGGTCCCAGGCTTTTTCGTCCTGATAGTAAATCTGAAGACGGACGGGAAAGTCGTATCCCCCTAAAAAAAAGACCTCCCAATCGGCTTCCCCGGCCTGGGGGGGCGAACCCAGGCTCAAGGCGGCCTGCTCCCGGTTTAGGCCCAGGCTTAAAAGCCCGATCATCCCCCGAAAGCCGGAATCAAAACGAACCGCCCAAACCCGGTCCCTAAACCAGAAAAGGCTTATCCCCCAACTGCCGTAGTAAAAGACCACGTCGTCCTGCCAGTCTTCCCCGCCCCGGAGGGGATACACCCGGGAGGGAACCCCCAGATTCCGGTACGCCTCCTCCAGAGTCCACCCCAGGGCGCTTACCGCCTGATCCCAACTGGGTCCCGGAGGCGCCAGAAAGCTCCCCGGCGCTGGGGGATTCCCCCTTGTTTCGGCGGGAAGGGGAAGGGAAGAAAGGGGCGGCTCGGGGAGGGCCTCCGGAAAGGGGACCCCCTGGGAAGGGGTCGGCGGAAAAGGGGCCGGCTGGGGAGGGGCCTCCGGAAGGGTTTGGCCCCCCAGGATCAGGGCCGGCAAAAGCCAGGCCGCGGCAAGAAGGAAGGGCTTCACTGGGCCCGCCTTTCCAGATCCCTCAGTTCTTGCTGAAGGGCCTGGTCGGAAGGGGCTAACTGGGTCGCCTGGCGGAGGTAGCGCAGGGCGTTGCGGTAATCCCGGCGGGCCGCGTAGATTCGGGAAAGCTCCACCAGGGCGTCCCGGTTTTCCAGGTCTTCCAGGAGGGCGCTCCGGAGGGCTTCAATTTTTTCGGTTTCCCCGGCAAGGGTCAGGCTCAACAGATAATAGAGGGTTGACCGGCGGGAGAAACTCCCGGAAGTCTGAAGGGCCTGTTGGATGAGCTCCCTGGCCTGAATCAACTGCCCCCGCTGGATGAGGCTGCGGATTCTGATCATCTGTACCTGGGGGTCCCCGGAGAACTGTTGAAAGAGTTCGGTTTCCAGGGCCTGAACCCCCGCCGTATCGTTCAGGGCCTGGGCAATCTCCCGGGCGGTCAGGAGGTCCGCAAGCCCCCGCCGGTGTTCCAGGATGCGGTTGGAGTAGCCCTGGGCTTCGGCCCACAGGAGGGAGGCCACGGCGTCCTTCAGGAGAATATCCAGGGAAGCCAGGTGCTCCCCGTCTCCGGAGGCCCGGCCGGTCTGGTTCAGCAGGTCCCTTCCCGCCTGAACATCCCCCGCGGCAATGAGGAGTTCACCGTACAGGCTTTCAATGTCCTCCCGCTGGGGATACATTTCGTAGGCCCGGCGGATCTGGGCCAGGGCCTGGGCATTGTTTCCCCCGTCCCGGTTTAACCGGACCCGGAGAAGGATCACCTCCGGATCGTTGGGCAGGGACCTCTCTACTATTGAAAGAATCCGGGAAGCCTGGTCCAGCCGCCCCATCCGTTCCAGAATCCGGGCCCTGAGAAAGAGGAGGGACTCGTTGTCGGGAACCGGGATGAGGGCGTCGGTAACGGTGGTCAGGGCCTGCTCGTAGGAACCCTGGGAAAAGTAGGCCTCCGCCAAAGCCCCCAGGATCTCCGGGCTGCGGGGATAAAGGCCGGCCAGGCGGTTTAACCGGGGCAGAGCCTCCTCGCCCTGGCCCTGGCGGATCAGGATTCGGGAAAGCCCCAGCTCCGCGGGGTAGCAGGAGGGGTCCAGTTCCAAGGCCCGCCGGTAGTTTGTCATGGCCGCCTCGTCCTGCCCCCGCTTTTCCCCAAGCCGGCCCGAAAGGTAGGCGGGAAGCACCGAGGCGGGGTTAAGCTGAATGAGCTGACGGAGGGTTTCTTCGGCCTGGGCATAGATGGTTTCCGACTGGGTAAAGAGGATGGCCACCGGGGAAACGAGGCTGGTAAGAAAGGAAACGTTGGCCGGCGCAACCTGGGGCCACTGCCCCGCTTCCACCGCCCTTAGGATGGGGGCCCAAAAGCTCCCCTGGGAAATGGGAATCTGAAGTTCCGCTCCGGGGGTTAAGGGATAAAGGGTTCTTAAAAAAAAACTTGCCAGCCCCTTTAGCTCCTCCCCGGCTTCCGAAGCGCCGCCGGCGGAAAGGAGACTGATGGCGTGGTTGAGCTGTTCCGGCGAACCGATAGCAATGGCGTCCCGGGCTTCTTCCAGATGGTTCCCCCCCCCCTGGGCTTGGGTAGACCTTCCCGGGGAGGATGAACCGGAAGCGCAGCCGGCGGCAAAAAAAAAGGAGATAATAATAATGAATAAGCCACCCTTCTTCATAAACCCCAAGGGGCCGGAAACTAGTTCTTGTTGTTCTTTATGTTCTTCTTAATAGAAGAAAACAAAAGAGTCATCCCCAGTAACAGAATTACCCCAGGCCACCAGATTTTAACAAAATCCAAAAAGCTCATTTTAATAAGTTTAAAGCTAAACAGCAGAAACAGGAGGGCCAAAAAAATAAAGGCCAGGGCGGGAATTAAAAATGCTATCCGCCTTTTTCGGAACTTGCGAAGGGAAAAAATAAGAAGGGCAATGCCGATGATAAAGAGAACTAAGGGCCAGGCGGATTTGAGGTAGTATTGAGGGAAAATCCGGTGTATTCCGCTAAAAAGGGAGAGGAACAGGCAGGACATTCCCATAAACAGGGCTATGGAGACATTTTCCGTAAAGTAAAGGTAGAGCCCCAGAATACCAAACCCCGCCACCAGGAGGGGAAACACCGAAAGGGCCAGGGAGACCTTTCCCACGGTCCACAGGAGAATACAGGCCCCGGTTAGAATCATAAAAAGGCCCGCCAGGATTCCCAGGTATTTTTTAAGAACGAACCTCCTCATGGGGCCATTCCCTTAATGATCTCTTCCCCAAAGGCGGAGGTTGAAAGCTCTTCCGCTCCCTCCATAAGCCGGGCAAAATCGTAGGTTACCTTTTTTGCCCCTATGGCCCGGATTATTCCTTTTTCGATGAGGTCCGCCGCCTCGTGCCAGCCCAGGTATTCCAGCATCATCCTGCCCGAAAGGATCTCCGAACTGGGGTTGACCTTGTTAAGCCCGGCGTACTTGGGGGCGGTGCCGTGGGTGGCTTCAAAGATGGCCGTCCCGGTGAGGTAGTTGATGTTGGCCCCCGGAGCAATGCCGATGCCCCCCACCTGGGCGGCTAAGGCGTCGGAAATGTAGTCGCCGTTTAGGTTCATGGTGGCAATAACGTCAAAGTCCCCGGGCCGGGTGAGAATTTGTTGAAGGAAGGAGTCGGCAATGTGGTCCTTTAGCAGTACCTTGCCGGGAGGAATTTCCGCCCCCGGAGGCATCTCCGCCCCGGAAATAACCCGGCCGCCGAATTCCCTTTTTGCCAGCTCGTAGCCCCACTCCCGGAAGGCCCCTTCGGTGTACTTCATAATGTTGCCCTTGTGCACCAGGGTTACGGAGGGGCGGCCGGCCTCAAGGGCGTACTCCAGGGCCGCCCGGATAAGCCGCTCCGAGGCAAACCGGCTGATGGGCTTAATCCCAATCCCTGAGTCCGGCCGGATGTCCCAGCCGGCGGCCTCCTTTAAGGCGGCCCGGAGCCGGGGGGTGGCGGGGTCTTCCGCGGCCATCTCCATCCCGGCGTAAAGGTCCTCGGTATTTTCCCGAAAAACCACCATGTCCACCCCCTGGGGGTCCTTTACCGGGCTGGGGATTCCCGGATAGTATTTGACCGGCCTAAGACAGACGTAGAGATCGAGTTTTTGCCGCAGGGTAACGTTCAGGCTCCTCATTCCCCCCCCCACCGGGGTAGTGAGGGGCCCCTTGATACCCACCAGGTAGTCCTTAAAAGCCTCCAGGGTCTCCGGGGGCAGGGCCTGGCCGGTTTCAGCCTGGGCCGTTTCTCCCGCCTTAAGCTCCTTAAACTCCAGGCTCCGGCCCCCCTGGTAGGCCCGGGCGACCGCCGCCTCCAAAACCCGGCGGGCGGCGGCCCAAATATCCGGCCCCGTTCCGTCGCCTTCGATATAGGGAATCACAGGATGATCGGGAACCCGGAGTTTCCCGCCCTCCATAACGATTTTTTGCTCCAACTTGACAACTCCCGGTGATGATGAGGACCGGCTTTCGAGAAAAACCGCCAGCCCCTTTTATTGTATCAAAAACCGGACAAAATGAAAAGGGCTTATTTGGCAGGCTTTGGCAGGCTTTTAGGCAATTCTCAATTTAGGAATAATCCCTTTTTTATCCGGAAATTAGCCCAAAATACCAGGTTTAAGTCCGGCGGCAGGGCTTCCCGGGACCCCCTTCGGGAAACCGGGGAGATCCTTCTCCCCTGCTCCTCAAGCTCCTGTGTTGCGTTTATCGATGAATCAATCTATATTTATGTCAGCATTAGCTAAGGAGCGAATATGCCGGTTATCAAGCCAGTATCAGATTTAAGAAACTGGACTGAAGTCTTGCAAGACATCGCGGTTGGTTCCCCTGTGTATCTTACCAAAAACGGTCGTAGACGGTATGTCATCCTCGATATAGAGGACTACGAAAAAACAGAAGCCAGTATCAGACTGATGGGCGAACTTTTCAAGGGGCGAAAAGCCGGAGAAGAACAAGGCTGGGAAACCATAGAACAGGCAAGCCAGTTCCAAAATCGGTTATTTTGAAACTGGCTCCGGCTATTTCCTAAAGTTCGCCAAAGGCGAACTTTGGCTTGCGCCTTGCGAAACGTGCCATTTTCAGGGGTTGCCGTTCCAAAATCTGACATTTTGGAACGGCCTCAGATGGAGACCGCTTTAGGCATTACCCAAGGAACAGGTTGTCCATATCTCCGGAAGCAAGAAAAGACCTTGAGGAGATAAAAGCGTACATAGCGAAAACGCTGGAAAATCCTGTTGCCGCCTTTAATGTAGTTTCCCGAATAATCGCGGTCCTTAAAAAAATTTGAAGGATATGCCCAGTATTGGCCCCTGTCTGGCCTCGAAAGTTCCTTTTGAAACCAGCTACCGGTTTCTGGTTTGTGGAAAGTATCTTGCCTTTTATCGCTATGAAGACAAGACGGTATTTGTTGACCGTATTCTTTACGGCAGACGGGATTATGTAAAAATACTCTTTCCTGAGTTGGCAAAAGACAATCCTGCCCCTGACGAAGAAGACTCGTAAATCCAGCCCCGGTATAGATAACGGTTTTGGCTAAAACTTTAACAAGCTTAAAAAGTTCTCATAAAAACTCTCAAAAGAACTCTCAAACCCGATGGCCCATCTATAGGCGGGGGTAAGCCTGAGGCCCCATCTAAGGAGCGCAACCAACTTGGGGGCCCACCCTATAAACGAGGCGGCCAACATGGCGACAAGGAGGGGTTTTGAAGGCCCTTCCAGTTTCGGTTTCCCTCGTACCTTCCGGAGATTTTCCACGGACCAGTCGCTACTAAACCAGTATTGAGCGGAGAGAGGGGGAACGGAAGACCAATATATGTAAGGAACAAAAACTCCCGCGCAAAAGACCGCAATGTTCGTTACCCAGCGTATTATAAAGCGCTGGGTATACCATGATGCATCATAGATGTTAAGCAGCTTCGCTGCGAAAAAGCACAGTCCTATACCAATCGCTATGGCAAAGAAAATAGTATACCAGCTCTCCTGACTCCACCTAGGGTGCCGCACTTTGATGAATAGGGCGCCCCTAGACTTGAGCTTCTTACGGGCGTCCCTATGCCCATACCACGCGGCAGTTTTCCAGATTTCCATGGCCTTGGCTTTGTCTTTGGGGTATTTTCCGCCGCCCTCTGCACAGGCATTTCCCCATTTATACAGGGCATCTTCCATGAGGATGGCTATTTCAACATCATACTCAAATCCAAGAAGAAACCTCCCCGTTATATTAGCTGCTTCGAGGTAGTCGCCATTCCGGATAAGCTCTCCAGCCTCCGGCATGATGTTAGATTTTACCTTTGTACGATAGGCGTCTACGTCCGCTTTGTGGGCGGCATAGGCGGCGTTTTTCGCCTTCCATTCCTGTGTTCTCTTATAGTCGTTGAGACCTTCGTATGTACCTTTTCTGACATCATCCTCTAAACTCATTGTTGCCTCCTTTTCATTGAAAAGTTTCCCCCTTATGAGATTCCCGCTCTTCAGGAGCCGGGCGGCCGCTTGCCGTCAAGTTGTGCATTTTTTCATACCGGCTATAAGCAATGTTACGATATACTCAATAAAGCAAGTTGTCAAGGGGCTTTCATTCACTAAAATTCATAGTATGCCCATAGATTCGGAGCCTATTCGCAAGGTGCTTGCCGGAAATATCAAAAAATATCGCACAAATTTTGGGTACACCCAGGAAAAACTTGCGGAAAAGGCCGATCTGTCGGCTCAAACCCTGAATGATATCGAAGGCTGCCGACGGTGGATAAGCTCCAAGACCATCACCAAACTGGCAAAGGCCCTTAATATTGCGGAATACCAGCTTTTAGTTCCGGAAAGCGGGAACGCCTCCGAAAGTCCCCGCCAGTCATCCCTGCAGAGCCTTATTTCCCTGCAGCACAATATCATCAACACCATTACCATTCAGTTCGACGAGGCAAAAGACACGGGGGATTGGACATAGGTCTGTATTATTTAGTTGTGAGAAGGAGAACCGCTGATTGGATCTTATTCGACTTATTCGACTTTGCGGTTAAATTTCTTCCGTACTCTTGTCCGTGGTGTCCGGGTGGTCCGTGGTTAAAAATTCTTAGGTGTCCAGACGGTCTTCCAGGTAAAGATCGATAAGCTCCCGCCGCAGCCGCCGCAGAAACGGGCCCGGGGAAGCCGGGATAAGAGGCGGCGGGCAATATTATTTGTTAAGAATTTATTATTATGTTGAATAATTTAATTCTATATATTCTTTTGGCGTTACTATGTTTTTTTCTTTTGGAAAATCTTTTATGTTTCCTGCTATTAAATAGTCAATTTCTCCACTCTTGTATACTTCATAAAACATTTGATCATCCGCATCTTTTAATTTTATGCTTTGAGGTTCCGCAATTCTATATTCCCCTTCGTTATTTATGAAATCAATTATAAAATTTATTAATTCTGTATTTATATTTAATTTTTTTCTATTGAGTACATCTTTATATTCTTCCAGTATCCTATTGTCATATACTACCTAAAATCCCGG